>PMKV01000085.1:33455-33605 GCA_003157875.1 Chloroflexota bacterium
ACCATCCGCATCCCGGTCCACATGGTCGAGACGATCAACCGCCTGATCAGGGTTTCGCGCACTTTGCTGCAAGAGCTGGGCCGCGAGCCGACGGTCGAAGAGATCGCCGAGGCCATGTCCAAGGGTCAGGAGCAGGTGGTCACTCCGGAG
>PMKV01000085.1:33623-39528 GCA_003157875.1 Chloroflexota bacterium
CTGGGCGACTTCATCGAGGATCGCGGTGCCCTGGCGCCGGCCGAAGCCGCGTCCCATCAGCTGCTCAAGGAGCAGGTCGAGGCAGTTCTCGATTCCCTGACCGGCCGCGAGCGGCGCGTTCTACAGCTCCGCTTCGGGCTGGAGGATGGCCGCGCCCGCACCCTCGAGGAANNCGCATCCGCCAGATCGAGGCCAAAGCTCTGCGCAAGCTCCGCCACCCGTCCCGGTCGCGCAAGCTCAAGGACTACCTGGAGTAGGTGGTTCGAAGCCCTGCCACTCGGCGGGGCTTTCGGCTTCCCGGGGAGGGGCGGGCCGCGGCGCAGTGGTCCCTCGGGGAGTGGTCGCGGCCGCGTACGGGGAGTGGCTCGGCCGCGTACGGGGAGTGGTCGCGGCCGCGTGCGGGTCGGGTTTGCGCGAGATGCACACTCCAGTCCGAGTTCGAAGGTCGGCCTTCGTAAGCCCGAGGATTCCGTGCATCCAGTGCACCAGGTCGACCGCGGCCGGCCGAGACGCCAGACTCGCGGAGGGTCAAGGCGGCGTTGGGGCCTCGCAGCGCTCCTCGTCGGCCGGCGCGGTCGCATAATATGCATCTGCTGCACGCCATGGCCCTGCCGGCGCCTTTCGCGTCGTTTCGGTGCATTTGATGCACGCCGACGACCGCACGGGCTCGGAGCAGCCGCGGATAAGTCGCGCGAGATCGGCCCGGAGCATTCTGCCGACATGGGCAGCAAGCAGCGTGCCTCCGACAGAGGCTCCGAGCGTGCCCGCCTGATCGTGACCGGTCACATCGGGGATCTGCGCGCCTGGGACGCCGTGATGTTGATCGGGCCGCGCGAGGTGGCCGTAGAGGCTGAGACGCGACCTCGCGATGTTCAGGCGCTGCAGCGACGGCTGGCCTCGAAGCGCCGCGACGACCCGAACGTTTCGGGCGTGGTTCTGCTCCTCGCCGACACGCGCCACAACCGCTGCCTGATAAAGGAACAGGCGGAGGCGATGCGGGCGGATCTTCCGCTACCGGCGGAGTCCATCCTCCGTGCGCTGGCGGAGGGCCGAGACCCGGAAGGCAGCGGCATAGTCCTCGTTTGAGGGTACGCTTGGCGGGTTCTTGCCGAAGCGGGAGGAATCGATGGGCGCAGGGGAACCGGGACCGTTGATCTCGATTGAATGGCTGGCCGCACATCTGGACGACCCGGATTTGCGGGCGGTTCATGTATCGCTCGATCGCAAGGCCTACGACCTGGGCCACGTCCCCGGCGCGGTGTTCAGCGATCTACACGTCGACCTGGCCAAGCCTGGGGTCAGACCGGAGACGGGCACTGCCAGGCGCCAGTACATAGTTCCGACGCGCGAGGAGACCTCGGAGGCCCTCGCCCGATGGGGCGTGGCGCCGGGCCGTCGCGTGGTCTTCTACGACGACGAGGGCCGGGGTCGTCACGCCATCCGGGGCTACTGGCTGCTGCGCCTCTACCGCTTCCCGAGGGAGCGGGTCCACGTTCTGGACGGCGGGCTCAAGGTCTGGCAGGCCGCCGGGCTGCCCATGACGGCAGCGACGGCTGCGACGGGCGGGGCGGCGCCGGCCACGGCTGCGCCCCAGGTCACGACCGCCGCGACAACGGAGCCGCTCGGCGAACGAGATGACTCACTGATAGCCACGGCCGAGGAAGTCCTGGCGTGGAGCCGGGAAGCAAGCGTCCCCGGCGGTCCGACGCGCCTTCTGGACGTTCGGCGTATCGACGAGTATCTGGGCCACGATGTCATGGCGGCCCGGGGCGGGCGAATCGCCGGCGCGCGCTTCCGGCTATTCGATGACTTCGTCGCCCCAGACGGCAGGCTGCGGCCGGCGGCCGACATCGTGTCCATCTTGAGAGCCACGGGCGTCAACCCCGACGAGCTTCGGGCGACTTACTGCCAGGGCGGGATTCGAGCCGCTCTGGCCTGGTTCGCCATGTCGGAGATCGCCGGTCTGACCGCGGTCCGCAACTACGCGGAGTCGTGGGAAGAGTGGGGGAACAGGCCCGACCTTCCGGTCGAGATGTAGGTTCGGCGCTGGCGCCCGGTCGAGTCTCACTCGATGGTGAGGCCGTGCTATCCTGTCGCGCGGCGCCGCGATGGCGTCGGCGATCGACTCGCTCCGGCGTAGCTCAGTGGTAGAGCGGGCGGCTGTTAACCGCTTGGTCGTAGGTTCGAATCCTACCGCCGGAGCCATTCCTCTCGGGTAGGCGCCAGCCTCCTCAGCCCCGGCGGCTGGCACTCCGGGCCGCTGGGCCGCTGGGCATCTGGGCCGGTCGCGCCGAGAGCAAATGGCACGTGGCCTCGAATCTCCGCCGTTGGCGCGGCGGTAGCTGTGTTGAACCCCAATCCAGAACCTGACCGACGAGAACCCTACGTGGCCGACGGACTCAAACCCTGGACCGCCTCGTTGTAGTAGCGATACACCGCCCGCGTTCGCGGGTCGTCTCGGACCAACACGGAAACAGGCAGGCGGCTCGATAACCGGTTCATCGCGAGATTGCCCACGATGATGCGCTCGTCGTCGACAAGGTACGCCCAGAAGAGGGGGATGCCCGAGTAGTAGACGATCTCGCCCTCGAAACCGACTCTCTGATTCAAACGCTTGATGACCCTCAAGGTGCGCTCGAGTATCGCGCTGTCCTCGGCAAGCAGGTCTTCCACTTCCTCGTCGGCCACGGTCCGACCCTCGCGCAAGTGATAGACGTAGCGCCATCCCTCGCGGTCTCTGGGATCCAGAGCAAGGATGCGCGCGCGCAATGGTCGTACACGTTCTCCGGCCTCGAGAATGCGCGCCAGGACCTTACTAAAGTGCGTTCCCGTGATCCCGACGGAGACGATCTCCGACGCGGCGCGGCGCACCATCTCCTCCTCGTCGGTCTCCGTCAGGCAGTCCACATGTCTGCTCTCGCCGCAGGTCAGCGGTGAGCGTGTGCTCAGGTAGTCCTGCACCGGGTTGGCAATACCCTCAGACTCCTGTTCGAGGACCGAAGCGATAGAGCCGGCGAGCGAAGCGACGACGCGACCCAGCGATTCCTGGTAGCTCGTCAGCTCGCCGCTACCCATCATCCCCTCCGGCCGCCTGGGGTAGATGATGACCCGGTAGGGAGCGATGTCGAATGGGATCCGGTCGCGGAAGTCCTCGCGTACGATGGTGACGGTCTTGCGCGCCGTGGCGTGGGAGACACCCAGCTCATAAAAGACGTTCGGGTTGCCACCGGACACGTCGGCAACCACAACCGCTGACTCGAAGATGCGTTCGAACATCATCTTGTGGATGTGGCCAAGGGCCTCCTGGTCGGCCCGGATGCATTCGAGTCCGGCAGCCCGAACGGCGGGCTCGATCACATCGTCGAAGCCCGCCTCGAACTCAGGCGCGAACGGCATGATGACGAAAGCCGGTCTGGACGCGCTTGGTGACATTCTGGCCTCTACTGTCGGCTGGCTGCTGCCACGATACTCCGGCCCCGACCATCGGTTGGCTGAAGAACCGAGCTTGCAGGAGTGGCAGCCGTTTCATTCAACGAGTTCAACGCCTAGCGCGATGCAGTCCAGGAGGCCTTCCTGGTCGACCAGTTGTGTCCAGATCACGATGAAGAGACCGGCGTTTCCCGAGCCCGGCTCAGGTGAGGATCAGGCTGAGGGTCGTCGAACGTGCGTCGACCCAGAGCGCACGGCAGGGGAGCCCAATAGCCGTGCACCTATTCAGCTAGTCTGCTCGAGTCAAGAACGAGGAAGCTGGCCTTGACCGAACACAGGACGTCACCACCGCCCGAACACGCAGCAAGGCGTGCCTGGGCGCTCTTGCGTGCGCGCGTCCGCCGCGCCTGGCAGTCGGCCCGCTGGATCGTGTTCGCCGGCCTCTTCGTCACGTCGCTGGCGCTGGGGTGGATCGGGTTCGACCTCAACGGGCGGGCGGTCAGCGAGCCTCGTAGCTTCCTCGACAACCTCTACCGCTCGCTCCAGCTCTTCATCATCCACTCCGGCGACGTCCCGCCGCCCGTCTCGTGGCAGCTCGAAGTGGCGCGCTTCCTCGCTCCAGCCGTGGCCGCCGGCGCGACGCTGAGCGCCCTAGCCGATCTGCTGGGAGAGCAGCTCTCGGGCCTCCGCTTGCGCTCCTACTCGAACCACGTGGTCGTGTGCGGACTGGGGCGCCTGGGCTCTCTGCTCGCGCGGAACCTCCGCGAAGCCGGGTACGATGTCGTAGGAATCGAGTCGGACGCGCAGAGCGGCGCAATCGCCAGGTGTCGCGAGGATGGCGTCGCGGTCCTGGTGGGCGACGCGACGAATCCAGCCATGCTGCGCAGGGCAAGAGCACACCGGGCCCGTTACCTGTTCACCGTGGTCGGTGACGACGGCAGGAACGCGAACATCGCGATCGCCGCCAGAAGCCTGGCCGAGGGCCGGCGCGGGTCGCCCCTTACGTGCTTCGTGCATGTCATCGATGACAAGCTCAACGATGTGCTCCGACAGGCCGGGCTCGCTCGTCGTGGAGGCGGGCTTCGCATCGAGTACTTCAACGTGGCGGAGTTGGGAGCACCGACCCTGCTGTCCGATTACCCCGCCTTCGACGATCAGGGCAACACTCCACTTGGGCCGCCGCACATTGTCGTCGTCGGTCTTGGCGAGATGGGTACCCGGCTCGTCGTGCACGCCGCTCGCCGGTGGCGCTCGATTCCGGGCACACGCGGCAAGAAGCTGCGGGTCACCGCCGTCGATCGTCAGGCCGATGCCCGAGTTGCCCTGCTGAACCAACGCTTCCCTCGGCTGGCTACCGTATGCGAGTTGACGCCCCGGCGCATGGACCTCGACTCGGCCGAATTCGAGCGCGCCGACTTCCTGTTCGGCCGGCGCGGCAATTCGGACGTCACCGGCGTGTACATGTGCGTGCGCGAAGACGCCGTTGGGCTGGGCGCGGCCCTCCACATGCGACACCGCCTTGGGGACCGCAACGTTCCGATCGTCGTGCGCACCACGCAGGAGGGAGGCGTGGCGAAGCTGCTGGGCGGCGAAGGCCATGCCGCGTTCGGCAACCTGCGCGTGTTTGGGCTCCTGGATCTCGTTTGCCGTCCGGAGGTGCTGATGGCAGGACAGAACGAGGTCCTGGCACGCGCCATCCACGAGAACTACGTCTCGAACCGGCGGCGGGAAGGACAATCAGTCGAGACGAACCATTCCATGGCCGAATGGGAGCATCTGCCGGAGTCGCTCAAGGAGTCGAGCCGAGCGCAAGCCGCCGACATCAGCCGCAAGCTCGAGGCCATCGGGTGCGACATCGAGCCTATGACCGACTGGGACGCCGAGCCGCCGGCATTCACCGCCGCCGAGATCGAGCTGCTCGCGCGCATGGAGCACGACCGCTGGTGGAAGGAGCGCGCGGACGCCGGGTGGCGGCTGGCGCCGGCCAGGAGCGAGGAGCGCAAAGAGAGCCCGTATCTGGTTCCTTTCGACGACCTGTCGGTGGACGTTCAGGACATCGACCGGCAAGCCGTTCTCGCCATCCCCGCGCTCCTGGCCGAGGTCGAATACGCGGTCGTCCGGGTCCAACGTGGGGAAGACAGGACGGGCGAATGACCGAAGCGGTGGCTGGGAGTGCGCCGCCGGAAGACCGACTGGCGACCCTGAAAGCGTTCGAGCGTGCTCTACGCCTCGAGAGCCACGTCATGCGCGAGCGGCCCGAGTTGACGTGGCAGCAGCTGTACAACCGGCTGCAATGGGACGAGGCGCCTCTCGCCGGGCGTCTCGAAGCGGAGCGGAAGCGGCGCAGCAGCCCCGGTTGCCATCCATGGATCCACTGTTACACCCGTCCGCGGGAATCCGAAGCCCTCGTCCGCACTCTCAGTGGTCACACCCTCCCGGTAAGACGCGGCGTGGTGAGCCCCGACGGCACCTGGAT
>PMKV01000045.1 GCA_003157875.1 Chloroflexota bacterium
GTCGAGCAAGATCACGTTGTCGAAATCCCAGCCGTGAGCCACGTTGAACCAGCCGATGAACTTGATCCCGAACTTCTCTTCGTACTGCTTCACCTGACGCGGCATCAGGGTCTTCATGAAGAACTTGAAGAACGGATCGCGCCCTCGGCGGACGTTGAAGAAGGTCATAAGGACTGGCACGGGCTCTGCGGTCTCCTAGTCTCTACGGCGATGGCGGTCGACGGATCGGCCGCCGCGCGGCGTCCTATTCTCGCACGCCGCGCGCTTGCGCCCACAGTCGTCGCCGCAGGAGGCCCGCTTGGTCGGCCCGCGCTATCTGGCCGACTGCACGCCTCAGGCGCCGTCGCCGTCCGCGGCGCTGGGATCCTCATAGGCCAGGCGTCCGCCGGCGATCGTCAGCAGGACGCGGCCGGGGAGCTCGCGGCCGATGAGCGGCGAGTTCTTGCCCTTCGAGAGGAGCGAGTCGGGCGCGACGGTCCAGCAATCCGACCGATCGAATACGACCAGATCGGCGGGGGCGCCCTCGGTGAGGCCTCGGGGCCGGGCGGCCGGGATGCCGGCGGTTCGACGGGCCGCGGCGACGACGCTCGCGGGTCCTGTGGTCAGCGCCGCGACGGCTCGGGCCAGCGGCAGCTTCCCGGCGTCCACCAGCGATAGCAGCACTCCAAGCGCCGTCTCGATGCCGCTGATGCCGTTTGCGGCCTTGCCGAATTCCACTTCCTTGTCCACGATCGTGTGCGGGGCGTGGTCCGTGACCACGGCAGAGGCGGTTCCGTCGATCAGTGCGGCCAGGCAGGCCGCGGCATCGGCGGCGGTCCGCAGCGGCGGGTTCACTCGCAGCGACGTGTTGTAGGGCCACGCGGTCAGGGCGCCGTCCGCCCAAGGGTCGCGCGACGCACCGCCCTTCCCGAGCGCCTCCCAGGCCCAGCGCCGCGAGCCGGCAATCCATTCATCGGTCAGGGCAAGGTGGTGGGGAGTGACGTCGGACGTGACGGGCAGCCCGGCGGCGCGTGCGCGGCGGACCAGATCCAGCGCAGCTGCCGTCGAGACGTGAGTCAGATGAAGCCTCGCACCGGGCTGATCGCCCAGGGCGTCGGCGAGGATCGCCAGATCGCGCGAGACCGCGTCAACCTCGGCGGCGACGGGCCAACCCGCCAGTCCCATGACCGAGGCAACGTAGCCCTCGTGCGCCTCGGCGCCGGCCGTCAGTTCGGAGTCTTCGGCGTGTTCGACGATCGGGAGACCGAGCATGCCGGCGTAAACGAGGGCGCTCCGCATCAGCTTCGGCGTCTTGACCGGCGCGCCGTCGTCCGAATAGCCGACCACGCCCGCGTCGGCCAGCTCGCCCATGGCCGATAGCTGCTCCCCCGCCCGGCCCGCCGATACGGCGCCGAAGGCAAGGACCTCGACGGGTGATCCGCCGGCAGATGCGGCCGAGCGGACGCGCCCCAGGACGCCCGGCTCGTCGAGGGCGGGCTGAGTGTTGGGCATCAGTGCCACGGTCGTGTAGCCGCCGTGTGCCGCGGCAGCGCAGCCGGTAGCGACGGTCTCGGCGTCTTCGAAGCCCGGCTCGCGGAAGTGGGCGTGGAGATCGAAGAAGCCCGGGGCGACGATCACGCCCTCGTCGGTGACGCCCTCGGCCTCCGCGCCTTCGAGCCAGACCACGGATTCGAGGAGGCCGTCGGTGACGACTATCTCGCCCGGGCCTTCGCGCCCGGAGACGGGATCGACCAGCCAGGCCTTCTCCAGCTCGAACCGTTCGACGGTCTCACCGACCTTCGGGCCAGTCGAGTTCATTCGGGCGCCGGCGGCTCGGGCGCCGCCCCTCGCGGCGCTCACAGCGCGGCCTCCGCATGCGCAGGCTCGTGCGAGCCGGCCAGCAGGTACAGCAGCGCCATCCTGACGGCGACACCGTTGGCTACCTGGTCGGTGATCACCGAACGACCGCTGATGGCCACGTCCGGCGCTATCTCAACGCCTTCGTTCATCGGCCCGGGGTGCATCACGATCGCGTCGGGCTTGGCCAGCGAGACCCGTTCCGCGTTCAGCTGGAACATGGCCGCGTACTCGCGAAGCGACGGCAACAATCCGCCCTGCATCCGCTCACGCTGGATCCTCAGCCCCATGACCACGTCCGCGTCGCGAACGGCGGCGTCGATGTCGCTCGTCACGTTGAAGCGGCCGTGGCCGGGGATCGCGCCTCCGGACCACGCGCCGGCCCAGCGATCCATCCCCCGCAAGAGAGTGGCCGGTCCGCACAGCCATAGCTCCGCGCCGGCCGCCGTCAGCGTCCAGATGTTGGACCGGGCCACGCGGGAGTGGAGGATGTCGCCCACGATGGCGACCTTGCGGCCGCGCAGATCGCCGCCCGGCACGTGCTCTCGCATCGTGTAAAGGTCCAGCAGAGCCTGCGTGGGATGGGCATGCCAGCCGTCGCCGCCGTTGAGGACGTGCCCGCCGAAGATTTCGGCCGCAAGATAGGGCGCCCCGGAGACGGAGTGGCGCATGACCAGGATCTCCGCGCCGAGCGCTTCGAGGGTCCGGATCGTATCGACGAGGGACTCGCCTTTGGTCACCGATGAGGTAGCCGTTGCGATGCTGACGACGTCCGCGGAAAGGTTGCGGGCCGCCGTTTCGAACGAGACGCGGGTCCGGGTCGAGGCCTCGTAGAAGAGCGTCGTCACGCGACGCCCGTTGAGCGCGGGCACCTTGCGGATGGGGCGGGCCAGGATGCCCTTCATCTCCTCGGTGGTCCGCATGATCAACTCGATCTCGGGCCAGCTGACCACGTCCACGTCGATGAGGTGGCGGTGATGCCACGAAACGGTGGATGCGCCCGGCGCAGCCGATGCCACGGTCGTCATCACCTGTCCGCCGGGGCCGTCTCGGAGGCCCGAGTCTGCCGGGCGATGCTGACCTCGTCGGAGCCATCGAACTCGGCCACACGGACCTGGACGATCTCCTCGCGCGAGGTCGGCACGTTCTTGCCGACGTGGTCGGCCCGGATCGGGAGCTCGCGATGGCCGCGGTCGATCAGCACCGCCAGCCGGATCGCCCGCGGCCGCCCGAAGTCGATCAGGGCGTCCATCGCGCAGCGGATCGTCCGGCCGGTGTAGAGAACGTCGTCGACCAGGACCACCGTGGCGCCGTTCAGATCGAAGGGCAGGTCCGTGCCCTTGACGATGGGCTGCTGGGCAACGAGTGAGAGGTCGTCGCGGTAGAAGGTGATGTCGAGCGCCCCGACCGGGAGCCGAACGCCCTCGTGCTCCTCGATCGCGTCGGCGATGCGCTTTGCCAGCGGAACGCCGCGGCGCTGGATGCCGACGAGAGCGAGGCCCTGCGTGCCGGCCTGCTTCTCGACGATCTCATGGGAGATCCGAACGATGGCTCGCCGGATCTCGTCCCCGGTCATGATCTGCCGGTCGGTCATCGCTCGCTGCCCTGCAAGGCGCAGTCCTCCTTCCCGGCCTCACGGTGCCGGTCGTTAAAGGTCGTCTCGAAGGATACAGCGCCCGGCCGGCGGGCGCCGCCGGGCGCCGCCGGGCGGCCGCCAGACGGCTGACCGAGCTGTCACGGAACCTCAGCGAGCCGGTCCGACGCGTGCAGGCCTAGGCGCGACTGAGCACGAGCCGGGCGACACTGGCTTTCGCGGGCGCACCTATGGGTGCGTGAGCGAGGAGCACAGGGAGTAACGACGGCATGCGCCGGCTGACCGGCTCGCGTATCAGTTGCCGGGGCGATCCGTGGCTTGCGCCGTCCCCGTGGCCGGGCCACTCGGCTGCTGGCCGGGCGCGGTCGGGACCGGTGTCGACGCCGACGACGGCGGCACTGCCGGTACCGCCTGCATATACGTCCTGCCATCGATGGCAGACGTGTACACGAGGTTGGCGGCGTCGAAGGCGATGTTCGACATCACCTTGCTGACGGACAGCAGAGGCAGGTTCGTGTCGACCTGACCCGTCGTCCGATCGATCGAGTAGAGCCACAGCCGACCGACGCTCGAACCGTTCGGATCGGCAACCCAGATGGCGACGTGCTGACCCGCGGCGTCCCAACGAACGATCCAGCTATGGACCGTCCCGGGAGTCGCAGCGACCGGAAGCAGCTGGGGAAGCGTCTGGCCGTCCGGGCTCAGAGATCCGGCGGCATGGCTCGACGTTGCCGTTGCGGCCGGACTCGGCTCGGCGGTGAACGCAGCCGCGCTCGGCCCGACTGCCTGCGTCGCGCCGGGCGTCGCCGCGGCAGCCGGCGATGGCGTCGCCGTCGCCGCCGCAGTTGGAGACGCGCCAGGCGAGGCGGCGGACTGGAGCGGGGCTGGGGTGAGCTTCAGGTTCGCCCAGGTGTCGAAGTAGAGATCGCCGCCGCCCGGTTCCCACAGCCCCGAGACCGGATCGAACTCGACCGAGCCGGACCAGTAGACGAGGTATTTGCTCGTGGGGTCAACGACCGGAAGGAGCATCGGGCGATCGATCTTCAGATAGGCACCCGAAACGGTATCGAAGGCGAACGAGGCGGAGTCCGGCGCATCCGCGCTGCTTGACGCGGCCGCGCCCCCGGATGCGGCGACAGCGGAGATCTCGCTGATGATGATCTCATGGCCGTACCAGCCGGCGAACAGATCGGCGTGGTGGTTGGTGACCCGCGTGGCCTGTTCCTGGCCCGACCGCCAGACGAAGACATCCGGCCCGGCGCCGTGATCCACCGGCCTGGCCGAGAACGCGACCTCGCTGCCGTCGGCGGAGAACTCGGGGTCGCGACCTACGATTTCGTGGCCAGTGAGAATCGCGGTCGGCTGCGTCGTCGCCGCGACCGCCGTCGGCATGGCGGTCGGAGTGGCGGTCTTGGCCGGCGTCGCCGAGGGAGCGGGCGTACCCGACGAGACGGAAGAGACCTGCGGCGTCGCCGTCGGCGCGGTGGCGGTGCGCGTGGCCTCGGGGATAGTCGTGGCCGCGGGGGTGGCCGTAACCGTCGTGGCTGGCGTTGCCACGGCTGTAGGCGTGGCCGCGATGGTCGGCCGTGGCGTCAGCTGATCGAGCGGGATCGTCTGAGGCTGGACGGTGAGCGGCACGATGGCCACCTTATCGTCGGTCCAGACTGCGGCCGACTGAGCTCCAGGGGCGATCACGGCCGAGACGTCGGAGTCGCTCTTGATGGAACCAAGAGTCTGGCCCGATCCGGTTGCCACGGTGCAGCTGCCGTCCGTAGCGGAGCATTGAGTCGACCCGCCCTTGATCTGATAGATGCCGCCGGACGACGCGATCCAGTAGCTCGTGCCGTTGACGACGGCCAGCGGACCCTGCGGAGCGGACGATGGCCCGGCCGGGGAAGCGGTGCCCAGTGCGACATTGGAGCCCGGGGTGGAGCCGGGCGCGGGATTCAGGACTGGACTCTGGACGAGCAGTGAGCCGACGGCAACGACGACGACCACTACCACGGCGACGGCCGTGGTGAAGAGAGGGCGTCTGCCCGGCCCGGCAGCCCTGCCGGCGCTCGGGGACCGTCTAGCGGCAGCGGCGTCGACCATGTCCAACCCTGCCGAGGTCCGGGCCCACAGGTCACGCGGCGGCTCGGGTGCGGGAAGAGAGCGCAGCTCGAGGTGGATGGCTCGGTAGTCCGCGGCGACGGCGGCGCAGTCCGGGCAGGCTTCGAGATGTTCGGTCAGCCACGCCTCGTCGCCGGGATCGAGCGGCATATCCACCGATTCGGCCGCCAGCATGCGAGCTCGCTCGTGGACCGCGGCGCCGGTCAGATTCGGGGTTTCGCGGCTCATCGGTCGACCCTCGGGACGTCGTCAGATGAGCGTTGCGCTTCGACGACGCGTACCTGCTCGGCATAGGCGGCATCGATGGCGGCTTCGCGCTCCATTTCCTGGCGTTTCTCGTCGGCGAGAGCCTGGCGAAGGCTCTCTCGCGCACGGGTCAAGAGAGCGCGGGCAGCCACGTGGCTGACGCCCAGCGTTTCGGCGAGTTCCAGTCCAGTCAGATCGTTCACCTCGGCCAACAACAGTGCTGCGCGCTGCCGCTCCGGAATGCGTGCCAACGCGCGAGCGAGTGGTCCGGACAAGCGCATCTCCATTGCCAGGTGCTCAGCCGACGGAGCGGCACCGTGGCTCTCGCCCGTCCAGGGAATGAAGTGAACGATGCGCCGCCGGCGCATCTCGTCCAGAACGACCCGGTGGGCGATCTGGTAGAGCCATGCTCGCGCCTTGGCTCGATCCTCCAGCGACTCCTGCGCCTTGTACGCCTTGATGAAAGTGTCCTGGGCGAAGTCGGCGGCGACGTCGGCATCGCGCACCATCCGGAAGATGTATGCGTAAATCTCGGCGTGGTGGAGCGCAAACAGTTCCTCGATGAAGGTCCGATCACCGGAGCCTTCGGCCGCGGCGGTCACGCCGCACCCCAATTGCCAGCTTGTCGCGCTGATGGACACTTGCTCGCCACCGCTGTCTTACGGGTCAACAGCCAATTGCGCGTCCCTGCGCGCTGGGAAAATTGGACGGCCCCGCTCATGCCGCTGTGACGCCGCGCGACCACTCCCATCGGTCTCATGGCAGATCGGCACCCCCCCGGGCTGGCAGATGACGGAGCAACTCCTCCACGGCCTCCTCCGGCGAGACGGGGTTGACCGGCAGCCCAGTCCCCAACTCGAGCCCGGCAATCTCGCGAAGCCGTGGATGGACCTCCCAGTGCCAATGGTACGTCGCGTCGACACGTTCACGGAGCGGAGCCGCGTGCAGAACGAGGTTGTGAGGCGGCCCATCCAGGCACGCCAGACGGCTGAGGACCTGGCGCAGCGCCTCGGCAGTGGAAGCGATGTCGGCGTCCGTTGCCCCGGCGAAATCGGCCGCGTGGCGACGTGGGACGATCCACACTTCGAACGGAGAGCGCGATGCATATGGCGAAAAGGCGACGCTGCCACCGTCCTGCCAGATCATCCGCGTACCGATGCGTGGCTCGTCGAGGACCAGCCGGCAATACGGGCACTCGCCTTCACGAATGACGCTCCTGGCGGCACCTCCAATCTCCTCGGCGACTCGATGCGGGATCTGCGGCAGATCGTAGAGGTCCAGGCAAAGATGGTTGGTGCGAGCACCGGCCTGGGCGCCCCAGTTCTGGACCACTTGCAGGTACTCGGTCTGGCCGACCCTCTGAGCGTCGACGAAGGCCTTGCGCACCTCGGCCAACATGGCGATGAGCATCTCCGCGCCGATGGCTTGGAGCGGCCTGTGCTCTCCAGGCGGAGCGACGATCGTTCGCCAGCTTCCGGATGCTCGAGCTTGCGCCATGGCGACCTGGGCGAGGTTCCGCTCCATCTCGCGGGCCTCCTCCTGGCTACCGACGACGTTGAAGGCGAAGTCCTTGAGAGTGCGCAGACGCACGCCTTCACCCGGCGGCTGAGTGCAGTTCTGGCAGGGTTCGCCGTCATCAACCGGCGCCGCAGCCAGGGAGAAGCGGCCGCGATCGAACTTGCGGTCGACGACGGTTGCCACCCACCAGCCGGTGATGCTGTCCCGGCGCAACTCGAAGAGCCCGGCACCCATCAACCGGGCCTCGCGGCGACGGCCGGCGCGCACTCGGCCAGGAGCGCTTCTAGTTCGGTCCGGCCAGCGAACGGATCGGCGAGGGGAGGTAGATCACCGAGCAGCGGGGCATCGAACGCCCCGGCCAGCGCCCTGGCGAAGTCGCTCGCAGCCGCTGCGACCGACTCGGTCGTCGGTTCCGACGGCCGGCCCAACTCGCGCGCGATTGAGGTCGATTCGAGGCCGGGCATCCCGCAAGCGTCGATCAGCTCGAAGTCGTTGAGCCTCACGGTCACGTTGAGGGCGACGCCGTGGTAGCTCACGCCGTGCTCGATGCGTACGCCGACGGCTCCGATTTTGCGAGTTCCGTCGTCACACCAGCAGCCGGGGAATCCATCCTTCGGCCCGGCGACGACGCCTCGAACACCGCAGGCTCGCGCCAGCGCCGCTTCCAGAGCCCGAACGAGCGGCCGGATCAGCAACCCACGGTCGGCCAGCTTCACGATCGGATATGCCGTCAACTGGCCCGGGCCGTGGTACGTGACCTCGCCCCCGCGTTCGGTTTCGATCAGTTCGATATGCCGGGCGGCCAACTCGGCCGCACTTGCGAGGACGTGGGACGGATCGCTGTGGCGCCCGAGTGTCAGCACCGGTTCGTGCTCCAGGAGCAGCAGCTGATCGCCGATCGAGCCGGCGACCCGGGCTGCCACGATGCGGTGCTGCAGATCCCAGGCGTCACGATAGCGCGTCCGCCCGAGCCACCATGCAGTGATCGGCTCGGGCGACGCGGCGCTACGGGGCGAGGTGTCCTGCACCGGTCGATCCATCGTCACCACGATAGCAAACAAGGGTGGCTTCGCCATCGGCGCCTCGTCGACGGCGAGTTCGGGCGGTCCTCGAGCCTGCGGAAGAGCCAATCGGGCCCGGCGGATCGAGGGAGCGGCGCCCTGCCGATCCATTCGCGCCGTGGACGAGCGCGGGCCGGTTGAGCGGCCGTGGTCAATCCGGTCGAATCTCGAGGCCGAGCTGAGCGGCGAGCAGGGGCGCAAGGTCGAGCAGCTGCTGGTGACCGACGATCGCGCCGCGGAGGCTTTCGACGCCGACGAGCTTCCCCAGCCTTGCCCCGGACAGGTCGACCTTCGACAGGCCGGCCTCGGACACGTTCAGCTCCTCCACCGTGCAGTCGACGAACGCGACCGAACGCAGTTGAGCGGAGCTGGCGTCGAAGGCGCCGATCTCGCAGTTCGCGAAGACCACGCCGTCGAGTCGAGCGCCGGCCAGATTCGCGTACCCGAACCTGGCGCCGCGGACCCGAATGCCCACCCACGTCGCGCCGGGCATCGTCATCGCGCCCAGACGACCGCCTGTAACCTCGCAGTCGCGCCACGTCGAGTCGGCAAAGTCCACGCCGGCTCCGTAGACATCCGCAAGCACGCAGCCGATGATGCGCGCTCGCCGCAGTGAAGCCCCCTCGAGGCAACATCGCTCCAGGAGGCAGTCGAGGAACCTCGAATCGCTGGCGTCGTGGCCGGTGAAGTCCCGGCCGGCAAACGCGATCGCTTCGTAGTCGCGGCTCGACTCGAGGCTATCCTCAACGAAGTCGGTGAGCTCGGGCAGTGAGATCGGACGCGCCTGCCGCCCCTTGCCACCATCCGTGTTCGCCACTGAACCGCCTCCTCCCGCCACGAACGCCCCCAAGAACCACGGAACCTGGGCCTGGCGCCTTTCGGCGTCGGGACCCGGCCGCGGCCTCGAGGGCGTGCCGTTACGCGCGGAGAGTATCGCAGGGGCAGCTGAAGGTCCGACTCGATGGCCGGCTCGGCTTCAGGCGACCTGGCTCGCTTTCTCGCTGTCGAGTTCGAAGCAGCCCACGTAGTGGTCGTCCTCGACCCGCGCCAGCGTGGGCTCGTCGATCGGACGGTCGGGCGTGCGCCCGGCCAGCGGATACGCTTCGTGGAAGAGGCAGCCGCCCCGACCGGCGATGGGCGCCGGCAGCTCCTGCTCGATCTGAGCCCACTTCTTGTGGAGCTGGGGCACGGACGAGATGAGCATTCGCGTGTAGGGGTGAGTCGGGTTGCCGAACACCTTGTCCGTTGCGCCCATCTCCACGACGGAGCCACGACGCAGGATGACGGTCTTTTCGCTGATGTAGTTGCCCAGCGACAGGTCGTGGGTGATGAACAGAATCCCCAGGCCCCTGCTCTTGAGATCGGCCAGCAGATTGAGGACATCGATGCGCGTGGACGCGTCGAGCATGCTGATGATCTCATCGGCAATCAGGATCTTGAGGTCCAGCAGCAGCGCTCGGGCAACCAGCAACCGCTGGAGCTGGCCGCCGCTGAGCTGATGCGGGTACTTGTTGAGGACCTGATTGGGCTCGAGAGTGACAGACCGCAGCACACCATCGACCTTGGCGTCCCATTCCGCGCGAGGCATGTCAGCGAAGAACTCGCTGCGTATCAGGCTGAAGACGCGGTCCGCCTTGAAGATTGGGTTATACGAACTGAAGGGGTCCTGGAAAACTCCCTGAACGTGCCGGTAATAGGTCTTGAGCTCGGCGCCCTGCTTGTGCGCCACGTCGACCCCGTCAAGCGTGATCGAGCCCTTCGTGATGTCGATCAGCTTGAGCACCATCTTCCCAACGGTGGTCTTGCCGCTGCCGCTTTCCCCGATGAGCGAAATGACCTCGCCCGGGTTGATGTCGAAACTGACGTCGCGAACCGCGACCAGGTCCTTCCCGCCGAAAGTGCCTGTCTTGTAGGTCTTGGAGATGCGGTTGAGGCTAAGCATTAGGACCTGTGACCTTCCAGCAGGCGACCGAGTGGTCTTTTTCGATCTCCACGAACGGCGGCTCTTCGACGCATTTCGCGAACGCCAGCGGGCAGCGAGCTCTGAAGCGGCAACCCGTAGGTGGGACAAGCAGTGACGGTGGGCTGCCGGGGATCCCGGTCAGCTTCTTGTCTGCGTATCTGACGCCGACCTCAGGCAGCGATGAAACCAGCATCTGCGTGTAAGGATGCCGTGGCTGGTCGATGATGGTCTTTGTCGAGGCCTTCTCCGCAAGCTTGCCCGCATACATGATGAGGATCGAGTCGGCGATCTGATAAAGGATCGAGACGTCGTGGGTGATCACCATCATGCTCTTGACGTAGCCATGGTCGCGGAAGCTGACGAGCGTCTCCGCCACCGCTCTTTGAGTCGACACGTCCAGGGCGGACGTGATCTCGTCTGCGATCAGCAGCGACGGATCGAACAGCGTTGAGATGACCATGACCATTCGTTGCTTCATGCCGCCCGATAGCTCGATCGGGTAGCGGTTGACAACGTCTTGCGTCAGACCGACGTGGTCGATGCGCTTCTCCAGCTCATCTTTGATCTCGCTGAACTGGGTCCCACGAGACTCGACAAGCTCGGCAATCATCTTGCCGATCTTGCGCGTCGGGTTCATGGCACTCATGGCGTACTGCGGGATCACGGAGACTTCCCGGAAGCGGAACTCATTCATGCCCGCGTTGTCCCAAATGGGCAACTCGGCTCCGTCGAGGTTGACCTTTCCTCCGATGTACTTCATGCGGCCGTCGAGGCGAATCAGGCTGTTGCCAAGAGTGGACTTGCCGCAGCCAGACTCGCCGGCGAGGCCCATGATTTCTTTGTCTGCGATAGAGAACGTGGCGCCGTCAAGCGCCTTCACGTCCCCGGCAAGGGTTCTGTAGTAGACCATAAGGTCCGTAACCTGGAGGCTCACGGGTCAGATATCCCTGAGTTTGGGGTTGAAGATCTCGTCGAGGCCCACGTTCATGACGTAGAGCGAGCCGACGGCCGCGATGATGCCGATGCCCGGCGGGATGAACCACCACCAGACACCGAGCTGTAGGGCAGCCCAGGTGACGGCGTTGTACATCATGAGCCCAAGGGACATTCCGCCTGTCGGGCCCAGACCGATGAAGTCCAGGCTCGCCGCGATCAAGATCGCGCCACCGAACAGCAGGATGTACGTCAGGAACAGGTAGGAGCTCATATTCGGCGCGATCTCAAAGACGATGACCTTCGGGCCGCTTCGACCGCTGAGCTTGGCCAGGTCGATGAAGTCGCGCGACCGCAGGGAGAAGGTCTGGGCTCGGATGGCGCGGGCGGCCCATGGCCACGAGGTTGCGCCGATGAATATCGCTTCGAACATCACGCCGCGTGCCTGGAGATAGGACGTGATGACCAGCAGCACGGCCAGCGTCGGGATGACGAGGAAGACGTTCGTGACCATATTCAGGACCTCGTCGATCCAGCCGCCTCGATAGCCGGCGACGAAGCCGACCATCATGCCGATCAACGCCCCGAGCCCGCCGCCCAGAAGACCTACGAAGAACGAGGCGCGCAGACCGTTGACGAACTGGGCGAAGACATCCTCGCCGAAGTAGGTCGTGCCGAACCAGTTGCCCGGGTCGAGGGTGGGCTGCCGCATCGGCAGGTCGCCCAGGGCCAGAGGATCGTTCGTGTCGATCATCGGCCCAAAGATCGCGAGAAGAATGAGGAACAGAAGGATCGATACCGAGACGACGAACTTCTTGGAGCGAAGAGCGAAGAAGAGGAACTCGCCTCGCGCACGCTTGGCCTTTGGAGTCGGGGCCTTCTCGGCATCGCCGGCCGCCGGACTCATCGTCGGGTCAAACTCCGCCGTCATGCCGTGCCTCCTCGCATGGCCACGCGGGTCCGCGGATCCACGACGACATAGACGATGTCAACGATGAAGTTGGCCAGCAGGACTCCGATGATGATGAACATGAAGATTCCCTGCAGGAGGAAGTAGTCATTGCTCTGGATGGCCGCGAAGACGAGATGGCCGACGCCGGGGTATGAGAAGACGATCTCAGTGACGAGTGACCCGGACACGACCACGCCCAGCTGGAGAGCCAGGCCGGTGATCTGGGGCAGCATCGCGTTGCGGAAGGCGTACTTTCGAATAAGGCCCTGCGGGGCGCCGAGCGCCTCCAGATATCGGCTGTAGTCCGACTCCAGCTCGTAGATGATCATGTTCCTCATGCCGATCGCCCAGCCCCCGAACTGAACGAGGAAGAGCGAGAGGAACGGAAGCACCCAATGGGCGACGAGGTCCGTGAAGAAGAGCCACGTGAACGTTGGCTCGAGGTTGAACCCATAGCCGCCGGAGAGGGGGAAGAGCCGGAAACTGAATGCCAATACGAACGAGAGGACGAGCGCGAGCCACATGTAGGGCGTCGCCGTCAGGACGTAGCCGACGGGCAGGGCGGTGTTGTCAAGCCACTTGCGGCGGGCTGCCATGGCCCCGAAGGTGTTGCCGGCCCACCAGCTCAACAGAATCGCCGGGATCAAAAGGGCCAGCGTGTAGGGTACCGCGGCCATGATCATGTCGGTCACCGGCGTCCCATGCCCGTAGACGCTGAGTCCGAGGTCTCCGTGGATCAGTGAGTTCCAGAAGTTGAGGTACTGCACAGGCAGCGGCTTATCCAGGCCGAAGAGTCTGGTGTAGTAGTCGACAAGGGCCTTGGCCTGCTCTGGTGAGATTCCATTCGAACGGGACACCAGCTGCGCGACGGGATCGCCGGGCATGAACCTCGGGATCAACCAGTCGATCGTGGCGGCCACGAAGAATGTCATTAGGTAGGTGAGTAGCTTTCGCCCGAAGTACCGTCGCACGCGATCTCCAGTTCGCGGATACCGCAGTTAGAAACGGTCCCTCCCCCCGGCGGTGAGCCGGAGGGAGGGACCAGTAGTGGCTAGAGGCTACGAGGCCTTGACTGGCTTGATGTTGGTGAGCATGTAGATTGCTCCCATCTGCCAGTAGCCATTCCAGGTGGCCGGCTGGACCTGGGCGCCCTTGTCGGACGGCCAGTTGGTCCACACCGAGTTGTTCACCTGAGACCACTCGCCGTTATACCAAAGCGGGATAACAGGCTCGTTGGTCAGCTGGATCTTCTGGAGCTGCGAGCAAATCGACTTCATGGTCGCCAGGTCGTCGACCGGAGTCTGGTCGAGCTTCTGGACGAGCGCCCAACCGGCGTCGTTCTTGTAGCCCTCATAGTTCCGGTTTTCGGCGGTGCCGGACGGAAGCGGTTCGCGGAAGACGTAGTCGTACCACGTCCACGGGGTGTTGCCGACCTGGACGTCGTTGTTGATCTGAAGGTCGAACTTGGCCGGCGAGTTGGCGTCGGGGCGGTTCCGATCAGCGACGACGGTGTTGAAGTCGGGGTGCTGAGGATCGATGTTGATCCCGGCGAGCTTGGCGCTGGCTGCGATCGAATTCTCGGCCTGCATCCAGTCGGACCAACCATCCGGAACTTCCAGGGTGAGCTTGATCGGCGATCCGTCTTTGTTCGTGACCATGCCATCGGAACCGGTCTGGTAACCGGCTGCGGCGAGCATGGACTTTGCCTTGGCGGTGTCGAACGAGAAGCCGAGGGAGGACACCTGAGCCTTGTCGATGTACTTGCTGAAGTAGGGCAGGAGTCCGGTCGGGTCGGCCGGGGTCACGATGTTGCCGTAGACCTTACTCACGATGTCACCGGTGTCGATCGCCGTCGCGAGGGCCTTGCGGAAGGCCGGGTCGTCGAGAGGCTTCTTGGCGGTGTTCGGGATGAGGGT
>PMKV01000130.1 GCA_003157875.1 Chloroflexota bacterium
CCACGCTCAGTTAGAGCATCTGATCCTGCTCGTTTTGCTTGCCCATTCCCCTCGTGACGGTCTGAGCATACTTCCGTCCACTCCGAAGGCAGATGCTCTATCCACTGAGCTACGTGGCGCGCGGCTGCCGATGATACCGCCTGGGAGCTCGCGAAGCACCTGGCACAGATCGGGCAATCCAGCACGATTCACGATCGCAGGCAGCCGCGTAAGCCTTCTGGTCGGCCGTGGGCGTATGTTGCCGAGGGGCCTGGTTCGATGCTCGCCGCCTGAGGGATCGGCCATCGGGCGCGCGCTGAACAGTGGTCCTCAGGCCCTCACGAGCCGGCCGCTCGGTCGAGCGAATCACACGGGCGAATCAAAGTGATGCCGCGAAACTCCGGCGGCTGTAACCTCTGCATTGCTGGGGCCACGCGGGCAAGGGAGGAGTATCGGGCTATGGGCGACTCGCTCAAGATCGAGAAGACGGCGACGGCCATCAAGGCCACCGGCATCGTGGCGCCCGTCGCGGACCTCGTGGCGCCGGCCGGCTCTTCGCTGGCGCTCGTCCCGCCCACTCCCGTCGCGATCGTCGAGGAACCAGCGGCCACCAACTCCATCAAGCTCGACGCCTCCACCCTCGCCAAGCTCGATCGCGTGGTCGCCGAATACGTGGTCGCCATCACCCAGCTCGACGTCAAGGACCCCAAGTTCGAGGCCCGCGTCTCCGACATCCGCAAGCTCGGCGACGACGACATCAAGGCCTCCGCCCAGGTCTCCTCGCGCCTCCTCGATCGCTCCGTCAACACCATGCAGAAGGGACCGATCGCCGCCAGCGGATCCGTCGGCGGCAGCCTGCTGCAGCTCCGCCGCCAGATCGAGGCGCTCGATCCGGGTCGTCAGGGCGATCTCTTCGGACCGCGGAAGCTGCTGGGGTTCATTCCCTTCGGCGATCGGCTGCGCGCCTACTTCGCCCGCTACCAGTCGAGCCAGACCCACATCAACGCCATCGTCAACGGTCTCCAGAGCGGCCAGACCGAGCTGTCGAAGGACAACGAGGACCTCGAGCGCGAGAAGGCGAACCTGTGGCAGACGATGGAGCGACTGCGCCAGTACATCTACCTTGCCCAGAAGCTCGAGAAGAGCCTCACCGAGCGGATCGCCATGATCGAGGCGACCGACCCGGATCGGGCTCGGATCCTCAAAGAGGACATGCTCTTCTACGTCCGCCAGAAGGTCCAGGACCTGACCGCCCAGCTGGCCGTGAGCGTGCAGGGCTATCTCTCGATCGACGTCATCCGCCGCAACAACCTGGAGCTGATCCGCGGCGTGGACCGGGCCACCACCACCACGATCTCGGCGCTGCGGACGGCCGTCATCGTCGCCCAGGCGCTCGGCGATCAGAAGCTCGTCCTCGACCAGATCACGGCCCTGAACACGACTACATCGAACCTGATCGAGAGCACTTCGGCGATGCTGCGCGAGCAGTCGGCGGCGGTCAACGAAGGGGCGGCCTCCTCAACGATAGACCTCGAGAAGCTGCAGGCGGCCTTCGAGAACGTCTACGCCACCATGGACGAGATCGACGCCTACAAGCTCAAAGCCCTCGACACGATGACCAAGACGACCGACGCGATGACGGCCCAGATCAACAAGGCCCAGTCCTACCTCGATCGATCCCGGGCCACCGACGCCGCGGCGGAACGGGATGCGGCCGCCGGCTCAGACAAGAGCACGCCGGCCCGAAAGTAGCTCGCAACGGGCCGAACGGCCCGGCGGATGAGTGCCGCCGGTCCTGGGATATCTCAGCATGAATTGAGACAGTGTCGGCTGAGATGAACACCCGAACCGTTTCCCCTGCCCCGGCGCCCGACGCCGAGTCCTGCTGCGCCGCGACCCAGCTACCGCCGGAGCCCCGCCTCGACCTGCCCGCCCCGGAGGTCGGCGCGTCGGTGGCCACGGCCGCGCTCCTGGCCGACCGGACCCGCGCCGGCACCATGCGGATGCTCGCCGGCGGCCCGCATTGCGTGTGCGAACTCGCCTCGGCCCTCGGGGAGAAGCAGAACAACGTCTCGATGCATCTCGCCCGCCTCCGCGAGGCCGGCCTGGTTCGGGCGGTCCGCCACTCCGGCGACGCGCGGTGGATGTTCTACGAACGTGACGACGAGCGTTGCGCCGCCGCTCTGACCGAGCTGGCGGAGTTGCTCCGATGACGACCCTCGCTTTGCGCCGCCCGACGGCGCCACTCCCCGCCGTGGCGGGCACGGCCGCGGCCCTGTGGCTCGTCGCCTGGCTGGTGGAAGCGCCTGCCGCCGACTGGCTGACCTTCACGGTTCTGGGCCTCGGCCGCGACTCCCACCTGGGCGAAGCCACGGCCTTCTTCCTCGAAGACCTGCCCAAGGTCCTGCTGCTCCTTACCGGTATCGTCACCGTCGTGACGTTGATTCGCGGCTTCTTCCCGCCGGAGCGGATCCGGCCGATGCTGGCCGGCCGAGGCCTGGTCCCGGGCTCTTTTGCCGCCGCGGGGCTCGGCGTCGTCACGCCGTTCTGCTCGTGCTCGGCCGTGCCGCTCTTCATCGGCTTCGTTGAGGCCGGCGTGCCGCTCGGCGTCACGTTCGCATTCCTGATCAGCTCGCCGATGGTCAACGAGGTGGCGCTGGTGATGCTGTGGGGCCTCTTTGGACCCGGCATCGCGCTGGCGTATATGGCCGCCGGGCTGACGGTCGCGATCGTCGGCGGTCTGGTGATCGGCAGGCTCCGCCTCGAGCGCTACGTCGAGGACTACGTCTGGGAGCTGGCCGGCCGGCCTTCGACCGCGATCGCCGTCCACCTCACCTGGTCGGACCGCCTCGGCGACGCCTGGTCGTACACGCGCACGCTCGTCCGCAAGCTGCTGCCGTACCTGTTGATCGGCATCGGTCTGGGCGCGCTGATCCACGGCTACGCCCCAACCGATCTGATCGCCTCCATCGGCGGCCGCTCCAACCCGCTGGCCGTGCCGCTTGTCGTCCTGCTTGCCGTGCCGATGTACTCCAACGCCGCCGGCACGATCCCGATCGTCCAGGCACTCCTGGGCAAGGGCCTCCCGCTCGGCACGACACTGGCCTTCATGATGGCCGTCACCGCCATCAGCCTGCCCGAATTCGTGATCCTGCGGCGCGTCATCAAGCTGCCGCTTCTGGCCGTATTCATCGGCGTCGTGAGCACTGGAATCGTGGCCATCGGGTTCCTCTTCAACGCCATAACCGGCTGACCGCAGCCCACCGGCGCCGCTTGCCGCCCCACCCACCAAGGAGGAGTCGCATGTCAATCGAATCAGTCGGTTTCGTGGGTGGCGGCCGCATCGCCCGGATCATGCTCGAGGGCTGGAGGCGCGCCGGCGCAATGCCCGAACGGGTCGTGGTGGGCGACCCCAATGCCGCGACGCTCGACGCCCTCAAGGCCGCGCACCCATCGATCGAGACCTGCGTGGGCGACAACTGCGCGGCGGCCGGGCAGTCAATCGTGTTCCTCGGACTTCACCCGGCGGCGATGGGCGATGCCCTGCCCGCGCTGGCCGGCTCAGTGGAGCCCAGCTCGATCATCGTCTCGCTGGCGCCCAAGGTGACGATCGCCGCCCTGTCGAGCCTTCTCGGTGGCTTCGATCGCATCGCCAGAGCCATCCCAAACGCCCCTTCGATCGTAGGCTCCGGCTTCAACCCGGTCGCCTTCGGGCCGGCGCTCGGTCCGGCCGACCGAGAGGCCGTGCTGGCATCTCTGGCCCCGCTCGGCGAGGCGCCGGTCGTCGACGAGTCGGCGCTGGAGGCCTACGCGATCAGCGCGGCGATGGGCCCAACCTACCTCTGGTTCCAGCTCTACGGGCTGCGCGAGATCGCCCGATCGTTCGGCCTATCGGAAGAGGCGGCCAGTGTCGCGGTGGAGCGGATGACTCGCGGCGCCCTCGACACGATGTCCGCCTCCGGCCTGGGCCCTGCGGATGTGATGGACCTCGTCGCCGTCCATCCGCTCGCGGCCGCCGAGCCGGCATTCCTCGAAGCCTACCGAACCAGTCTCGCGGCGGTGATGGAACGAATCCGCCCCGCCTGAACCGCTCCACAGAAGGAGAACCATGCGCACGATCGAAGTCCTGGGCTCGGGTTGCCCCAACTGCCGCCGCCTGGAGGCGAATGCCCGCGAAGCGGTGGTTATGGCCGGCGTCGAAGCCGAGGTTCGCCACGTCACGGATCCGCGCGAGATCGTCGGGCGCGGCGTGATGAGCACGCCGGGCCTCGTCATCGACGGCAAGGTCGTCTCCACCGGCCGGATCCCCTCCGCCGGCGACATCGCGGTCTGGCTCAGCCAGAGCTGATCGTCAGGCTGTCGCGCCCTCGTGCGCCGTTCGGGCACGGCGGGCGAGTTCGACAAACGGCCGAAGGCGCGTGGCGACTTCGGTGCGTGTCCGCCGGAAGGCCTCGAGCTTCTGCTCGTCCGTGCCGTCGACCTCGGCGGGATCGTCAAGACCCCAATGCATCGAGTTGTGGTGGCCCGGAAACACGGGGCATGTCTGGCGCGCCCGATCGCAGACGGTGATGACGTAATCGAACGGCCGGCCCATGAACTCGGTCACGGACTTGGCCCGCGCCGCGGACCAATCGATGCCGATCTCACCGAGGACGCGAACGGTGTACGGGTTGACGCCCTTGGGATCCGTGCCGGCGGAATCGACCGCGAAGTCGGCCCCGCCGAAGTCGCGCAGCAGGGCCTCGGCGATCTGGCTGCGCGCGGAGTTTCCGGTGCAGACGAAAAGGACTCGGATCGGTTCGGAAGACATGATGACCAGCTCCTGATTCTGCCGGGCTCGATCGGCGGCCGCGACAGTCAACTCCGGGTCTGTTAACTCCGCGTGAACGCGGTCGAAATCGACGTCAGAGCGCTCGCAGGCCGGGCGGCACTCGGCTTGAGCTCCCCCGCCAGCTCTCGGAAGCGCGCGGCGGCCGACGGTTCGAGGGAGTAGTAGATCCACGTTCCCTGGCGTTGGGTCGTGACCCAACCGGCCGTCCGAAGGACGCGCAGGTGGTGCGACAGGGTCGGCTGGGCGATACCGCAGCAATCGGTGAAGTTGCACGCGCAGACCGCCCCTTCCGCGCTGAGCTGGCGCAGGATCGAGAGTCGGGTTGGGTCGGCCGCGGCCTGCAGGAGCAGAACGTCCGGATCGGTGGCGCGTTTCATGGGCGCATGATATCGATCCCTATCGATATTGACAAGTCTCGATATAGTGGCTATTCTGCACTCGAAAGGAGATCGAAGAATGTCGATCTATTACAATCGGACTCTGGTCAATCTGCTCATGGACGAGCGAATTCGCGAGGCGCGTGCGGTGAACGGACTTGGTTGCTGCCAGTTCGTCGCAGCCGAGCGGCCGAAACGCTCCCTGTTCGACCTCTTCCGCCGCCAGTCCCCCGCCACGTGCTCCTGCTAGGAAGACACCGATGACCACCGACATCCACGAAGCGGTTCGCCTCCACTACGCCGAGGCGGCGCTGGGCGTCTCCGGCGAGTCATGCTGCAAGGAGACCGGCGATCCCGGCAGCGAGTTCTACTCCGCCCTTCAGCGTTCGGAGCTGCCCGACGCGGCCGTCATGGCATCGCTCGGCTGCGGCAATCCTCTCGCGGTGGCCGACCTCCACGAGGGCGAGCGCGTCCTCGACCTGGGCTCCGGCGGCGGCATCGACGTCCTGCTTTCGGCCAGGCGCGTCGGGCCGACCGGCCGGGCCTTCGGCCTGGACATGACCGANNATGACCGACGAGATGCTGGCCCTGGCTCAGCGCAACACGGCCACCGCCGGAGCCACCAATGTCGAGTGGCTGCGGGGCCACATCGAGGCCATTCCACTCCCCGCGGCCTCGGTCGACGTCGTCATCAGCAACTGCGTCGTTAATCTGGCCGCCGACAAGCAGGCGGTCTTCCGCGAGATCGCCCGAGTCCTGCGGCCGGGCGGACGGATCGGCATCGCCGACATCGTCGCCGACGACACCCTCACGTCCGCCGAACGAGCCGAGCGCGGCTCATATGCGGGTTGTATCGCCGGCGCCCTGAGCTTCTCGGAGTTCCGGACCGGCCTGGAGGCCGTCGGACTCGAAGAGGTCTCGCTGACCGTCACCCACGAGGTCGCCGACCGCATGTCGAGCGTCATCGTCAAGGCTCGCAAGCCCGAGGCCGGGGCAGCCGGCTCGACTTCGACGGCGGCGGCGCCCGTGCCGGCGCAGGAGTCCGACCGATCGTGCGGCTGCGGAGGCGCCTGCGAGTGATGAGCACCGAGCCCACGATCGAACCCGTGATCGAGCCGGCCCTCGAGTCCGCCCTCGAGTCCGACCGAGCGGCGATCGATGGCCTGCTCATCGCCGCCGGGCTTCCCCTCGACGGGCTCGAGATCGCCCTGCCCAATGCGGTCGTGGCTCGCGGTCGGGACGGCATCGTCGGTTGTGCCGCGGTGGAGGCCTACGGTTCGGTCGGCCTCCTCCGTTCCGTGTGCGTCGCGCCGCAACTTCGCAGCTCGGGCATCGGGCGCCGGCTGGTCATCGCCACCGAGGGGCTGGCCGCCTCGCGCGGCATCGTGGAGTTGTGGCTCCTGACCGAGACCGCCGTGGGCTGGTTCCCCCGTCTGGGCTACGCGGCGGCGACCCGGGCCGACGTTCCCGCGGCGCTGATGACCTCGCCGGAGTTCACCAGCGCCTGCCCGGAGAGCGCCGCCGTCCTGCGCAAGAGCCTCTAGCCGACGGTCCGGCCGGCACTTTGCGCAGGGACGCGATGTGGCGAAGCCGGCGCAAGAGTAGATTCGAGGCAGCAGCTCGTCCGTACCGTCGGGGCCAAACGGCCGGGCTCGCAGGGAGGGTTCGTGTTCCAGTTCAGCACTCATCCGGGGGCCATCACGGTCTCCGACGGGATCCAGACCGCCTTCGCCTACCTGCAGGTGTCGTGGCGCAGGTGGCTGCCCGTGGTCGGGGTGATCGCCGTTTGCTCGTTCGTGATGTACGCGATCATCGGCACCGTCGACACGCGCAACCTGACCACAGTCGACAACTACACGGGCGCGGTCGTGTTGAACCAGGAAGCGTTCAACAAGTACATGACGTCGGCGGCCGCCACGGGCCTGGTGATCGGCCTGTTGGGCCTCGTCGGCGCCTGGGTTTACAACGCAACCGCAATCGCCGGGCTGAGGAATCGCCCCTTGACGGTCTCGTTCGTGGTGAACCGGGGTCTGCTGACTCTCGTGGCCGGGATCGTGATCGGCCTCGCCATCTTCGCCGCGGCAATCGTCTGGGTCATCATTCTCGTGGTCGTGCCACCAGTCGGCTTGTTGCTGCTGCTGGCGGCAGTGCCCGGCTTCATATATCTCGTCATCCGTCTGGTCTTCTACAGCCTAGCGATCTTCGACGGCTTCGGCCCGATCGCGGGACTGCAGGAGAGCTGGCGGCTATCGCAAGGATCCGTGCTGCGATTGTTCGGCTGGGGTCTGATGGCCGCCCTGATCAGTCTCGGCTTCAGCTTTCTCGGCGGATTAGTCAATGTCCCCCTCTCCCTCGCCGGCCTCCAGCCGGTGGGTCAGGCCTTGTCCACCGCCGTTGGGAGCACCGCATCGGTCTTCACCGTCTTCTTGATGGCGGTCCTCTACGAAAGCCAGCGGGCCCGCCGCGATCCGAGCCTGTATCAGTTCACGCCGGCGCCGGGCTACCCCGGGCCGTATCCGTCGGGCCCCGGACCGTACCCCGCCGGGCCGTATCCGTCCGCACCCGGGCCGTATCCGTCCGCACCCGGGCCGTATCCGTCCGCCCAGGGTCCAAGCTGGCCCGGCTACCCCCCGGCCTACCCCCCGGCCTACCCCCCGGCCTACCCGCCCGCCGCTCCGCCAAGCCAGGGCGGCGGCATACCCGGTTGGGTCAATCCGAACGCGGGACCGAGCTGGCCGGGATATCCGCCGGCGTATCCGAGTGCGCCCACGGCATGGGGATCGGACCCCAACGCCGCGCCAGCATGGAAGTCCTCCGAGGCGGGTGAGCCGCCGGCTCCGGGCCCCAAGCCGACGGATCCGCCAACCGGTCAGCCGACGGATCCGCCAACCGGTCAGCCGACCGATCCGCCGGCTTCAACCCCAGGGGCGTAGCGACTCCATCGTTCTAGGAGTTGCCCCAAGGCGCGAAGTTGCATTTGTCCGGCTACGGCGGATAAAAATCGGCTCGAAGCCGGGATCGGTGACGATCGGCTGCACTGCATCGCCTCGTGAGTGCGTCGGCAGGACGGCGCGGCACCGAATCCAGCCACCACACGCCCGACTCCGGTGGAATCGATCACGGGTTCGCCGAAAACGTATGCCTCGGCGCGCGGCCATCGCACCAGGAGCCCTGCGGATGTCGGCCGCCGGGCTAATTCCGGAAGCGGCCGGCGTTCAGTGCCGGGAGGCCTGGCCGGGTCGCCGCCCGCGCCGCACCGCGGCGGACAAGCCCGTCAGACGCCGACCGACTCGCGAACCAGGATGACCGTGACTCGGCCGGGGATGAACTCGGCGTTGAGCACCAGCAGCTTGTTGATCGCGCTGCGCCGCCCGAGCGCGGCCTGCATCTTGGCGTCTTCGATCGGGTAGCTGTACTCCTCAACTCGACGGAAGGCCGTGGCCAGGTCCGGCACGATCTTCTGCGCCCCGACGACCAGGATCACGCGCCCCGCACCGAAGCCGATGGGCCCGAGCTGGCTCCCGGTCATCGAGGCGACGACCATCCGCCCGTCCTCGGTCACGGCCGCGACGCTGTTGATCTGCACGTCGGGCGCGGCGCCGAGCTTGCGGATCTCCCGCATCTGCGTGGCCCGATCCATCGATCTGGTCCGTGGTCGGACGGCATCGTATCGGCCGCTCTTCTCGATGGCCTCGGTCACGCCGATGGCGTCGAGGGTCATCGATGCGCCCTCGCCGACCTCGGCGCCCACCGGCACGAGGTCGAGGAGCATGTCCCGCGCCTCTACCGGTCCGGCGACGACTCGGGCGTCGAAGCCGTGCGCCCGAAGCGCCTCGGCCGTTCGCTCCACCGCGGCGGCGCCGGCAGGTCTGGCGAATTCCTCGTTGACGGGCAGGCGCTCGATGGTCCGGTTCTCAGTCATGGTCATGTCAGCTCCTGGGATCGCAAGCCGTGGCCCGTCGCACCCGAGAGGCGTCGCGCCAGCGGCGACGATCGCTCCATCTCGTTGTAGGCCGGCCGAGGCTCATTAATCTGTATACATGCACCGTTACCGTGGTAACATTGCGGTGTCAACAATACCAAGGAAGATAGTGAATGTCTACAGCATCCTCTGATGGGACGCCGCACGGCGAGGCGGCCGACCCGGTCGGAGACGCGACACCCGCCCACCGGCGCGTTGATGGGACGTCTTCGCCGATGGCCCTCAACTTCGGCGACTCCGATTCGCTGCTGCCCGCGCTCGCCGTCCAGACCGGTGTCTTCGTCGACGCATTCGGGCGCTGGGCGAGCCGCAAGGCCGCCGAGGCCGGAGCCAGCGTGCCCCGCCTTCGACTGCTCTACTCAGTGCTCTGTCACGGGCCCCAGAAGATGGCCGACCTGGCCGAGGCGCTCACGGTCACGCCCCGAAACGTGACCGCGCTCGTCGACGCGCTCGAGGGCGAAGGCCTGGTGCGGCGCGTCCCCCACTCCACGGACCGCCGCGTCACCCTCGTCGAGCTGACCTGCAGCCCGGACCGCGTCGCCGCCCAGTTCGAGGCGTATCAGGGCTCGATGGAGCGGCTGTTCGACGGCCTTGCGGTCGACGACCAGCGCACGCTGCTACGCCTGCTCGGGACTCTCCACGACCGAATGCACGCCGAGGCGGGCTGCTCAGTCGTTGGGGCGGAGGCGCCCGATGCCTGACCCGAAGCCGGCCTCCGAGCCGGACCCGAAGCCGACCGCTCCGAAGCCGGACCCGAGCCGCCTGCCGGCGGTCTACCTCGGCCACGGCGCCCCGATCCTCATCGACGACCCGATCTGGCCGACCGAGCTGGCGGCATGGGCGGCGAAGATGCCGCGGCCCAAGGCGATCCTCGTTGTCAGCGCGCACTGGCAGTCGGCGCCGCTGACACTGGGTGCGGTCCATACGGCGGAGTTGACGTACGACTTCTACGGATTCCCCGATCGCTACTACCAGCTCCGCTATGACTCGCCGGCGGCCCCGGAACTCGCCACGCGGGTCCGGGCGATGATGCCGCCCAGCGAACCCGTGGCTCAACGCGAGCGGGGCCTTGACCACGGGGCCTTCGTGCCGCTGCTGGTCATGTATCCGGAAGCAGACGTCCCGGTCCTGCAGATGTCGATGCCCGACCTGGCTCCGGCCCACCTCTTCGAGATCGGGCGACGGCTGGCGCCGCTCCGCGACGAGGGCGTCCTGATCATGGGCAGCGGCTTCATGACCCACGGCCTGCCTTACATCGACCAGTACGTGCCGCCATGAGGCGGCGTGTG
>PMKV01000166.1 GCA_003157875.1 Chloroflexota bacterium
CCCTCCGGTCACAAAGACATACTTAGCCATCTGGCTCAGGCTCCTCCGGGGGTTTTTCTAATGTTAGCGATGAGCGGACTTCACCGCAAACCCGGCCCGGAGAATGAGCTCAGATGGAGCCCGGACGGCGATCCCGCGACGGCGCGGCTACTCGGACGGCCGGACGACGACCTTCTCGCCGGTGCGGGCGGCGGCGGTCGCGAAGGCGGTCTTGACTTCGTCCATCGGGTAGCTTGCGGTCACGACCGATCGGACATCGGCCAGGCCGGCTTCGACGAGCCGGATGACTTCCGGGTAGACGCGGTTCATTCGGCGCGAGACCTTGATCGTCAGGCCCTTGCGGCGAGCCGGCGAGGCGGTGAAGGTCGTTCGATCCGACGACGAGATGCCGACGATGACAACCGTCCCGCCGGGAGCCGCGAGCGAGACCGCCGTGTCGACCGAGTCGTCGACGCCGGCGGCTTCGAATGCTACGTCCACGCCGTGCCCGTCGGTCGCGGCCCGTAGTTCGGCCCGTTCGGAACCGGCAGCGACCAATGCCGTGGCAGTTGCCCCGGCAGCGCTCGCCGCGGCGAGGCGGTACGGCAGGACGTCCGTAGCCACGATCGTCGTGGCGCCCGAGATTCGGGCGAGCTGAATCAGGAAGATCCCGATCGGGCCGCAGCCGAAGACGCCGACTCGGTCGCCCGGTCGAATCCCGCCCAGCCTGATGGCGTGGAGGCCGACGCCGAGCGGCTCGAGCATCGCCGCGTCCGTGTAGGTGAGAGCGTCCGGAACCGGAACGAGACTACTCGACGGCCAGGCCACCAGCTCTCGAAACACGCCGTCGGTGACGCCGTCGCCGGCGAAGTGGAGGGCGGTGCAGAAATGGGCATGCCCCGCCTGGCATTGCTCGCATTTCTCGCAAGGCATCGCCGGATCGATGGCGACGCGCAGTCCGGCCCGCGGCCCCGACTCGATTACTCCCGCGGCTTCGTGACCCAGCAACACGGGCTGGGCGAGCCTGACGTCGCCGATGCCCGACTCGGAGTACCAGTGGAGGTCTGAGCCGCAGATGCCGACCGCCTTGACGCGGACGAGCTCCTCGCCCGGGCCGGGGACCGGCAGCGCCTCGTCGACGAGACTGAGTCCGCCGGGTCCGATGAGACGTAGCACCTTCACGAATTCCCTCCCGACTTGCCGGCGACGCGAAGCAGCTCTTGCTCGGCGGCCTTGGTCCAGCGACCGTCGTCCAGCTTCGCGGCCACGCTGGGGAACCGCTCGCCCATCTCGGAAAGGCGCACCAGACCCAGATCGGGCAGCGACGGATAGACCATGATCTTGCCCGACGCTGTTCGTCCTTCAACCGCGGCCAGGGCGTCGGCAACTCCTTCGAAACCGCAAACGGCGTCGAGAGAGATGTTCGTGTCGAGCTCGCCGCTCTCCACCTTGCGCAGAACGGCCTTCATGTCGGGGATGCCGGAGCCGCTCGTGCCCAGCAAATAGCAGTGCCGCTCGATGTATGTGTCGAGGTCGATCTCCGCCCGGGTGCCGGTGGCGAAGCCGGCGAAGATGTTGATCCGGCAGCCCGAACCGGCGAGCGTCACCGCCCCGCCGACGAGCGCCGGCGCGGGAACCATCAGGGCGATGTAGCTGAAGCCAGGCGCGACCGCGCTCGTCCGAGAGTTGGCGACGGTGAGGCGGACGCTCCGCGAGCGAGCGATCGGGCCGGCCGCATGCTCGAGATGGGCGAGCCGGGTGTCGTCGATGTCGATGGCCGCGATCGAGAGATCCTTCCAACCGCCCGACGCGGCGCGGACGACATGCATCAGGCCCATCGGGCCGGCGGCGCCGATGACGCCGATGCTGTCGCCGTCACGGACCTCGCCATCGGCGGGTATCCCGGCGTAGCTCTCGGTCGCCGACGAGCCGGTCGTGCCGGTCCAGCGGGTCAGGTCATAGTGGATGCGGCCGATATCGACGGCGACGGGCCGGCCGATGGATGTCCCGCCGGTGACGACGTTGATCAGGCCGCGGAACGCCAGACAATCCTGTAGGCGCTCGATCGTGGCCGGGTCGGCGCCGAAGTAGACGATGTCGTCGAACCCGTGGCGCGGGAGAGCAGCCTGGTCGGGGGCGACGGCTACGGCAACGCCGGTCGGCTGAAGGACCGCGCGTGCGGCCGGATCGGCGACCAGCGCGGTGACCGCGGCAGGCCGCGCTTTGGCGATGAGCGCGCCGATGCCCTCGACGGCGTGCCCCGCGTCCGCAACGACCAGCAGGCGACCGCCGGGGAGTGGCTCGCGCCGCTCGTGGTAGACGTACGAGGCTTCGACACAGGCCCACGGCTCGACCAGCGCGATCGCCGATGCTCCGGGCCCCTCGCCGACCGGGATGAGGAACCGCTCGTCGGTCCCGGGCTCGATGATCATCCGCTCGTCGAGCAGGACGTATTCCTGAAGCCCGCCTTCGAAGTTGTAGCCGAAGGCGGCGTTCGCGGCCGCCGTCGGGAGGTGCCTGTAGTCGGTCTGGATCAGGCACCGCTCGCCGATTCGATGGCGGCGCACCTGCGCGCCGACGGCGACGATGTGGCCCACCGGCTCGTGGCCCGGAACGGTCGGCAGCGTGCCCGGCACATACGACGGGATCTCCGCCAGCACCTCCGGCGGCAGCCCCGAGAGAACCTCGCTCTTGCGGGGGTGGCCCGTGAAGGCGTGCAGGAGCTTGGTGTCGGAAAAGCAGATCCCAACTGCTTCCATCTTCACCAGGATCTGGTGGGGGCCCGGCTTTGGAACGGCCTTGGCGCGATTGTGGACGGTGCGGCCGGCATCGACGATCTGGATCGCGTGCTGGACGGCGGGAATGGGCCTCTGGGACGCCCCTCCGTTCAAGCTGGAACTCCTTACTTCAGCATGACCTGGCCGCCCGTGACGGGGATGGCCTGGCCGGTCTCGTACTTCTGGGCGACCACATAGTAGAGGGCCTCGAGGACATCGGCGGGCGTGCAGCCCCGGCCCATCGGCACCTTGGCCTCGTAGACGCGGCGCACGTCCTTCACCGTCTTGGCGCCGGGCACTTTGCCCTCGCGCAGGTACTGGACGAAGAGGCCGTTGTCGGGGTCAGCCCAGAGCGGCCCGTCGAGGAAGTTGCCGGGGCAGATGGCGTTGACCTTGATGCCGTCGCCGACCAGCTCCAGGGCGAACGACTGCGTCAGGCCGACCCCGCCGAACTTGCTGCCGGCGTAGGCGCTGTTGCGGCTGGAGCCGGTCAGTCCCGACTTGGAGTTGATCTCGATGATGTCGCCCCAGTACTCGGGTCGGGCGCGATGCTGGCGGGCCAGGATCGGCGCCGCATGACGAACGCACAGGAAGTAGCCGCGGTAGTTGACGCGCGTGACAGCGTCGAACTCCGCGACCGGCTGGGTGGCGACGCCGCCGGCGCGAAGGATGCCGGCGTTCGACACCAGCACGTCCAGCCCACCGTAGCGGCGCACGAGGGCGTCGAAGCAGGCGGCTACCGAGGCTTCGTCGGTGACGTCGAGCGCGACGCCGATCGCTCGTCCTGCACCGAACTGCGCGGCCAGCGCGGCTGCCTCGCGATTCGCCAGCTCGACGTTGATGTCGGCCAGCACGACGTGCCCGCCCTGAGCAGCGATGTCGGCCGCGATCGCATGTCCGAACCCCTGGGCGGCGCCCGTCACGACGATGACGAGCCCCTTCGCGCGACCGGCCACGGGTCCGCCCGCGGCGACTCCCTTGCGATACGACTCAGCCTCCCAGCGCTCGATGAAGCCACGCTCCGCCGCCGAGAGGGGGCGTACTCCGCCCATCCGGTGCGCCTCGACCGAGACCGTGGCCGCGTCCAGGCAGACCTGGAGAACGGTGTCGGCCAGCGCAGCGGTATCGGCGACGGCGAAGAGGCCCAGGCCGCGCACGATGACGACGGCCGGCATCCCCGATTCCGTGCCGGCAAGCCCGGCGATCGCCGCGGTCACGGTCTCGACGAGCTGATCCGGCGTAGCGCCGGCCGGCGCGTCCACGAAGAGCGGGAGCAAGCCCGCGTAGACGATCTGATCCGGAGTCAGCGGACCCACGAGCGCCAGTTCCCGCCCCAGCTTCGAGCCCGCCATGGCGACCGCGAGCGGCGAGTCGTCGAACGTGACTACCTTGAGTCGCTCGCCGGTGGCGAGGAGCCCGCGGAGCGCCGGTCCGACGGCACGCAGGGCAGCGGCGGCCTCGCCGGCCTCGAGCCGGTAGACCTCGCCCCACGAGATGGCGGGCACGCCGGCAAGGTGGGACTTGATTGTGGACACGAGCCGGGCGGAGGTTTCCTCGATCTCGCCGGTGGTGTTGCCGGCGACGATCAGGCCGTGGTTCTGCAGGAACATCACCCGCGGAGCGGCAGCCCCGTGGCGTTCCTCGTGGCCCCGCCGCGCGTCGCGGATCGCACGAGCCAGGGGCAGGCCGGGATCCGTGTACGGGACCCAGAGGACGCTCGACCCGAAGAGCTTCTCGGCGACCTCGGCGCCGTGGGTCGCGCAGGTGATCGCGTTGACCGAGGTCGGATGGGTGTGGAGCACGAATTGCTCGGGAATGAGCGCGTGGAACAGCAATTCGACCGACGGGCGCCGCGCGTCGTTCTTGCCGACGCGCGCGGTCAGGGCAACCTGCATCACCTCGTCGGTGCCCCCGGCAGCCGGGCGCGCCACCGGTGCATTCAGCAGTTCCATCAACGGCGCGATGTTCAGGGCAATGACGGATTCGGCGGTCAGCTCCGCCAGCGAGGTCCCGCTCGGCTTGATGTACAGAACGCCATCGATCTTGACCGAGATGTTGCCGCCGCCGCCGCGCGCGAACTCAGGATCGTCGCCGAACCGGCGCGAGAGCGCGATCACATCGCGAAGGGGGGCGTTGGCGGCGGACCGCCGTTCCGGCGCCGGGTGAGTGTTCAAGCTTCGGCCCTCGCAGCAGATCGAGTGTTGATGAGTTCGGCGCCGATTCGGCTCAGCCATCGAATGCGCTCTTCACGGTCGGAGAAGGCGGCACTCAATCTGCCGTCGTCATCGACGTAGCCCGGCCGGCCGGCCGCGGTCGACTCCTGATGCGCGGCGACGACGCACGTACCTTCCCAGAAAACCTCACGGGCCGCATCGGAGAGCCTCTCGCCGCCCAGGGCCATCGGCTCGACCGGGATCATGCGTCGGGTGTTGTGTTCCGTGCCGGCCGTGACGACGATGCCGGCGCCACGAAGGGTGGCTACGTAGCGGTCGATCACCTCGGATCGGTTACGCACGGGGATCAACTCGGCGCAGTAGATGCCGCGACTCAACAGCCGCTCCGCCAGCTCATCCGGTGGATCCTCGAAGGGACATATCGGGGAGGCTCCGTCGGCCAGGATCGGGTAGCACGGAATCCCGCCCAACTCGAGGATGAGCCGGTAGGCATCGTGGAACGAAATCGCCGCCTCGGGAACGAAGGCCGGTTTGCCGGCCTTCATCAGGTTCGAACGGATGGCATCCTGCACGGCCGCGGGATCGGTCGTGTCGACGCTCGTCGGCGCTCCGAACAGCCGACCCAGGACTTCCGCTCGGACCCCAGTCGCGACGTCGCGGAAAAGCATCTCCTGGAAAGCCTGGGCAACGTGCCGTTCTTGTAGGGAGACCCATTCGACCGGGGCGCCGCACCGATCCGCGACGGTGGCGGCGATCCCTCGATCCGTCACATCGCCGGCCAGCCCCGCCCCGGCGCAGCGAGCCGCGATGAGCGCCGTCATGCGCCGAATCCGGTCGTCGCTGGCAGCCCGCATGGCAGCCATGCTGCTCGCCGCGGAGGCTACCGGCGAATCGATGCGGCTGAGCGCCTTACCGCACAAGTACATTCGATTCACATTCGTCGGGTCGTTGATGAGCATGCCGCCGTCGGGCAGGTCATCGATCAGAGTGATGATCTCGACCCCGAAGAGCGGCACGATGGCTGCCTCGACCGCAGCCGTGGCGAAGCGCTTGTAGACGTTGAAGTCGTAGTAGTTCGAGGTGCCCATCGCGGCGACGCCTTCCGCGGCGGCGATTCGGACCGCCTCCTCGGGGGTATCGAAGGCGGAGAAGTTGGGCGGCATGTGAACGTGGGTATTCACGATCGGTCTGCTCGATCCAGCGTTCTCTTCGCCAATCAGGCGATGGCTGTCGTCCATGCTTCCCTTCGACCGATGGCGCCCGTCGCGCTCCCCGTCTTCGAGCGCGACAAGAGAAATTGGGGCCGCACCGGGTTGCAGGCCGCGAAACCCGGCTCTTTCGCTTAGTTTCGGCTATTTACGCTTAGTTGCTGCCGCCGCGTATATTACGTGCCCGACGGCCTGCTATCAAGCAGGGGTCCTGCCCTCCGGCAGCATGAACGGCCACGGCCGCGCCGCCCAGCGGCCCTTTCGGTGCCACGCTCATTTGAGCGCTTGCCGCTCAGATGTGAGAATGCTACCATCGCCGGGCCCCGCCTCCCGGGGGCTGCCGATGAGGAACAGATGCACCCGCTGGACCGGTCCGAGGGACATGCTCCGCGCCCGCAAGTGGTCACGGTCCTGGCTGCGCGCCGCTACTACCTCGACGGCGCGAGCAAGAGCGAGATCGCCCAGGAACTCGGCGTGTCGCGGTTCAAGGTGGCGCGCCTGCTCGAGGCTGCGCGCCGGGACGGCATCGTTCGCATCGAGATCGGTGTGCCATCGGATATCGATATCGAGCTTTCCAGCGAGCTGGCGGCGCGCTACGGGCTGCGCAACACGCTCGTCGTTCGGCTCATCGACGGCCCCGACGAATTCAAGCGCGAGCAGCTCGGCCGCACCTGCGCGGACCTGCTGACGCAGACCCTCGACGCGGACGACGTTCTCGGGATCTCATGGGGGCGGACTCTCCACTCCATGGTCGGGCATCTCTCGCGACTCCCCGGCTGCACCGTCGTCCAGCTCGTCGGCAGCGTCCCGACCCTGGAGCTCGACGTCAACTCCATGGAGCTCGTTCGGCGAGTGGCCGAGTGCGCCGGCGGTCCGGTGTATCCGCTGCCGGTGCCGATGCTGGTCGACAGCCCGGAGATGGCGGCCGCGCTGCGGCGAGATCCGCACGTCCACAAGACGATCGAGATGTTCGATCGGATCACGAAAGCGGTCGTGGGGATCGGGTCGTGGACGGCCAGCGGCTCGACGGTTCGAGCAGCATTGCCCGAGGAACTGGCGGCCCGCGTCGACGCCGCCGGGGCCGTCGCCGACGTCTGCTCGACTCTGCTCGACGCGGCCGGCCGCGAGCTCGAGGGAACCGATCTCCCCGGCCGCTTCATCGCCATCAGCGCTCAACAACTACGAGCCATTCCGGACGTCGTGGCGATCGCCGGAGGTGCCGCCAAGGCACCGGCGATCCTCGCGGCCATCCGCAGCGGGCTCATCCATCGCTTGATCACCGACGAGGACGCAGCCCGGCTGCTCCTCGCCGCATAAGGAGACGACAGCTCGCCGCATGAAGACGACAGCACGCCCAGCCACACAGGTGAAGAGCATGACCACGGAGCCGGCCTACCGGAGCGACACCCGACCCGACCTCGCCCCGTTCGAGGAGTCGCTCGGAACGATCCACGGCTTCGACTTCGCCGGCGACGCAGGCTCGGAGATCGCCGCGGGCAAGCTCACCGCCTCGGCGGCGCTCGACTTGCTCGACGACATGCTGGCCATCCGCGAGCTCGAGGAGATGATCGTCCGTCTCCGCTCCGGCGGCTACGACCCGCTGCCGGGCTACGACTACCGCGGCCCCACCCACGTCTCCATCGGCCAGGAAGCAACCTCGGTCGGAGCCTGCGGCGCGCTCCGCCCCGACGACCACATCACCAGCTCTCACCGCGGCCACGGCGACGCCATCGCCAAGGGTTTCGCGGCGATCCGCTCGATGTCCAAGGAAGCGCTCAAAGCCCGCGCGCCGTGGTCGAAGGCCACGACCCGCGAAGGGCTCCTCGCCGACGCCCTCGAGGAGCACGTCTACAAGGTCATCGCCGAGCTGTTCGGCAAGGAAGAGGGCTACTGCCACGGCCGCGGCGGCGGGATGCACATAGGCGACTTCGCGACCGGCCACTTGGGCGCCAACGCCATCGTCGGCGGCAGCGTGCCTATCGCGACCGGTGCCGCGATGGCGTTGCGCTACCGCGGCTCGGACAAAGTCGTGTGCTGCTTCGCCGGCGACGGCGCCTATGCCAACGGCGTCGTCCTCGAGTCGCTCAACTGGGCGGCACAAGAGCAGTGGACCAACCACCTGGCCGGAGCACGCGCCGCCGGCTTGCCGGTCATCTACATGATCGTCAACAACCACTACGGCATGACCCACCGGACCGACGACGAGGTCATGGGCATCGACCATATGTCCCGACGCGGCGCCGGCTTCTCCCAGAACAACATGCACGCCGAGACGGTCAACGGCATGGACGTGCTGGCGATCCGCGAGGCGGTCGATCGGGCGGCGGAGCTGTGCCGCAAGGGCGAGGGCCCGGTCCTGATCGAGGCCAGCACGTACCGCTACTACGGCCACTCCCTCTCCGACCCGCGCAACGAATACCGGACGAAGGAGGAGGAGGCCTCCTGGCGGGCGATCGACCCGATCGAGCGGCTCAAGACCCAGCTGATCGCCGCCGGCGCGGCAGATGCCGCGGCACTCGCCGCCGTCGAGTCGGGCGCCCACGAGCGCAACGCCCGGGCCGCAGTTCGAGCCTCCAAGGCGACCGACCCAAACCCGTCCGACCTGCTCAAATATCTCTACACGGACACCGCGGCCGACGTCGTCCCGGATCCGGAAGGCGCGGTCGTGACCTATGCCGATCCGCCGGTCGGCAAGCGCACCAACGGCGTCATGACCTACAAGGACGCCCTCCGCGAGGCGCTCGTCGAAGAGATGCTGCGCGACCGCCGCGTCGTCGTCTACGGCGAGGACGTGGCCGACTACGGCGGCGCCTTCAAGCTGACCAAGGACCTGCTCGAGGCCTTCGGTCGCGAGCGCGTCTTCAACACCCCGATCTCGGAGGCCTGCATCTGCGGCACCGCCGTCGGCGCGTCGATGGTCGGTCTTCGGCCGGTCGTCGAACTCATGTACATGGACTTCGCCCTCATGGCTTCGGACCAGATCGCGAACCAGGCCGGCAAGTGGCACTACATGTCCGGCGCGCAGGTCGAGGTTCCGCTCGTCATCCGGGCCTCGGTCGGTGCCGGCAAGGGCTACGGCGGCCAGCATTCGCAGTCGCTCGAAAGCGTCTTCACCCACATCCCCGGCCTGTACGTCATCTATCCCGCCACCGCCGCCGACGCCAAGGGACTCTTGAAGTCGGCCATTCGGACGAACAATCCGGTCCTCTTCGTCGAGAGCCAGAGCCTCTACTCCACCAAGGGCGTTGTGCCCGAGGAGGACTACACCGAGCCGCTCGGCGTGGCCAGGGTGATCCGCGAAGGCGCCGACGCCACGGTCGTCGCCTGGGGCCCGGCGGTAGTCGACGCGCTGGCGGCGGCCGAACGGCTCAAGACCGAGAAGGGCATCGAAACCGAGGTCATCGACCTGCGCAGCCTCGTTCCTCTCGACATGGAGACGGTCCTGGCCTCCGTGCGCAAGACCGGCCGCTGCGTGGTCGCCGCCCAGGCGGTCCTGATCGGCAGTTTCGTCAACGAAATCGTGGCCCGCATCCAGTCCGAAGTCTTCGACTACCTGGACGCTCCGGTCGGCCGCATCGGCGCCGCCAACGGCATCTCGCCGCAGGCCGAGGGTCTCGAGAAGGCCTTCCTGCCGAACGCCGGCGACATCTTCGCGGCGGTGGCCGCGCTACTGTAGATCCAGACCGCGACTCCGCGAGGGACACCGATGGCTCATCCGATTCTGATGCCGAAGCCCGGCCAGATGACCGAGGAATGCACCCTCGTCGCCTGGCACAAGCAGGAGGGCGACAAGGTTTCGAAGGGCGACGTGCTCTTCGAGATAGAGACCGACAAGTCGAACATGGACGTCGAGGCCTTCGACGACGGCGTGCTCTTGAAGCGCATCGTCCAGGAGGGAGAGACGGTGGCCGTGAACTCGGTCTGCGCCTACGTCGGCGAACCCGGCGAGGCGATCCCGGACGCGCCCGCCGCGGCGGCACCTGCAGCCGCGGCGGCAGCACCGACGCCGGTTGCCACGGCCGCCGCTCCGACGGCGCCGTCGTCCCCCACCCCGGCTTCGACCGCACCGGCCCAGCCCCAGGCCGGCGGCGTCCGCCTGCGCATCAGTCCGCGAGCCAGCCGGCTGGCCGCCGACTCGGGGATCGATCCGCGGACCATCACCGGCACCGGGCCGGAAGGCCGCATCACCGAACGGGACGTCCAGACCGCGCTCGCCGCCCGGTCGGCCGTCCCCGCTACGATGCCGGCCCCGCTCGCCATTCGTCCCGCGACCCCGGCATCGTCGCCGTCCGCTCCGACTCGCTACGAGTGGGAAGACGAGGCCGCCCCGCGCCAGATGAGCCGGATGCGGCGCGTCATCGCCGAGCGGCTGACCCTCAGCGCCACCACCGTCCCGCAGTTCACGGTCACGGTCGCGGTCGACATGACCCGCGTCCTGGCTCTCCGAGCCGAGTTCAAGGCGGCCGGGACCGCGCTGTCGGTCACCGACTTCATCGTCTCGGCCACGGCCCAGACGCTGGCCGAATTCCCGGACGTGAACTCACGCACGGACGGCGTCTCGGTCTGGCAGCGACGCCGCGTCCATATGGGCCTGGCCGTCGCTCTTTCCGACGGGCTGGTCGTGCCGGTCATCCGCGACGCGGACCGCCTCTCCCTCGACGCCCTGCACAAGCGGGCCGCCGAGCTGGCCGAAGGCGCCCGAAACGGCCTCCTCACGCCGGACGACCTGACCGGCGGCACCTTCACGATCTCGAACCTGGGGATGCTGGGCGTCGACGAGTTCAGCGCCATCATCAATCCCGGCGAGTCGGCGATCCTTGCCGTGTCGAGCGTCGTGCCGATGCCGGTCGCCGTCGGTGACGGAATCGGGATCCGGCAGATAATGAAGCTGACGCTGACATCGGATCACCGGCTCGTCGACGGCGAGCTTGCGGCACGGTTCCTGAACGCCCTTCGGCGCCGGCTGCAGGACGCCGACGCGTTCCGCGGCGACGTGCTCAACGGCTGAGGCAGGCCGAAGACTGGAGGCAACATGAACCGGACCGCGAAGCTCGGTCAGGTCGGGCAGAGCGTCTGGCTCGACAACATCACCCGAGGGCTGCTAAACAGCGGCAAGCTCGAGCAGTACATCCAAGAGTTCTCGGTGACGGGGCTGACCTCCAACCCATCGATCTACGACAAGGCGATCGGCGGTTCCTCGGACTACGACGAGCAGATCCGGCGGCTTTCCGCGGGCGGCGCGAAGACCGAGGAGATCTTCTTCGACCTGGCGCTCGACGACCTGCGCCGTGCCGCCGACCTATTTCGGCCGACGTACGAGCGGACCGCCGGCGTCGACGGCTTCGTCTCGCTCGAGGTCTCGCCGCTCCTCGCCGACGACGCGGCCACGACCGCGGCCGATGCCGCCAGGCTTCACGGGGCCGCCGCCCGGCCGAACTTCTTCATCAAGATCCCCGGGACCGCGGCCGGACTCAAGGCGATCGAGGAGACGATCTTCGCTGGCGTGCCGGTGAACGTGACCCTGCTCTTCTCCACCGAACAGTACCTCGCCTCGGCCGAGGCCTACACGCGGGGCATCGAGCGACGCGTCGCAGCCGGGCTCAATCCATACGTGCCGTCGGTGGCTTCGGTCTTCGTCAGCCGCTGGGACGGGCCGCTGGCAGGCGAACTCCCCGCCGACCTGCACCTGCGGCTCGGCATCGCCACCGCGCAGCTGACCTACAACGCCTACATCGAGTTCATCCACGGCGATCGCTGGGGCCGGCTGATGAACGAGGGCGCCCGACCGCAGCGTCTCCTGTGGGCCAGCACCGGCACCAAGGACAAGACCGCTTCGGACGTTCTGTACATCGAGGCCCTGGCCGCGCCGCTGACGGTGAACACGATGCCGGAGGAGACGCTCCTCGCCTTCGCCGACCACGGGTCGGTG
>PMKV01000004.1 GCA_003157875.1 Chloroflexota bacterium
TCGAGGAGCTCGCGGACGACCACCAACCCTGTGGCCACCGAAAAGGCGAGCAGGCCGTCCTTGACCCTGCCCGCCACCTCCTCCATGGCCACGGTCACCTCCGCCGGGAGACTCGCTACTCGAGCTGCGGCGACCGGCTCTGGCGCGGCGAGGACAGGTATTCTCTTTCCCACGGTGGTTCTCCTTGCTGCGGGTGTCTTGAGTCGACAACCCGAAACCTTGCCACACGGCAAGGCCTTTCAGTTGGAGGACCACCGCCTCACTTCAACAATTCCGGGGACAACCTCGCTGTGGGAGTTGATCCTGGCTAATCTCGCGGACCGCGCCTGACTCGGTAGACCGTTTCGAAATCCGTAGGAGACACCGGCCGGGCAAGCCGCGAGAGCCAGGCTCGGTCGTCGTTACGGCTCATCACGCCGACGAGATCGACCGCACGGACGACCTCGATCTCAACCTCTTCGATGGTCGAGCGTTTGCGTACCTTGTCCTCGGCCGTCATCGTGGTCAGGCGGCCCATGATCGTCTGGATATCGCGGCCCCTTACGGAGGCCATCCAGGCCCACTTATCCTCCAACGCGGCGGCGATGGCCAGGCTCACTGACCAGTTGCCCGCCTCACCGAGAACCATTACATCCGGCCTCGCTGGGGAAGCTAATTGCTCGCGGATGGTGGTCGCAAGGCCGTACTGGACAAGAGGGTTGATGCGGGTAGCGTTCGGCGGAAGAGGAAGAAACGTGTGTGCGCGAGGTTCGGGCTCCTCGATGACGACAACGCGGCAATCGAGCGGGGTTTCGGCAACGCAGGCGTATAGCAAAGAGGTCTTGCCGCTGCTGCTAGGGCCGCCAATCACGATGTTCTCGTCGCCCTGTACGGCATCGGAGAGTATCCGAGCGGCCTCTTCGGTCAGGAACCCGCACGCGATCATCCGGTCCAGGGCGAGACCTCGATCGAGCGATCGACGCAGCGTAATCACGGTCAGGGGCGCGCCCACCACTGGAGCCCACCGCTTGCTAAGCCCGGCCGGCAGTTCGTCGGCACGGCATTCGTCGAATGCTTCGTAGATCTTGCCGAGAACGTCTGGCGCAACGATGCGCGACTCAGGCGGCTCGGGATACGGCCGAGTGATCAAAGCCGTGACCGGTGGAATAAGGGTCAGCGCGACTGTCTCGGGGTCCTGCGCCACGTCGGCGAGCTTGCCCCAGTCGAGGTCCGGGAACGCTTGAGCGAAGGTTGAGATCATTCGCGCGAGTGTAGAGCCGGCATTTCTCGCCGGTCGGCCGATGCCGCAAGACGATTCTTCGCCAAGTTGATCTCACTAAGTCACGGTCGATCGGCTGGGCCTAAAGCTTGGTTCCCGGCAGCTGATCGGCCGGCGATACGAGATCGTGGCGACCCGCGCCCGGCCACTCAACATCGGTGTGCTCCGGGATTGGCGAGCCAAGTTCGCGGTGCCCTATCCTGAATATCATGCAGCCCAGCCAGGCACCGAACTCGGCGGAGTCCGCATCTTTGAGGATGGCTCTGCCATACATCGGCCGGCACGTCACCCTGACGATCGACCGCCCCTACGGCACCACCCATCCCGTCTACGGCTTCCGGTATGAGACGAACTACGGCTACGTCCCGGATACCCTGGCCCCCGACGGAGAGGAACTCGACGCCTACCTGCTAGGCCCCACTGAGCCGCTCGACCACGGCGAGGGCACCTGCGTTGGCGTCATCCACCGACTCGATGACGACGATGACAAACTGATTGTCGTCCCCGACGGCTACCACCTCACTGATACCGAGATCCTCGCGGCCGTCGCGTTCCAGGAACCACCAGGCCGCCACAGACTCTTGCGCTCCTGACACCAACCGTCGACCGACTGGAGTACTCACGAAATGGACATTACTGCCCTTCTCGTGCCGATGACCGCCGTTGGGAAAGACATCGAAGACCTGCGGCACCTCGATCCGGCGGCCGGCTTTGGCCTTCCTGCGCATGTGACCGTGCTCTACCCCTTCGGGCCCGTGGACCTTCTCGACGAGGCCCTGCGCTCCGAGCTCCGGCGTGTGTTCGCCGCCGAGGCGACGTTCGAAGTCGAGTTCCGACGCTCTCAATGGTTTGGCGACGATGTCCTGTTCCTCGCGCCAGAAGACCCACGCTCATTCGTCGCCCTAACCGAGGCAGTGGCGTCGGCATACCCCCAGTGGCAGCCATATGGCGGCACCTTCGAGACCGTGATCCCTCACCTAACGGTCATCACCGAGGCCTCGAGACTGCTCTCGTCGGACGAGTGTCGCGCGGCCGAGGCGACCCTCGCAGGACGACTGCCTCTGCGAGATGTTGCCGACAGGGTCCTGCTCATGGCCGGCAAGTTAGAACCCAACTCCTGGAGAGTGCTGGAGGAGTTCAGGCTCGGCCTGACCTAGAGCCGTGCATGGATGGCGGCTGCGACCCGCTCCATTAACTCCTTGTCGCGATTCGCATCGAACGGCATCGATTGCCGGAAGGCTTGGTCATAGAACCAGGCTGGCCCTTGGCGCAACTCCTTTGGTTCTGTCTGATAGCGCGGGAAGACGTGCGCGTGAAGCGCCGGGTCCGTGTTACCGAGAATCTCATAGTTGATCCGAAAAGCGTCCGTCGTTTCCAGCAGCGCGTCACCGAGGATGGCCATGTCGCGCAGGAAGAGCCGACGTCGCTCTTCATTTAGGGCGTTGAGATCTGCGACTACTGGGTCCGCGAGAAGCAGCGAATAGCCGCGAAGGAACTGGGCATCACCCAGAACGGCCCATCCTGACGGCATGCGGCAGATGACCGTCGGATTCGTCCCGGCCCGTGCGGCCTCCACGCGCTCATGGATCAAGGTCGTCACAGAGAGCTTCCTCCTGCCAGCTGACATCGCTTCACACCGTCATCTAGGTTCATCCGTATTGACAGCCTATGGATGAAATCCCGCGACCGCTAGGCGGGGCCGCATGAGTGCCCTCGGGCCCTCCACTCCGTTTAGGATGTCCCGAAAGGGAGGGTCGGGATGCTGACGGTTCGGGATCGAGTCTTGCGATTGCGCCTCGCCGCGTTCGCTTCGCAGTATGTGAGAGACGTGCTCTGGGGCAGCGTCTGGGCGGCGATCAACTTCGTGTTAGCCGTGGCCTCCGTGGTGCTCATCCTTGACCCCCATCCACCGGTATTGCCCGCCGGACTCACGCCTGCGCGGGGACTCGTGGTTATCGTAATTTCGGCCACGATTCACGGTTACTGGCGCGTCTGGTCTCGGACCACGGTCTCGGCGACTCGCCAGTTGTCAGATGAGGAATTGAGCATTGAGCGCATTGAGCAGGACGTCTGGGATCCACTCACAGACAACCTCGTAGGGAAGATGCTCGGCTTCGAGTGCGTGGCCGGACCTCGCAGCGAGATCGTCGATTGCCAGATTCGAGTCGAGGGTTTATCCATCAGATCAGACGACGGCAGCGAGTGGTATCGGCGGACCTGGTTCTCCCCCGCCGAATTGGAATGGCTGAACACCGGCAGCGTAACCCACACATTCCAACCGGGAGCAAGGCGAACAGCCCAGCTCGTCCTCTATCAGTCCGCTCTTCCGTCGGCAACAATCCGACTCCCATCGGGCGAGCGGCGTGTCCTTGACTTCCCAGGGACTTACCGCGCGGACATCCGCGTCGAGGCCAGCGGGTTTGGGGTCCGCAGGGTTGTTTGCGAGTTTGGGTGGAGACAATTCGATGGACCGAGTCCTCTGGCTTGGTCCGAAGTGAGCGATCCGAGTCTCGCGAGATTCCAGCCGTCAACTGCGCTCGCCGTAGAGGCCACGAAAGGCTGAGGCCCTGTGAGAATGAAGAATCAGCGCATGGAGCTCCGCCCAGTATCCGTTGCCGATTTGCCGTTCCTCACCGAGATGACATTGTTGGCCGCGTTTCCGCCGGGGCCGTCGCCCGAGGGCGCGTCCGACATGCCCCACGTCACGCGGTGGACGGTGGATTGGGGCCGTCCGGGTGACGTGGGTGTGGTCGCGTGGAGCGACGGACAACGACTCGGCGCTGCTTGGTGTCGCCTCCAGGCGGACGCGCTCGCGCGCAGTGACGCGGGCGACCCACTGCCCGAGGTCGCGATAGCCGTCTTGCCCGAACACCGGGCGCGCGGCATCGGGACGCAGATGCTGACCGCCCTGGATCGCGCAGCCGCCGCCGGCGGCCAGAGGGCCCTCAGCCTGACGGTGAATGCCCTCAACCCCGCTCTCCATCTCTACGAGCGCGCCGGCTTCGATGTCGTCCTACGGGAGGGCGACCGTCTGACGATGGTCAGACTGCTCGTCACGCCGGGTCCAGACACCGCCCCGGTTTCATCCGCAGGCGCTAGGGTGGGGCCCAGGCGCAATCCATCACCCAAGGCTCACACTCCCGCCGTGGCAGAGGGGAACCGAGTGCCGGATGAAGCGACGCCCACGGGCTCACTGTCGAGACTCGTGATCTTCGATCTCGACAACACCCTGGCCAACCGACAGCGGTTTTTCGGCGAATGGGCGGCGGCCCTTATCCGCGAGCGGCATCTTGATCCCGAGACGGCCCTGACGATCCTTCAAGACGCCGACGAGGATGGAGTCGCGCCTCGGACCGTGTTCTTCGAACAGGTCCGGGCACGTCTTGGGCTCGCAGACCCAGTCGACGATCTCATCGACAGATACTGGCGCGATCAGATAGGGCGCTATCGGTGCGATGACGAGACTATCGCTGGCCTTCGACTCCTACGACGACTCGGCTACAAGACGGGGATCGCCACCAACGGTGGGGTCAGGCAGATCGACAAAATCAAGGCGTGCGGGCTCGACCGACTCGTCGATGCATGCTGCGTATCGCGGGTCGTCGGCTTCGCAAAACCGGACGCCCGTCTATTTGGGGCGCTGGCAGTGAAATGCGCAACGTCGTTGGATCATGCCTGGGTCGTGGGAGACCGGCCCGAGACGGACATCGCCGGAGCCGTCGCAATCGGGGCGCGGAGTGTCTGGCTTCGGCGTGGCCACGATTGGACCAACGCCGATTACGGTCCGACACTCGTCGCCGAAACCGCGGCGGAGGCTATTCAGTTCATTGTTGTGGCGGACGGTTGACGCCGTCTTACGTCCGGACTGTGCCGGGTACGCTCCGGCTTGCGCGATCCCCGGCTCTCGCCCGACGCCCGCCAGCCGGGATGCGCGCCGCCGTCGCGTTCGGCGCCCTCCCGAGCAGATGGTCGGCCGGTGATGCGAGATCGTGTCGGCTTGCGACGTCGGTGTCTGCCAGCGCGACGTAGCGTCGAACCATGTCGAG
>PMKV01000057.1:0-22181 GCA_003157875.1 Chloroflexota bacterium
GCCAGGGTCTTGTTGTGGGCAAGCACGAGCGTGGGCTTCTGGTGGGCCTCGATGACCGACGCGATCGCGAAGGTCTTGCCCGTCCCGGTCGCGCCCAGCAGCGTCTGATGGCGCAGACCCTTGGCCAGGCCTTCGCTCAGTTGTTCGATGGCAACGGGCTGGTCGCCGGTCGGCTTGAAGTCGGCGACGAGCCGGAAGTCGGGCACCTCGACCTCGCGTCAGCGTGGAACTCAAGTATATCGCTTCCGGAGGTTATAGCACGGACGTTCTATCAGATCGGCCCGGCCGACGAGCCATAAGTCGCACCGGCACAACTGCCGCCAGCCCATTCGGACCGCCCGAAGTAGCATCAAGCCGCGAGCCGCGCCCAATCCTCATCCGGGAGACCCCCATGATCGAAATCCGCACCGACGAGCAGATCCACGACCAGCAGGGCGAGTGGTTCCGGGCGCGCTGGCACTTCTCGTTCGACAGCTACAGCGATCCCGAGAACGACCACTTCGGGGCGATGCGCGTCTTCAACGACGATCGGCTCATTCCGGGCGCGGTCTGGCCGATGCATCCGCATCGGGATGTCGAGGGGCTGACGTACGTCGTCGAGGGAACCTTCCGCCACGAGGACAACGTGGGTGGCGCGCCCGGGCCGCTGCCGGCCGGCTCGGTCCAGCGCATGACGCTGGGCTCGGGTGCACTGCATTCGGAGCAGAACGCCTCGGCGACCGAACCGATGCGCTTCATCCAGATCTGGATCCTGCCGGACACGGCCGACCTTCCGCCCGCGGTCGAGCAGCGCGTCTTCACGAAGGCCGACCGAACCGACAGGCTGCTCAAGATCGTCGCCCCGGTCGGAGAGAAGGGCAGCGGCAAGGCCGGCCGGTCCGATGGCGCGGTCACGGTCCACCAGGACGCCTCGGTCTACGTCGCGTCGCTGAGCGCCGGCGCCGAGGTCACGCACGAGATGGGGTCGGGTCGCGGCGCCTACATCTACCTCATCGAGGGCGCGGCCACCTTCGACGGCAAGCCGGTTACCACGGGCGCCGCCGCGAAGGTGATCCGCCAGCCTTCGGTCACCATCCGAGCCACCGAGCCGAGCGAGCTGATCCTCGTCGACGTGCCGCTCGTCTTCCGACCCGCAGGCATCTGGGCTCGCGCGGGAGCCTGAGCCGGCGGTCCGCCCGCTGAAACGTCGCGGCCGATTGTCGGCAAGCGGACAGACACTTGAGGAACAGCCGATAGACTCGGCTGGGGAGACGCTGCGCGTCCCCGGGCATTCGCCCAGCCGTGGCTCGGGCTCTCCGGGCCGAGGGAACCTAAGCCGAGGGAACGCAACATGACGTCCCACCTTCTGCGCCGAACCGGCCTCGCGGCCGCGGGTCTTTTGATCGCCGTCGCCGGCTGCACGAGCGCCTCGGCGACGCCCATTCCCACCGTGGCTCTCACCTTCACGCCGCCGGCTCCCACTGCGACCCTCTCGCTCACGCCGGCGCCGCCGACCCCGACACCGACACTGGCGCCGACTCCGACCCCGACACTGGCGCCGACATTGGCGCCCGCGCCACCGGCTGCGCCGACTGCCGTCACCATGGCCGACCTCACTCCTCCGGCGACCTGCCCGGCGGCATTTGGGGCTTCCTGCTTCGCCTACAAGGTGACCTGGACCGAGCCGGATCCCGCGGGCGTGACCCTCACCGCCTATGCCGTCACGAAATGCCTGGCCAAACCCCGCTGCGTCGCGGCGACGACCCCGATTACCGCGGCCGATCTGTACTCTCTGGGCACCGCCTCAGCCTCGACGGGCTCGCTCAGCTTTGTCGTTGGCGACGGCGAGTCGAACGGCGACGGCTGGGTGATGAGCGGGAGCACCACCTTGTACCTGTACGCGGTAGTGGTGCAGGCCAGCAGCTCTTCCGGGAAATCGCCCTTCGTCGTCGCCTGGAGCTGGTAGTCGGCCCTACCAGGCGAACCCGAGGCCCTTCTGGTCCTGGATCGCCTTGACCAGCTGCGCCTGCGGGATGGTGTGGATATCGCCGTTCTGGTTGCCGCCGCGACGGTTGCAGGCGCGGCCGCAGGTCTCGGTGTAGGTGAAGGTCGGCGGGTTGGCCGTGTTGTCATAGCCGACGATGGCGATCGAGTGCGGGATGTGCGGGGTCGCAGCCCCGTCCTGCCAGTTCGGCAGGTCGAACGAGTCGGCCATGACCAGGACCGGGACGGAGTCACGACCGACATCGATCGTGACCGCCTGCGTGAGGTCTCGGGCCAGGGTTGGGTCGGCGGGAAAGACGAACGAGTAGTAGGCGGTAGGCCAGATGCTCTGGTCGTAGCCGGAGACTTCCCAGTTGAGGCCGGCCACGATGTTGTCCGGCGGCGTGCCGAATGACGGATAGAGCGGCTTCCCATCCAGGGCCCACAGCGCATACCCGGTCGACTGCCAGGTCGGCGGCTGGGCGGCCATCGCCAGGTACATCTCGAAGCCGCGCCCATGGGCCTCGAAACCGCTGACCGTGTCGGAGCCGGACCAGTACGTGCCATTCGGCGGAATCTGCGGCCCTCTCGCCGGCCAGGGCACGCCTTCGGCGGCGTACGGGTCCAGGAAGTAGCCTTCGGTGCCCGTGACATTGGGATGGCCGGTGAGCTGCTGCCAGTACCACAGAACAACGGTCATGGCGCCGTTGCCGCAGAACTCCCAGTAGCTCAGGTTGGAGAAGTAGCCGCCCTTCTCGTCGATGCCGCTGCCGGGCACCTCGATGATCCAGCGTGTCCAGGAGGTATCGAGGACCGTCTTGTCGGGCACGTGCACGCCCGTTATCGGATTCACGAGCGGGTCGGCGATATCTGGCAGGACCGTAAGCTTGCCGTTCACCAGGGCGACCCTCCCCGCCGCCTTGACGTTCAGCCAGTCGAGCGGCTGCGTCGGGAACGGACGGCGCGGATCCGGCCACTGGTCCGGTCTCAGCAGCACATTCACGGGCGGAATGGTCGGGCCGGCACGCGTCGGGTCGGGCGTCTGGGTTGGGGCCAGCGTTGCCGGCACCAGCGAAGCGGTCGCGCGGGCGGTTGAGTCCAGCGCGATCCGCGAGGTGGGAGTTGCGGCGGGGTTGGGGCCTCCGCCGGCCAGCATCACCACGCCCACCAGGGCGACGATCGCCACCACGGCCGCGCCAACGACCAGCGGCCGACTCTGGATCGTCTTCCGGCCGGCAATCACTCGATTCCACATGGCCTAAAGGTAGCCGAATGCACGGAATACGAAAACGGCCCATCGGCCGGTTCCACACGCTGCGTCCGCCGGACCGGGTGGACGGGCCGCCCCTGCCCTACCAGGAGAACCCGATACCAACCGCGTCCTGGATGGCCGCCACCATCGCCGACTGGGCGATGACGTGGATCTGGCCGTTCTGGTTGCCGCCGCGCGCATTGCAGGTTCGGCCGCAGGTATCGATGTAGGTGAAGGTCGGCGGGTCGGCCGTGTTGTCGTAGCCGACGATCGTCACCGCGTGGCGGGTGTGGGGCGTCGACGCCCCGTTCTGCCAGTTGGGCAGATCGAAGGTGTCGACGGCGGCCACGACCGGGACGCCGTCCCGGCCCACGTCCAGCATCGTCGCGACCTTGAGGTCGCGGTCCAGAGTCGGGTCCCAGCTGTTGACCGTCCCGTACCAGGCGTTGATCCAGTTGCTCGAGTTTCGGTTGGAGACCTCCCAGTTGATCCCGGTCTGGATGTCCTCGAGCGGCGAGCCGCGGGTTGGGTAGTACGGCACGCCTTGATCGTCCGCCCAGATCGCCATCCCGGTACCTCGCCAGGTCGGCGGTTGAGATTGCGTGGCCATGTACATCACGAAGCCACGACCGTGGGCCGTGAAGCCGCCGACCGAGTCCGAACCGGACCAGTACGTCCCGATCGGCTTGCCGCCCGAGACCGCGACCGCCGGACCGGGCGACGGCCAGGGCGCTCCTTCGGCCGCGTACGGATCCACGAACCAGCCCGCCGTGCCGGTCACGTTCGGGTAGCCGGTCGCCGCCTGCCAGTAGTACAGCGTCACGGCAGCTGAGCCGGCCCCGCACAGGTTCCAGTAGCTCGTGTCGGTGTAATCCGTGCCCTTCTCGTCCGTGCCGAAGCCCGGCGGCTCCACGATCCAGCGCGTCCACGAAAGGTCGAGGGTCTTCGCGTCGGGGATCGGCTCGCTCGTGCCGGGTATCAACAGCGGGTTCACCGACGGCGCGAGGATGCCGGTGACGTTGCCGAAAAGCGTGACTCTCCCGGCCGCCTTGGCTTTCATCCAGTCGATCGACTGCGCCGGGATCGGCCTGGCGTCGCTCGGGTGGAACGGCAGGTCGGTCGAGTGGTACGTCGGCCCAGGCTTCGGGGTCGATGGCGGCGGCGTCGGGGGGGCCGGCGTCGAGAACATGTCGATCGGCTGGAAGCCCGATCCGGCCTCGGTCGGAGACTCGGAGGGCGTCGCCATCGCGATGAGCGCGGTCGGAGCGAACGACGAGTACGGGCTGGATCCCGTGGCCGAAGCGCCCGGAGTTGCGCCGGCGCCGCCCCTTGAGGCGACCAGACCGAGGCCGCCCATCGCGACCAGCAACGCGACAGCACCGGTTGCGGCCGCAGCGCGGCGCGTCGCCAGGGGCGCCTTCATCTACCCCATTCTACGAGCGATGCAAGGTCGACGCGCAAAGGCATGCGACGCCCCTGTCGATCGCCTCCAGACGAGGCCGGGTGTGCGCCGGAATCGAGACTTCCGTATCGTCTTGCCAATAAGATGCGGCGGTGACCGACGGCCAATGTCCTCCTCCTACCATCATCGCCCGGATCCGGCGTGACGCCATCCTCGTCGCGACCGGACTCGCGCTGCTGTTCATCGCCTGTGCGTCGGTTGTCGTGCTCACGACGCTCCGGCCGGGCGCGCTTGGCGTCGATCTCCACAGCTACCTGGATGCCGCCCGGAGCTGGCTCGCGGGCGATGGCTACTACCATGCCCGCCAGCTTGCGGGGCCCTACGACATCGTCGGGGCCGAGTCGCCGTATGGCGCCGATACCCTGTATCCCCCGACGATCCTCTGGCTGCTCGTGCCATTCACGGTCCTGCCCGAGGTTCTCTGGTGGGCCGTACCGGCAGCGCTGTTTGGGGCGGCGATGTGGCGTCTGCGCCCGTCGTCCGGGGCCAGGCTCGGAATCCTGATCCTCCTGGCCCTCCCAGCGAGCCTCTCATCCATCGTTCAGGGCAATCCCGTGATCTGGGTCGCGTCGTTGACCGCCCTCGGTATGGCGTACGGCTGGGGTGGGGCCTTCGTCTTGCTGAAGCCGTCTCTCTTTCCATTCGCGCTGGCAGGCATTACCGGCCGCCGTTGGTGGTATGTCGTTGCCGTCATGGCCGTCCTCACGGTGCCGCTGATGCCGCTGCTGCTCGAATACCCAAGCGTGATTCTCAACAGCCGCGGTGGTGGCCTGCTCTATTCCGTACGCGACGTACCGCTGCTCTTGGCGCCGCTCGTGGCCTGGTTCGGCAGCGCGACCCGAGCACCATGGCCCGCTGTTCACCCTGGCCATGCCCCAAAGGCCGGTGCTGGATCGGCGACGGTTCATCCGCCTGGCCCTCGCGATTGATTCAGTGTGGCTCAGCCACGACTTCGTCGAAGGTGGCGTTGACGGCTCGCTCGACTTCGGCTGGAGAGCCATCGGTGCGGATGGCGCGGGTGGCGGCGGCACGCCAGGATGGGAGGGATTCGGCCTGGGCGGCCACTCTCTGGCGGGCGTCGGATTCGGACATGCCGCGGTCTACGAGGCGGGCCAGCTGAGCTTCCGGGTCGCAGACGACGAGCCAGACCTCGTCGCACTCGGCGGCGTGGCCGGCCTCCACGAGCTTGATCGCCTCGAGGACAACGGCCGTTGGGGCCCCCGCGGTCGCGACCTGGACGACGCGCTGCAACCGCTGATCGAAGATAGGGTGGACCAGCGCCTCCAACTCGGCCAGCTTCGCCGCATCGGAGAAGACGAGCCGACCGAGCGCGGCGCGATCGAGCGAGCCGTCGGCGCGGCGCAACTCGGGCCCAAAGTGGTCGATGATCGCTTCGGTGAGGGGCGTGCCCGGGGCCATCAACTCGCGGGTGAGGTCGTCGGCATCGATCACGGCGGCGCCGCGGGCCGCCAGCCAGCCGGCCACAGTCGACTTGCCGCAACCGATCGGGCCGATCAGGCCAATTGTCGGGACACGCTTCGGCGAGGGGCGGTGGGCCGTCACGGTGCCGCTTCCTCCATCTCCAGCCAGGCCTCCTCGGCCGCGGCGAGGGCTTCGTTGACCGCGGCGAGGTCGCCGCTGACCCTCCGCAGCTCGACGAAGTTGCCGTGCACGCTCGGGTCGTTCAGGGCCGACTCTAGCAGGCCCTTGCGCTCGTTGAGTCGAGCCAGTTCTTCGTCGAGCTGGATCTTGCGGCGGCGATAGGCGTCTTTGGAGAGCCTTTCGATTGGCGGCCGAACCACCACGGCCGCCGACGTCGCCTTGCCGGTTTGCGAGGAGACTCTGCCACTCCCCGAAGACTGAGTTCCGCGGCCCGGTCCCTTCGCCCCGGCCGGCCGACTCGCGGACCCGATGGCGCCCGCCGTCTTCCGTCCGCCGGTCTCGGCGGGACGACCGCCATGAAGCCGTACTGCCTCCCTTTCGGCGGCAGCCTTCGCCGTCCAGCCGTCCGCCACCGCCGCCCGCCAGGCGCGGTAGCCAGCTTCGAACGGCACGGCCAGGCCGTCGTCGACGACCCACAATGAATCGCAGACCTTCTCGAGCAGCCGGCGGTCGTGGCTCACGACAAGCAGCGTGGCGTCGGTCGTGGCCATGAATGATTCGAGCGCTTCGCGAGCGGGGATGTCCAGGTGGTTCGTCGGCTCGTCGAGAAGAAGCAGGTTGGCCGGCAGCAGGAAGAGCAGAGCCAGTTCGAGCCGTGAGCGCTCGCCGCCGGAGAGAGCGGTCACCTCTTTGAAGACGTCGTCGCCGCGAAACAGGAAGCGGGCCAGGTGGCTCCGCGCCGCCGCCGCAGTCAGCGGCATCTCGTCCAGAAGGGCGTCGAGGACCGTTGCGCCGGGGATCGGCGCTTCCCGAAGCTGGGCCAGATACGTCAGCTGGACGTTGCGGCCCAGGTCGAGCGAGCCGTCGAGCGGCTGGAGTTCGCCGGCGATCGTGCGCAGGAGCGTCGTCTTGCCGGCGCCGTTCGGGCCGACGATGCCGATCCGATCGCCGCGCCGCAGCTCGAGCCAGGGGACACGGGCGACCGGCGTTTCGAACGGGGGCGGGGGCGACGTGGGTGGCGGGTTCGGCGCGACGGGCGCCGACTCCCCTTCTCCAGCCGGAGTCCCGGCTCTATACCCGACGACCAGCCCCTCCACGCGGACGACCGACTCGTAGGATCTTGCCGGCGCTCCACCTGCGAGGGCTTCGGTCGGGAGCTTGAGTCGGGCGTCGGAGTGGCGCTTCTCCATCGGCTGCAACGCCTCGAGACGGGCTTCGTGCTCGTGCATCTTGGTGTGCTTGCGCTGGTGCCGGTACAGCTCGATCAGCTCGCGTTCGCGGGCTATCTGCCCCGCGCGGTCTTCCGCCTCTTCCACGGCGCGGACGTCGCGCTCCTCGCGCTGGCGGGCGTAGGCCGAGTAGCTGCCGCGGAACGGCGTCAGGCGGCGGTCGCGCAGCTCCCACACCCGGGTCACGGTTGCGTCGAGAAAGGCCCGGTCGTGAGACGCCACGAGCAGGGCGCCGTGGCGACGGCCCAGGTGCTCCTCGAGCCACTCCAGGGCGCCCAGGTCCAGGTGGTTGGTCGGCTCGTCGAGGAGCAGGAGTTCGGGATCCGAGAGAAGCAGCCGGGCCAGCGCCGCGCGGGTCTGCTCGCCGCCGGAGAGATTCGTCGGCGGGCGGTCCCAATCGATCCGATCGAACCCGAGGCCCGACAGCGCGGCCTCGACACGCTGATCGAGCGAGTAGCCGTCCTTGACCTCGAACTCGTGCTGAGCCGCCTCGTACTCCGGCTCGGTTACACGACCTTCGTGCTCGAGCGTCCGAAGTCGCCGTTCGAGTGACTCCAACCGAAGGGCGCCCGACCGGACGGCGGCCCGCAAGCTCGGCGCGTCGATGAAGGCGGAGTCGACCTGGGCCTCCTGCGCCAGCATGGCGATGCCGAGCCCGCGCTTGCGATGGATCTCGCCACCGTCGGGCTCGTCGACGCCGGACACGAGCCGGAGCAGGGTCGTCTTGCCGGCCCCGTTCGGGCCGACGATGCCGATCCGGTCCCCCGCGGCGATGGCGGCCGTGACATGGTCGAGGATGACGAAGTCGCCGACTTCGCGGACGACGCCATCGAGGCGGACGATCGACATCAGGCCGGTCCGCCCAAACGAGCACTGGCACGGCGCGCGGCCGCCGCCCGGCGGTTGGCGGCGAGGCGGCGGGCACGGGTCTCCTCGTCGACGGTGCGGCCCAGCGCCCCCTCGCCGTCGAGCTCGGTCCAGCGCGGGCCGCGGCGCGGTCGATCGGCTGCGGCGGCGGTCGCCGGGCCCGTGGTCGCCGCAAGCTTCGAGACGGCCGCTCGATGCCCGGCCGGGAGCCGCTGACACCAGCCGCAGAAATGCGTCGACCGTCCTCCGACGACGATGCGCCGGATAAGTCGACCGCAACGCAAACACGGTTCGCCTCCGCGCTGGTAGACCGCCAGATGTTCCTGCATCGAGCCGTCGCCCTCGGGAGCGGTGTAGTCGTCGACCGAGCTGCCGCGTCGCATGACGGCTTCGGAAAGAACGCCCAGCAGCGCCCCGTACAGCCGCCGCACCTCGTCGGGACGAAGCGATCGGGCTTCGCGCAGGGGGTGGAGACGGGCCTGCCAGAGGGCCTCGTCGGCGTAGATGTTGCCCACGCCGGCCAGGAAGTCCTGGTTCATCAGCAGCGTCTTGAGGCGGCCCCTGCGCACGCCGAGCATCTCGAAGAAGAGCTCCAGGGTGAATTCGTCGGAGAGCGGCTCGGCGCCGCGAGGCAGGACGCCGTCCGCCTCGCCTTTCGGCGGCACGCCAGTCTCCACGTCGCGCCGATAGAGTCCGATCCGCCCGAACTTGCGCATGTCGCGAAACCGCAGCTCCCGGCCGTCCGACAGCTCGAAGACGAGGTGCACGTGGCGATCCTGCGGTGTCCCGGCGGGAACGACGAACAGTTGGCCGGTCATCTTCAAATGAACGGTCAGGACGGCGGGTTCCGCTGGCTCTGGGTCGATCGAACCGGCGCCCGGGTCGACGCGGGCCGCTGATCCGCGAACGGCCGCAGCCAGCGGCACCGGATCCAGCATGATCAGCAGCTGCTTGCCGCGACGGCCTATAGCCACTACCTCGCGCCCCGAGACCGCCGTCGCAAAGGCATCGAGATCGTGGCTGCGCACCGTCCTTGGCCAGTTGGATCGCGTGCCGACGATCCGGGCACCGGCAACCAGGCCGCGCAGGTCACGGGCGATCGTTTCGACTTCCGGCAGTTCGGGCATGTCTAGAGGGTAGCGGGGCCGCGGTTACGATGCGATGGACGACGGCCCGGAACCCGATCGTCGGTTGCCCGTTGAGTCGCCCGTGACTCAACGGCGACTGGGACCCCACGTAGGGTGTCCACTCCTTGCCGGCTGGACCGACATCCCTATCAGAAGCGAGATTCTGCGACGCGTCTACTATCAGCGCTGGGGGTCGGCGCACCGCAGCCACGGCATCGCAGCTTCGGAGGATCCTGTGGACTTCCTGAAACGGGGATCGGGGGATGAGCCACCGGCGCCGGTCGATCCCGCGGTCGCCGCCGCCGCCCAGATGCGCCGCGCCGGAGCCGACCCGACCGTTCCGCACCAGACGCGCCACTTCCTGTACGTGCCCGGCGTGAAGGCGGCCCAGCAACTGGCCCGGCATCTGAAGAGCGGCAGCCGCCACGTCGAAGTAGACACCTCGGCGCGCAAAGGCTACTGGCTGGTGGTCGTGCGGCAGTCGATGGTCGTCACGCCCGAGGCTATCGCCGGCCTGCGGACCGAGCTCGAGACGGCAGCCGCTCCATTCGGCGGCGAATACGATCGCTGGCAGGTGGACCTCGCCGGCGGCTGAGCGCTGCCCGCAGCTACCCCGCAGCTACCCCGCAGCTACGCCGCAGCTACCCCGCGGCGACCTCCGCCGGAGCCTCGCCGAGCTCGGCCAGCACCTCGTCCTCGCGGGTCAGCGGCCGCATCGACTCCCAGTCGTCGCCGACCTTGACGTCGACCGTGAGCGGCACGTCGAGCTTGAGCGCCCCTTCCATCGTCGAACGCAGGATCGGCACCGTCGCGTCCACTTCCTCCCGCGGCACTTCCAGGACCAGTTCGTCGTGGACCTGCAGTAGCAGCCGGGCCCGCAGACCCGCGGCCCGGAGCCGCTCCGGCAGCCGGATCATGGCGATCTTGATGATNNTTGATCGCCATCCGCTCGCCGGCCCCACGGAGCGCAGGGTTGGACATCCGCAGCTCGGGGATCGACCGACGGCGGCCCAGCAAAGTGGAGACCCAACCCTGCTGCCGCGCCAGCTCCTTGATGTGGAGCATGTAGTAGCTGATCCCGGAGTAGGTCGCGAAGTAGTTGTCGATGAAGGCCTTTGCCTCCGCCCGAGAGATGCCGGCCCGCGACGACAGACCGAAATCGCTCATGCCGTAGGCCAGGCCGAAGTTGACCATCTTGGCCATCGATCGCTCGTCGTGGGTGACGTCCTCCGGCGCCTTGTGCAGCACACGGGCGGCGGTCTCGCGGTGGATGTCGGCCCCGCGGGCGAAGGCGTCGCGCAGGTGCTCGTCCCCGGAAACGTGGGCCAGGATGCGCAGCTCGATCTGCGAGTAATCGGCCGCGACCAGTGTCACATCCGGAGCCCCGGCAGTGAAGGCGCGGCGGATGCGCCGGCCCAGGTCCGAACGGATCGGGATGTTCTGGAGGTTCGGGTCGGACGAGCTGAGTCGACCGGTGGCCGCGACCGCCTGGTGGAAGGTGGTATGCAGTCGACCGTCCCGCTCGGAGACCAGTAGCGGCAGCGCCTCGATGTAGGTCGATCGCAGCTTCGAATACAGCCGCCAGTCGAGGAGCTTGCCGATCATCGGGTGAGCCGGCTTGAGCTCTTCGAGGACCGAGGCGTCGGTCGAATAGCCGGTCTTCGTCCGCTTGCCCTTGGGCAGGTTGAGCTCGTAGAACAGGATCTGCTCGAGCTGCTTGGGCGAGCCCAGGTTGAACTCGTGGCCGACGTCGAGGTAGATCTCCGACTCGAGGCGGGCCATCTCGCGGCCGAACTCGGTGTCCAGCAGCGCCAGCGCGTCGCGGTCGATGGCGACGCCGGCAGCCTCCATCTCGGCCAGGACCGGGATGAGCGGCAGCTCCACTTCGCGGAATAGACGGTCCAGGCCCGACTCGGCGAGCGCCTTCTCCAGCGGTTCGCGAACGGCAAGCGCGGCCAGGGCGTCGAGACCGACGCGGACGGCGGGCGGCACGTCGCCCGCGGGAGGCAGCGTCACGTCAAGACGCTCGTGGGCCACGTCGGCGATGGTCTGGCTCCGCAGCGACGCGTTGAGCAGGTAGGCCGCGATCTGAGTGTCGAAGGCCACGGGGAGTGGCGCTGCGGCACCGCCGGCGATGTTCGCCACCATGAGCGGCTTGGTCTCGTGGCCGACGACTCGCGCCCCAGAGCCCAGCAGCAGACTCCCGAGCCAGCCAACGGCATCGTGGCCCTCCGCCACCAGCACCCGGCCGTCGCCGCCCGCCAGAGAGAGCGCCTGCGGCATGCCGCGCATGGGGCGCGGGTCGTCCATCAGCAGCGCCGCGCCGACCTCGTGCTGGCCCTCGGGCCAGCCCACGCGGCCCGCGAGCCAGGCCGCGGCCTCGGCGGCATCGGCGTCCGTGGCCTCGAAACGGTCCATCAGCGTGGGGTCCGCAACCGCGGCACGAAGCGCGGCCACCAGGTCCACCGGGGCCGCGGCCTCAGCCGGCAGGAGGGACCGACGTTCGGTGACCCCGGCCGGCGCGGGCAGGGGCGACGGCTCGGCCAGACCCGTCGAACCGAAATCCATCGAGAGCTGCAGCTGGGCTCCCTCGTTCTCGCCGACGAGCGAGCGGCCGCGGCCCGAGCCGCCGTCGCCTTCGCGCCGCCCGACTCGCTGGGCCTCGCCGGCGACCCGGGCGGCCGGAACTCCACCCGCCACGGATCGCAGCGCCTCGGCCGCATCCACCACCGACTCGCCGGTGAGCGGGGGAAGCCGGTCGATCAGCGTCCGGAACTCGAACTCGCGGAAGAGCCGCACCACCTCGGCCCGGTCGTAGTCCGAGAGGCGGGCGGCCTCCAGATCGAGCTTGATCGGCAGGTCGCGGACGATGCGGCTCAACTCACGGCTGGCAAACACCTGCTCGCGGGCCTCGACGAGCTTGTCGCGCAGCTTGTCTGGCTTGACCTCGGCCAGTCGTTCGTAGATTCCCTCGATCGACCCGAACTCGCCCACGAGCTTGGCCGCCGTCTTCTCCCCCACTCCGGGTATGCCGGGGATGTTGTCGGTCGGGTCGCCCTTGAGGGCCTTGTAGTCGATCATCTGGTCCGGCCGCAGCTCGAACCGCTCCCAGATCTTCGCCGGGTCGTAGTAGATCGTGGAGTCGACGCCCTGGCGCGTCGTCATCAGCCGCGTGTGCTCGGTCACGATCTGGAGCATGTCGAGATCCCCGGTCACGACCGTGGTGTCGATGCCGCGTTCGTCCAGGTCCCGCGTTATCGTGCCGATGACGTCGTCCGCCTCGTAACCGGCCATTTCGTAGACGGGGATCCGCAGCGCCGCCACGACCTCGCGGACCTTGGGGAACTGCGAACGTAGGTCGTCCGGCATCGGTGGGCGGGTGGCCTTGTAGTCGGCGAAGGCCTCATGGCGGAAGGTGGGCCCGGGCAGGTCGAAGCAGGCGGCGACGTATTCCGGCTGCAGGTCCGCAATGCCACGCAACAAGATGCTGCAGAAGCCGAACACGGCGTTGACCAACTCGCCCCTGCTGGTGGTCAGCGGCGGCAGCGCGTGGTAGCCGCGGTAGATGAGGCCGTTGCTGTCGAGCAGCATCAAGCGGGTCATGGGGCCTCGATCGATTTCGGCGCCGGCGGGCGGCAGGGGCCGGCCGGTCAAGTTTACCCGGGCCGACTTCGAACGGGCTGGATCCCTGCCCTATCCGGACCCAACCGGGGCGGGGAGAACGGCTACGACGTCACGAACCCGGAGGCGATGCACGCCATCCCGTACAGGCTGACCTCAATTCCCACCAGGATCGCCAGAACCATGCCCCGTGTCAGGCCGTTGCGGGCAACCAGCAGACCGAGCAGCAGCCACGCGAAGGGCAGCCCGTCGAGGATGAAGCGATAGCCGAACTGGGCATAGCCGGGGTTGCCGTGCATCAGGTCGAGCCCGACGGGCAGAACCAGACCCAACCAGCCGGCCAGGATCAGCGGGTCGCGCCACCGGCATCGAACCAGGTACACCAGGATCGGCGTCGTGAACAGGACCGAACAGCCGGCCCAGCTCGGCTCGACCCACGGGAAGTTCTCGTTGAACTCCCAGCCCCGCAGGAGCATCGAGTAGAGCCCACGCGCCAGGTAGAACGGCGAGACGATGCCGTACTTGTACCAGGCCTCCGATAGCACCGAGCTTCCGTCCTGGCCCCTGATCAGGTCGTAGCCGAACTCCGTGGGTGAACCGAACCGGGCGACGTTGTACCAGGCCAGCCAGATCCCAATCAAGCCTGCCCCGAGGGCCAGGGCCATGATTCCCGGCCAGTTGATCTCACGCACGAATCGGGCCAAGCCGGATGCCGCCGAGCGAACGCTGCCGATCGCGGCGCGAGCGGCAGCGGCGGTCGCCGTCTCCTCGCCCTCGGCGACGTCCGAGCTCGAGACGGGCGATTCGGCCCGTCCGGCCAGCCAGCCACCCGCGCGCCAGTACAGCACCACGAGTGCGGGGGCCGCGAGCAGTGCGGTCGGGCGACACCCGACAGCGAGGGCAAAGAGCACGCCGGCCAGCCACGGGGTACGGCCCCGGAGGGCCAGGTTCATCGCCCCCAGGATGAACCCGACCGTCAGCATCTCGGTCCAGTGGTGTACGCCACCGGTCGCGGCCACGTAGAAGACTTCGCTGCCAAAGCCGAAGCCGAGGGTGAGAACCATCGACTCCACCCTGTCGAGCCGGAGGGCGCGGAGCATCGCGAAGACGAGCAGGAGGTCGAAGGCGCCTGCAAGGGCGCTGACGCCGTTCGTGTCGCTGATCCCCTCGCCGAAGATGGCTACGATCGGCATGAGGACGACGGCCGGAATCGGCGGAAATGGCAGGTAGTACTGGCCGTTCCCGGCCGGAACCAGTTCGATCCACGGCCGGCTGCCGTCGATCCAGAGGTGGCCATGCAGCATGGCGGTCGCAAGCGGGAACCAGCCGTCGGTATCGCTCTGGCCCGGGCCGATGAACGCATACAAGAGGAAGGCTCCCGCAAACAAAGCCAGCAGGCTCGCCGGCCAGGCCAGTCTTCGGAGGCCCCCGAACCGGGAAGGCCACTGATGCCTTGCGAATGCCGCTACAGCCACGATCACCCCATCTCCGCCCGCATTTGCCTGCGATTCTAGCGGAGGGGCTGCTCGGTCACGCGCTCGTGCCGCGACCCAGCGGCATCGGCCAACGTCAGGCCCCTCGATCCCGCCTTCGAAGGATTCGCGGCAGCAGCAGAAGCGCCAACCCGATCGCGAAGGCCAGCCCGAACCCGACGAGCCAGACAAGACGAGCGTCCATGCCGTTGCCGGTGGCTTCGGATGCGCCAGACGTCCGTTCTGTTCCGTCGGTTCCGCCCGCGGACTTGGTTTCGGAAGTGGCTCCGGCGAACACCGGCCCGGTGCCGGGCGAGGGCTGATCGACGGGGGCAGCCGTGCTGTTTCCGTGAGTGCCGGCGTCGGCGTCGCCGGTCGGGGCAGGGGTGCTCGGGAGGGGCGGCGCGGCGGCCACGGACCAAGCGGGCCCCGCTGTCGGCGCAGACGCTTCGGTCGCTGCGGCGGCCGGAACCCCGCCGTTCGCGCCGAATTCCGCAGACCCGGCGGCGCTGACACTGAGAGCTTTCTGATTGAGATCGGCGGCCGTCGTGCCCGACGTGGCGACCATCCCTCCGAGAACTGAGACCGTACTGGTCAGGATCAGGCCGGCGAGCCCGAGCGCGGCAAGGGAGCCGCCCAACGATCGCCGCAAACCCGACCCGGAGAAGGCCGGCCACCGCCGGCTCCTACGACCCAGTCGGGCGGCGTCCTCCTCGGTCAGGCTGAAGTCGCGCGGACGAGACGGCACCGGCAGCACGGCAGTCGCCTCGGCGATGGCGTCGAGATCGGCGAACAGCGATGCGCACTCGACGCACTCGGCCATCAGCGAGGCGGCGCGGGCACGCTCACCCGCGTCGACATCGCCGCCGAAGAGGCGGGCGATCAGCAGCTCGTCGTGGCCGGCGTGGGCGGCGGCAGGGGTGTGGTCCATCACGATCCTCAGACGGTCTCAGCCACGGAACAGTTCCCGATCGCCGGCCAGGGCATTTCGCAGGGCGAGGCGGCCGCGATGGATTCTCGACTTAACGGTTCCGACCTCCACGCGCATGATCCGGGCGATCTCGGCGTAGTCGTAACCCTCGACGTCGAAGAGCACGATGCAATTGCGCTGCTCCGAGGGCAGCCTCTCGAGCGCGCGGGCAAGGGCCTTGGAGCGCTCGGCCGCCAGCGCTTTGGTCTCGGGCTCGACATCGACCTCGGCCGGCGGCTGCCAGCTTTCGTCCTCGAACTCGGGGTACGGCTGGCTCGGCCGGCGGCGGCGGGCTCGCTGGAGGTCGAGAGCGGCGTTGACGGCGATTCGACCCAGCCAGCTTCGGACGCTGCCGCCGCGGAAGGCCGCGAGATTGCGGTAGGCGCTGAAGAAGGCCTCCTGAACCGCGTCCGCGGCCGCGTCGCGGTCCGGCACGAGGCGGTAGACGAGGGCGAAGAGATGATCCTGATGGCGCAGCACGAGCTGGTTGAAGCCGTCCAGCCGGCCGCGCAGTGCCTCCTCGATCAGAGCGGCGTCGATCCGCTGGGCGGCCGCGTCGGCAGCCTCGGTCACGACGCGCCCGTCCGGCGCTCTCTCATCCACGAACGCTTCGCCTCGTATCGACGCGGGGGTCGGCCGCGGCGGCGCGAGGATAGCATGGGGTCGGGGCCGCCACGCGTCGGCCTCCACGCCGCCACCTGCGTCCCGCGCCGCCGCTACCCGCGGGCCGCGCAGGCTGTACCATGCCCGCCGGACCGTGCCGACGTGGCGGAACTGGCATACGCGCTCGACTCAAAATCGAGTGGCCGTGAGGTCATGCGGGTTCAACTCCCGCCGTCGGCACCACTCTCCCCGGTTGTGTGCCCCGTTGTCGGCCGTGCCCGCCCCGGTCAGCGACGGCTAGCAGCTGAAACCGCCGCCACCACTGCTGCCGCCGCCGCCCGAGGCCGGTGGCACGTCGTCGAGGCCGTGGGCCACGATGTCGCGAACGGTGGCAAGCCGCGGAATCGTCAGGAACCCGACTGGATTTCCGGTCACGTTCGGCACCAGCTCGATGCTCTTGATGTTGCCGGTCCCGATGTGCGCGGCAATGGCCGCAAGCGCCGGAGCGTCCTCAACCGGCATGTCCGTCCAGAATGCGTCACCGAGGGCGCTGATCAGACCGGGAATCTTCGCCAGAAGCGAGCAAGGTTGCAGCTGGGCTCGCAGTGCGATCAGGACCGCCTGCTGGCGCGACATCCGGCCGTAGTCGGAGTCTTGATGCCGGCTCCGCGCGTATTCCAGGGCGACGTAGCCATCCATATGCTGCTGGCCGGCCTTGATGTCGATCGTGATGTTCCTGCCGTCCTGCGGTCTCGAGTATTGCGTGTCCTTGATCTCGACCGGGACGTTGATATCGATGCCGCCGAGGGCGTTGATGAGGCTCACGAAGCCCATCAGGTTGATGACGACCGCGCCGTCGACGTGGAGACCCAGGTACTGGCCGACTGCCCCCTCCAGGGCCTTGAAGCCACGCACGAAGTCGGTGCCGCTGTACGGGTAGGCCGAGGGGCGGTTCACGGCGTCCCGCCAGAGAGCGTTGAGCAGGTTTGGATACGGGAAGCAGTGGCAGGGGAAGGCGTCGGCCGATTCCGGGGGCAGCGGCACATTTTCGAGATTGCGCGGTAGGCCGTACATCACCGACCTGCCTGTCGCGATATCGACCTCCAGCAGAATCATGGTGTCGGTGCGCAGGCTCCAGCGGCCGACGCCCTCGTCGGCACCAACGAGAAGGACGTTGAGCTTGCCGTCGGAGGCCCATTCGGACGGGGTGGTGTTCGGGCCGCTCACGTTCTCCACCGCGAAGATCGGGATGCCGTCCGCCGTCGTCGGGCCGGCCGTCGGCAGCGGAGTAGGCGAACCGGCCGGGCTCGCGCTCGGCGACTCCCCGGGCGAGCCCGACGAATCGATCGAGGCGGACGGGGTCGCCGGGGCGTCGGTGGCCGGCTGATCCGTGTAGGGAGCGATCGTCTCCCCTGCCGACAGGTTGCCGTTGCCACCGAACCAGCAGGCGGCTTCTGTGTTGAAGACGCAATTGAAGAGCTGGTCGCGGTACGTTGCGCCGAACGCCCCGAGTGCGAGGTGCGGGGAGACCGTGGCCACCAGGATCGCGGCGAGAACGATCGGGGCGGCCGAACGTCCTGCCCGGCGCCGGGCGAGCGGCTCGGTCTTCGACTGCGTCTTGGAATCCAGGGCGGCTTGGCCCTTCTCCGCGGCGACGAGTCGGTACGCGTCGACGATCGCCCACAGGCGATACAGCAGGATGACGAGGTTGATCACGAGAATGGCGGTCACGACGTTCTCGGCGAAGAGAGCGTCGTTGATCTGGTGCCGCGCGAATAGCAGGACCGCCACCGCCGCGATGCCGATGGCCAGGGCCGGCATGACTACGACGAGACCGCGGCGGCGCCGTCCGGCTGCCGCCTGGCCGAGCCCGGGCAGAAGGAACGAGAGAAGGGCGGCCACGACTGGAGACACCGCCGCAGAGCGCAACGACAGCCGATCCAGGGCACGGCGCAGTCTATTCAATCGTCAGCCTCGCACGACTAGCAGGAGAAGCCGCCGCCTCCGCCTCCGCTGCTGCCGCTCGCGCCCGCGGCAGGGACGCTGTCCAGGCTGTGGGCAACGATGCTCTTGGCCGTGTTCCACGTCGTACTGTTGATGTAGGTGGTGGAAGGATTACCCAGCGTGCTGGGATCCAGGGTGATGCTCTTGACGCTCCCGCTGACGATGTATTTGGCCATTCCCGCCCACTTGGAGGCGTCCGTCAGGGGCATGTTGGTCCAGAACGCGGCGCCCAGGTGATTGACGAGCGATGGGATGCGCGGCAGGACCGTGCACGGATCGAATGTGCTCCGCATGGACTTGATGACCAGCTGCTGGCGCATCATCCGGCTGTAGTCGGTGGTGAACTCGCGAGTTCGGGCATAGGCGAGAGCCCAGTCCCCATCCATGTGCTGCTGGCCGGCCTGGATCACGAAGGCAATGTTCGCCCCATCACTGGATTGCCATGAGATCGACTGCTTTCCGGCCGAGCCGGCGGCATCGGCCTTCATGTGCGCGACGACGCTGCCGTTGTCATCGGGGAGTTCGTAGCCGGCGTGCTCGTAGGCGCACACATACCAGGCGGCCTCCCACGAACCCTTCGGCCCGCAGGGCTTGTCGTAGGTGGTGGTGGGAACGTTGATGTCGATTCCGCCCAGATCGTCGATGAGCGTGACCAGGCCCTGCAGGTTGATGACCACGAAGCCATCGATCGTGAGGCCCGTAAGCGTACCGATCGCCTGCTCTGTGGCGGTCATGGCCCGCGTGTACTCCAGGCCGGAGCCCTGGTAGAAGGGGAACCACGAGGGGTGGTTCCAGCCGGCATCGTTGGCCAGCCAGTTGAGCATGTTGGGGTACGTGTACGCGGGGCATCCGCCGGAGGCTTTGGAGTAGTTCTGCGCGATCGCTTGCGGAAGGGGGACGCACTGCGTGTTTCGCGGAATCCCGATCATAGCCGCCCTGCCGGAAGCGATATCGACGTGGAGCACGATCATCGTGTCCGGCCGCAAACCTGTGCTGCGGCTGCCGCCGAGCCCCGCGTCGACACCGGCCAGCAGGATGTTGAGCTGACCATCCGCCGCCCAGTTCTTGGCTTCGGTGGGCGAGTCGATCTTCGGCAGTTGATTGGGATCGAAGGTGGCGTTCGCATCGAACGTTGTTCCGGGCGAGGATGAAGAGCCTGAGGCACCCGGAGAGGTGCTCGGGTCGACGATCCCGGCACCGGGCTGCTCGGTGGCGTTCGCGAGCGTCTGGCCCGGCGCGAGGGTGGCGCCGGCGAAGCAGGGACCCGTCTCGGACTGGAGACAGGTGAGCGAGTTCTGCCAGGACATGTCCATCGAGGCGACGCCGGCGTGGACTAGCAGCGTGCCGGAAAGGATCACCGCGATGCCGAAGGCGGCGCCCCATTTCATCCGTGGCGGGCCGCGGCGACGCGGTTTTTCCACCGCCCGGTCGGCGACGAAGTACGCATCGACGACTGCCCAGACGTGATAGAGCAGCGCGACGATGTCCAGGATGAGAAGGCTCGTCAGCCATTGCTGGTTGAAGGCGGAGTCGAGGACCGAGCGCCCCTGGGTCACCAGAATCGCCAGGAAGGCGGCGACGACGGCGAACATCGGGATCGCCACGATTACGCCGCGGCTCGGATTGCCGGCGGCGGCCTGACCCGCTCCGGGAAACAGGGCCGACAGGAAGGCGGCGGCAATGGGGTTGCGGACCAGGACCCGACGCCCCTGCGGATGCGGCATTGTGTTGGTATCTCCCTTGCCCCTCGAGGGATGCTCGACGAGGCGGAGGTCTCGCGAGCGGATCACATTATGCCCGAACCGACCCTGGGCAGCCGCAGAGGGGGTCGTTCGAAGACGCCCGCGCAGTGGCGTCAGCCCTAAGGAGTCATCAAGAACCCTTCACCCCCGACCGATGTGGAGGACTCGGAACCCGCTGGAAGAGCTCGCGCAGGCACCGGATCCTGGGCGCCGAAATCGTGCTCTGCCGATGGCGCTCCGAGCTCAGAACCAGACGACTCCGCCAGATGTCGCAAGGCCCACCAGCAGGGCGACAAGCAGCCAAACGGCGACCAGGAACGCAACGATCGGTAGGCGCAGGCGCGAGCCCCAGATCATGCCGACGTGCGCGGCCGGCAGCGATTGCCCGGATGCACCTCGCGCCCGATCAATCACGGCTCGCCCCTCGTAGACAGCTCAAGGCGGACGAGGCCCTCTCCCAGGCGGCGGCCGATCTCGGCCACCAGCTCGGCATCGTAGGCAACGCCGCCGCGGATCTCCATCGGCAACGTGCCGCTCCTGTCGGGGATATGGAAGACCACCCGCGTCTCCCCCGGCCGCTCCTTGAACACCGCTCGCAACTCCTCCATCGCGACCACGATGCGGCCCGCCGCCGCGCCGCGCGTGAAACTCACGTTCAGGATGCCCGACGCGGGCGCCTCCAGAGGCGCAGTCGGTGCGTCGGAGGCGCGTGCCGCAACGGCTCGCGCCTCATCGGGGAGTGGCGGTTCTTCCCGCTCGGGCGCCAGGGTCGCCAGGTCGTCGGGCGACGGCACGGCCGAGAGCGGCTCCAGCGGCGCGTGGGTGGCCGCGGCGGGCGGTGCGGCGGCGACCGGGGTCACTCCCCCACCCCGCAGCGGCGAAACCCGGACGAAGGGCGCGGCGGGGGCCGCTCCAGGCCCGGTAGCGGGGTTTGCGGCCGCGGGAGTGGACCCGCCCGCCGGCGCCGACCTGCCGTAGCCGTTGCCACCGGCGTGTCCGTTGCCGGAGCCGTTGCCGGCTCCACTGCCCGTGCCACTCCCAGCCCCGGCGCCACTCCCCCAACGCCGGTTGCCGCCCCTCCCTCTCTCGCCGGCGGCCACTTCCTGCGCGATGACCGCCGGACCTCGCGCGGCGGCATCCTCCCAGACCCAGACCGCATCGGCCAACAGCGACGCCTCCTCGCCGCGGTGATCCACCCGCCCCGCCACGAGCAGGATCACGCCCTCCGCAAACGTGCCACCGCTCGTCGTGTACATGCGGGGGAAGACCACGACCTCCAGCGTCCCCTGCAGATCCTCGAGCGTGGCCACGGCCATCGTCTCCTTGTTGCGCGTCGTGACCGTGCGCACCCCCGTCACGATGCCCCCCATCACAACCCGCTGCCCATCGAGCGACTCGTCCTTCAGATCGCCGGAGTAGGCGGTGACGTATTGGGCGATCTGCTCCGTGAGCGCCCCCAGTGGATGCTCGGAGAGGTATAGCCCGAGCAGCTCCTTCTCCCAGCCGAGGCGTTCGCGGGATGACGCCTCGGCGATCTCCGGGAGCGGCGACTCCAGCTCCGCGGGCAGCGATTCGAACATCCCGACCTGGGGGCTGGTCCGGTCACGCATCATCGACTGGCCTACGGCCATGGCCTTGTCCAGGGCGGCCAGCAGCTGAGCCCCGTGTCCGAACCGGCTCATCGCCCCGACTTTTATCAACGACTCCAGGACACGCTTGTTGGCCAGTCGCAGGTCGACTCGCGAGCAAAAATCGGTCAGCGAGGTGAAGTCACCGCCTTCGGTTCGGGCCAACATGATCGATTCGATCGCCCCTTCGCCGACGTTCTTGACCGCCAGGAGCCCGAATCGGATGGCGTCCTCCTCGACGGTGAACTCGACGACCGAGTGGTGGACGTCAGGCGGGCGGACCTCGATCCCCAGGCGCCGGCACTCGGCGACCGCTGCGGCGACCTTCTCCTCGTTGTCACGGAAGGCGGTCAACACACTCGTCATGTAGTCGACCGTGTAGTTGGCCTTGAGGTACGCCGTCTGGTACGCGATGAGGCCGTAGCAGGTGGCATGGGCCTTGTTGAAGCCGTATCGCTCGAACGGCTGGAAGGCGGCGAAGACGGCGTCGATGACCTGCGGCTTGACGCCCCGCTCGGCCGCCTGGCGCACAAACTTCTCGCGCATCTCGCGCATCAGCGCGGCCTTCTTCTTGCGAATGGCGTAGCCCAGCATGTCGGCCTCGGGGCCGGTGAAACCGGCCAGCGCCGTCGACGCGGAC
>PMKV01000057.1:22226-22768 GCA_003157875.1 Chloroflexota bacterium
GCAGCTCGCGGATGTAGCGCCGCATGCCGGCCGACTCTAGCTGGAAGACGCCGGTCGTCTCGCCCGAGGCCAGCAGTTCGAACGTTTTCGCATCGTCGAGGGGAATCTTCTCGAGGTCGATCTCTTCACCGCGGTGATCTCGGATCAAGTCGACGGCGACGCGCAGGATCGTCAGGTTCGACAGTCCCAGGAAGTCGAACTTGAGCAGGNNGGTCATGACCGCGTCGGAGTTGGTGGCGCGCTGGAGCGGCATCAGCTCGGTCAGGGGCTCGCGGCTGATGACGACTCCGGCGGCGTGAGTGGAGGCGTTGCGAGCCACGCCCTCCAGCTGCTTGGCGAACTCGATCACCCGATGGACCGCCGGCTCGTTCTGGTACATCTCGCGCAGGGGCGGGCTGGTCTCTATGGCCTCGTCGAGCTTGATGCCGAGCTGGTTCGGCACCGCCTTGGCCATCCGGTCGCCGTCGCCATAGCTCATGCCGACGACGCGAGCCACGTCGCGGATAGCCGCGCGGGCCAGCATCGTGCCGAAGGTGATGATC
>PMKV01000057.1:22774-22900 GCA_003157875.1 Chloroflexota bacterium
CGGCAGCTGGTAGTGGATCGGGTCGACCGGAGTGATGCCCAGGGTGTACGTCACGATGCTGCCCGGAGCGGAACCGCGGACGGTGATCGCTATGCGCTGCTCGCGGGCGAAGGCCGTGAAGTCGGC
>PMKV01000096.1 GCA_003157875.1 Chloroflexota bacterium
GCCATCGACAGGGCGCCGGCCAGCATGCCGGCGAGACCGGCGATCAGGACGGCGTGACCGCCGCCCGACGCCCCCGCCACGCCCATGGAGATGCTCAGGTTGGAGACCAGGCCGTCGTTGGCGCCCAGGACCGCGGCTCGGAGCTGATTGCCGCCGCTGCCGCGGTGGCGGCCCTCGATGCGGGCGATGGCGCCGCCCTCGACGCCACGACCGGCGGCCAGCTCGCGGAAGAGCCGGGCGTGGGACCGCTCGTCGCCGGGCATCCGCGCCAGGGCCTCGGGCTGGTCGTCGTAGTTGGCCTCGTCCGTGGCTTCGTGCTCGGCGATGGTCGGAACCACCAGGCCCGGCCCAAAGTGGCGGGCGATGAACATGAGCACCCTGGCCCGCCACGCCGGCCCCATCCGACTCGTATCGACGCCGCCCGCCGTGAGCTGCGCACGCCAGACGTCGGCGTGGATCGTCTCGACGGCCACCATGCGGCTGTAGAACTCCTTGAGCGTGCCGGTGGCTTCCTTGTCCTCGAGCAGCGCATACAGGGCGATGGCATCGATCTCGCCCTGCAGGTTCTCGCGATACCGGGCGATGTCGGCCTTCGTGGGCGGGGACGCGGGCGTGGGCGTGGGCGTGGGCTTGGGGCTCATGCGCCTAGTGTCGCCGGTCCGGCCCGGAACCACAAACTCCCCTGTGGCGCCCGCCCCACCAACCGCGGCGATACCTCGAGCTGAGGGTTTTCCCCCGAATTCGGCCGGATTCAGCGATTCATCAGGGAACAATGTTGACCTTGCTGAGTGGTTCGGGCTGCAGCGTGATCGACGCGTCCGGCCACAGACGTGAAGCAGCCGGCCGCTCCCCCCCTCCGCGGCCGGCTGCTTCTTTTGATACGAAACGTCAGGCGGTGATCGAGAAGGTGCTCGGGGCCGTCTGCTGGGCCGCCGCGGCCCACGCCCCGTTCTGCGGGCCGGGTGTCTGGGTTGCCATCCGGGTCGCGAGCTGGGATGCCTGATCCGCCGTGAGGTTGGTGTCCGCTCCCTGGAGCGCGGTCGCCATCGCCTTGACGAGGTCGTCCTGGCTGACTCCCTTGGACTTGGCGATCGAAGCGAGACTCGTGCCGTTCCCGAGCGACGACATGAGATCGGTGGTGCTCATGCCGAGCGCCTTGGCCGCCGCGTCCATGGCGGCCGCGCCGGCGTGATGGTGATGGTGGTGATGGCCGTTCGTCGCCGTCGTGCCGGACGTGCCGCCGGTCGACGCGGCCGCGCCTGCGCCGCCATCCGGTGGCGGCCCGCCGGCGGGTGGCGTTCGGTTCACCATCGCCGTCGCCACTTTGGCGGCCTGGTCGGCGCTGATCTCAGGATTGGCCTGCTGGATGGCTGCCGTCATTGCCGCCGTCAGCGTGGCCTGGCTGATGCCCTTGGACGAGGCGATGGTCGCGAGACTCCCGCCGCTCTGGAGGGCGGTCCGGAGGTCGCCGGTGCTCATTCCGAGAACCTTGGCGGCGGCGTCCATGGCTGGATGGCCGCGCTTTGGTCCGGACTGGATGGCTGACAGCCCAACGGCGCCGATCCCGGCGGTGCTGAACTGCACGGTTGAAATGCCGTCCACGCATAGCTCCTAGCTGGTGGTTCGGCCCCTCCGAAGAGAGTATCGGCGCCCGGGTAGAAGGCCTGAAGCCCCGGCCGGGGGCGCGCCACTAGGGGAATCCACGGCACATTGCGCGGAAGCGGCCCTAGCCGCGCTCGGTCACCAGATCGCTCGCCCGCTTCGGCGGCAGCGACCCGGGCATGCCGGCGCCGGGCAGCCAGGCGCGGAACCGGTCACCGATCTTGGAGCGGCGCTCCGGGCCCCACACGAAGATGTCCGCGCCGCCGGCGTACGGGCAGAACGCGTCCCCGGTGGCCGGGCAGAAAACGGCGACGCGACCGATGACGTCGCGCGCGACGGCCAGCCACAGGCGGTCCAGACAGCCGCGCTGCCAGACCAGCGTGGCCGCCACGAACTCGACGCGACTCGGGTCCGGCAGGTAGCCGGCCAACGTTTCGAGCCAGCTCTCCGGCGGTGAGATCGGCGTGGCCCCTATGGCGCGCAGATCGGCCGTGTCCTCATGGCGCGGATCCAGGTGGATCGCGAGCACCAGAACGGTCGTGCCGTTGAAGAGCGAACTGGCAACGGCATCGAACCGCGACGCGGTCTGGGCGTCGTTCTGGGCCGAGGCCGGCTCGGCGCTCTCCCGGAGGTAGTGGACGCGCGTCCAGACCGACTCATGGGTGAAGCGCAGCATGAAGCCAACGGGTGGTTGGCCGGTGTACTGCGCCTGCCATGCGTCGAGCGCTTCGTGGACGTTCATCCTGCCTCTGGGACGCCCCTACGTCGTCTTCCGGAGTCGAGCGTGGGAATACCGTACCCGGAATGGCGACCGCGCACAACGCTTGATCGCTCGCCGACGGCGCGACCGCGGCGCATTCCGGCCTCAGAACGACCGGATCGGGCATCAAACCGGTGCCTGGGCGCACTGGCCCAGGAGTCCCCGTCAGCCTTTCGCGTCGATGGCTATCGGAGGCGTCGACGCCTCGATTTCGGACTCTGCCGAGACCTCTTCCTCATAGGCCTCGTAATGCTGCACCTCGAAATGCGCGAAGAGGTTGGCTCGGCCGTTGTGGAGAACCGGCGTGGACAGCAGGTTCGTTCCGCCAAGCCAGTGATACAGGGCTTCGAGGTCGCGCCAGACGCTCACGAAGACGATGTTCTCGGCCCCGTCCGACTCGACCTGACGTCCGACCTCTGCGTGTACGAGGCCCTCTTGCCGGCGCGCGTCGTCCAATGTGAACTGGGCCTGATCCCGAAAGACGGCTGTCTCTCCGGATTGGACTCGGCCCTTGAGGACCCGAATTATCAAATTCATACCCCAGCCGGCATGCCTGGCCCCCGGATCGATTGTCGAGGGTGCGGGCCGGTTCGGCAATTACAGGGCCATATCAGCCGCGTTGCGGAAGTGCGCCAAATACATCAACTGACGGCGCGGAGGCACCTGACGCCGGGCAGCCGGCAACTCCCGAGCCCGTCGTCTCATTCAAACGCACGTTATACTGACGAGCATTAGAATGACGACATGAACGATCTTTCGGCGATCCCTCTCGAGAGCGCTCCGCCTGAAATCGTAAGGCGATTCCAAGCGATCTCCGAACCTTCTCGAGCGCGAATCGTCGCCTATCTGGGAGACGGCGAGCGCTGCGTCTGCGACCTCGGTGCGGCCCTTGGGCTCAGCCCCGCCCTCGCCTCGCACCATCTCCGGACGCTCCATGCAAGCGGCCTCATCCGGGAACGACGCGCTGGTCGTTGGGTCTACTACTCTCTCGACCGTCAGACCCTCGAGGAGCTCCGTGATTGGATCGACCAGCTCCTGGCTCGCACGCGCGGGGCGGCAGCCGCCGGGCCCGATTGCGACTTCGACCCAGCCGCGACCGGAGTGCCACGGTCCCACCAACCGCCGGAGACCAGATGACCATTCGCCTGCTCGCCAAGCTCGAGGACTTCCGCCTCTTGCCATTCTTCGTCGTCATCAGCATGGCGATCGGCATAGCCATCGGAAAGGCGCTGTCGATCTCGGACTTCGCCTTGACGCCCCCGATCGATGCCATCAAGGCGATCGTCGGCGGAACCTTCGTCCTGAGTGCCCCCAATGCGATCTCGCTGGGCGTGCCGGTCGGGCTATTCGCGATGATGTACCCGGCGATGACGAATGTCCGCCTCGGCGAGGTGGGTGACGCCTTTCGGTCGCCGCGTCAGCTCGGCGTGGTGCTGCTGTTCAACTACCTGGTCGCGCCCTTTCTGATGCTCGGCCTCGCCAACGTCTTCGTGAGCGACCCGGAACTCCACACCGGGCTCGTGCTCTACGGCCTCGCTCCCTGCATTGCGATGGTGATCATCTTCACCTTCCTTGCCAGGGGGAATACGCCGATGGCCCTGGTGTTCGTAGCGCTGAATTCGGTTGCCCAGATGCTGCTGATCCCGGTCTACGCGCGACTGCTAATCGGCAACGTCAGCTTCGATGTCTCGGTCGTCGCCGAGTCCGTGGTGCTCTACCTCGGTCTGCCGCTGCTGCTCGGCGTACTGACGCGAATGGCGGTAACGCGTCGAGGAGGCGACGAGGCCATGGAGCGGCTCAAGCCGGGGCTGAGCGCGCTCTCGATACTCGGCCTGCTGTTCACGCTGATCGTAATGTTCTCTCTCAAGGGCGACCTCATCCTGCAGCGCCCGGGCATTGTGCTGGAAATGGCCATCCCGATGACTCTCTTCTTCGCGATCATGTTCTTCGTCGTGCTGTTCATCGGATCGCGCTTGCGCTTCCCCTATCGGGACGCGGTGGCAGTCGCCTTCAACTCGACCGGGCGTGACTTCGAGATCGCGATAGCCATAGCCATCACGGCCTTCTCGCCAACCGTCGCCCTGGCGACGGTCGTCGGACCACTGATCGAAGTCCCGGTGATGCTGGGCCTGGCATGGGCCGCGATGAGACTCTCCGGGCGTTGGTTCGTCGAACCCGTTGCGGCGAGCGCCGGGCCTGAGGTCGTGACCGCGCCCTAGATTCAGCGCGGCGCCGGAGACTCGTCGCCCCGCAGGAAGAGATACGCCAGCGCGGCGATGACCCCGCCGACGACCGGAGCCAGCAGATAGATCCACAGGCCGTTGAAGTCGCCCGCGACGAGCGCCGGGCCAAATGAACGGGCAGGGTTCATCGATGCGCCGCTGATCGATCCGCCGACCAGCGCGTCGAGGACCACGGTGCCGCCGATGCACAGACCCGCGGCCGATCGAACCGCGCGAGCATCAGTTGCCACGGCCGTGACCACGAAGACCAGGAAGAAGGTCAGGATGACTTCCCACACGAAGGATTGACCGTCGGAGCCACTTGGGTGAGTGACGCCGAGGGGGGCGCCGGAACTCAGGGTCAGGCGCAACAGCAGCGCTGCGACGGTCGCGCCGGCGGCCTGGGCGATCACGTATGTCGGGACCTTCGTCCATGAGAAGCGGCGCCCAAGCGCGAGCCCGATCGAAACGGCAGGGTTGAAGTGGCCTCCGGAGATGTGGCCCAGCGCATAGACCATGATCCCGAGAGTGCCGCCGAATGCGACCGCTCCGCCCAGGGCATCGGCTTTGCCGGAGGCGACCGTCCCGCAGCCGATGAAGACGAGCGCGAATGTGCCGATGAACTCGGCGACGGGCGGCCTGAGCTGCCGCACCAGGGTCGTATTCAACGTAGGCCCTCCTGCCTGTTGCGCCATGAGGTCGGCGATTAGCTCCGACGCGTGGATCGTAGCCCCGCGCGGCGTTTGACGCCCGCTCGGAGGCCGTCGAAATGCGCCTCGACTTTACAGTCGTCTTACCTGATCCGAGAACAGGCCGAAGGCGGCCGGGCGAGTATCAACAGCGTCGGTACCCAACGACAGACACGAGGAGACCAACCTGGTGAGCGTCAAAGCCATCTCCGTCACGAAACTCGCGACCGCGGCGCTGCTGTTTGGCGCGGTTGCCATCGGCTGCGCCGGACACAACGGCGGGGCCGCGCAGTCGACAGGTACACCGGCTGTGCAGCAGAGCCAGGTCGCCGGCACGGCTCCCACGCTGGAGCCCATTACGAGCGATGCGCCATCCGACTCGCCGGAGTCGAGCGCCGCAACCGATCCCGGCGCGACCGCCGCCCCGGGTTCCACGACGGACCCGATAGACACCGAACTCTCGCAGATCGAGAACCAGTTGAACGGCGTCAACGGCTCCCTCTCGGGCGCAGACGCCGGCCCGTCCGCTGGCGAATAGACCCGCAAGAAGTGGCCACCGGCCACTCCACAGCGTCCCAGACACAAGGAGGTAGCAACCATGAAGTCCCGCATTACCGCCCTCGTCGGGAGCCTCGCGCTCGGCGGCTCGCTGCTCTTCGTCTCCGTCGGCACCGCCGCCGCGGTCACCCCGTCCGCGGGTCCGTCCGGCAACGGCGCATGCGCAACTCAGGCCGCCGCGGTCAAGGCAAGCGCCACGGTCGACACGTTGCGCGCATTCGGCGACTGCGAGATCAACCGCCGGTTCGCCACCCTGACCGACCTTTCCTCCAAGATCTCTGCCTCCAAGGTCATCACGAGCTCGGACGCATCCGCTCTCCAGGCTGAGATCAGCTCGACCCGGTCCGGCCTGACCAGTCTCAAGGCCACGATCGACGCCGATACCGACCTCAAGACCCTGCGGGCGGACGTCGAGAAGATCGCAACCGACTACCGCGTCTACCTGCTGGTGGTCCCGCAGGTCAACCTGGTCAACGGCGCCGACGGCGTCCTCGCCGCTCAGACGAAGTTCGCCGACATCAACACCAAGCTGACCGCCGCGATCGCCAAGGCCAAGGCAGCCGGTAAGGAAACCACCGCCGCCCAGGCCGATCTCAACGCCATGAACGCCTCCGTGACGGCCGCCGCCGGACTTGCAAGCCCGGTGCCCGCGGCGCTGCTGCCGCTCACCCCGGCTCAGTACAACGGCGGGACCGCCGGCCCGATCATCAAGAACGCTCGAACCGCTCTTGGCCAGGCCCGAGACGACCTCAAGTCGGCCGTCGCCTCCGCCAAGGCCTGCCGCGACGCTCTCAAGTAGCCTTCCCGCTCCCGAAACGCGGCCCTCGCCTCACGGCGGGGGCCGCGTTCTCGTTCAGGCCACGTCGTCCGTTGCGGGCTGCAGCTGGAAGCCGAATTCGGCGCCGGGACCGTCATCTCGAGGTCGGCCCCAGATCGTGCCGCCGATCGACTCCACCAGGCGATGGGCCACGAACAACCCGATCCCCGACCCGGCCACACGCGACGTCCGTTCGGAGCGGTAGAAAACCGCGAAGAGCCGGTCTGCCTCGGCCGGGTCGATGCCGGGCCCGCGGTCCAGGACCCGGACGCGCGGCCGGCCGTCGGGAGCGTCGGCGACCAGTTCGATCGGACCATCCCGCGGCCCGTACTTGACCGCGTTCTCGACCAGGTTCCGGACGATCTGCTCGACAAAGGCCTCTTCCGCGCGAGCGACCGGCAGCCTCGGCGCCACGGTCAGCCCGAGGTGGCAGTTGGGCCAGCGCTTTCGCTCACGATCGCAAACCCGGCGCAGTAGATGATCGAGCGATACCGGTTCCGTGGGAACCTGAATCGTCCCTCGCTCGACTCGAGCCAGGACTACCAGGTCCTCGACCAGACGCCGCAGCCGCTCCGTCTCGTGGGTGATGTCGCCGATGAGTTCGACCCTGGCCGCTTCGTCCAGCCCGGGACGTGACAGCAGCGTGCTGGCGGCGTAGATCGAGGTGATGGGCGTTCCCAGTTCGTGGGAGAGGATTCCCAGAAAGGCCTCCCGGAACTCCTCGGCTTCCTTGCGGTCGGTGATGTCGAGATTGATGCCGGCCCAGCTCGTGACCTCACCCGACTCGTCCCGGACCGGGAAGCCTCGCGACAGAACAGTGTGGCGGCGATCGGCCGCGTCCCTTACGACGAGCTCGCGATTCCAGGGAGCCTTCGCCGCAATGGTGGCGGCCCAGTCGCTCCGGATCTCGTCGGCCACGTCGGGTGCCAGCGCTGTCATCCAGCCGAAGCCCCGGGCCTGATCCATCGTCTGGCCGGTCAGCGCCAGGTACGACTCGCTCAGGTGGCTCACTCGACCGTCCGGCTCGGCCACCCAGATACCGAAAGGAATCGACTCGCCGATCGCTTGGGCCTGGCGCTGCAGTTTCGCCAGGGCGGCCTTGGCTTCCTCACGATTCTTTCGCTCGGTTATGTCCACGACGCTGATTGCGATGCCGACCCTCTCGCCCTCGGCGTCGCCAAGCGGCTCGGCATTCAACAGCCACGTCCTAAAGCGGTCGTCAGACCGCGCCGGGCCGCTAACCTCGAGGTCGTGGATCCGCGCACCGTCGGCGACGACTCCGGCGAGAAGAGCCAGCGTCCGGTCCGCGAAGGCGGGCGTCACTCGATCTATGCGCTGGCCGAGGCTCGCCACGGCCGGGACTCCACCGAAGGCGGCGAGGGCTGGATTGATGTACAGATACCGAAGATCTCGGTCGAGCACCGCGAGGCCCACCGGGGCGGTCTCGATCAGCGGCGTCGACGCCGCGCTTCCGAGTCTGACCAGATCCGCGATGGCCTGGAGGCGCTCTCCTTCCAGGTGATGGACGCTGGCGGTGGTCCATGCCCCAACGGCCACCAGCACCAGCGCCTCGAACGCGACCATGATCGAGAGACCGACGGATTCGTCGTATAGGCCGGCCCGCTCCCCCATCAGCCGCAGCCACGCCCCCGCCGGGACGACCAGCACGGCGGCCGGCAGCATTCGACGGAGCACCTGCCCGGCGATCCCCGGATCGCGCGTAGGCCGAACCAGGGAGTGGTTGGGATCGACCGCGATCAGCGCGGCGGCGATCGCCACCAGCGCGAACGAAGCCGGCAGCGATATCTGCGTGGCCGATCCGAGGGAAAGCAGCTCGGGCGCGCCGTAGAGGTAGCCGAGCAACGAGACGCCGCCGATCGTGCCGCACGCCAGGGCGAGGACCTCGCTGACGTACAGGCCGCGAATTCGGCGGCCCATAGTCAGGATGGCCAGGCCCGCGCAGATGAAGGCGACGCCGGTCTGGATCGCGAAACGGCCCGGGTGCGGTGAGGCGGAGCTGGCCGTGTCCGGCGCGAAGGCCTGGTCTATGCGCAGGTCCACGCCCGTAACGTGCTCGAAGAGCGTGGCCGCCGCGATGGCCAGCGCCAACGCGACCAGGCCCAGCTGCAACAGCCGGTACTCACGGCGGGACGGGACGGTGGCCAGCCAGGTGGCCAGCCCCAGAAGAACCAGGCAGACCGCGGCATTGATCTTGGTCTGCACCAGCCCGGGCAACCAGCTGGTCAGAAGCGGCAGCGCCAGCATCCAGCCGGCAAGGACGGCGAGGCCGAGAACCGCTACAGCGCCGGCGAGGGCAGCCGCGACCACGCGGGGGTCGGGCGGCCACCCGCCGCCGGCGTCATTGGCACCGACCTCAGACGACGAACTGCCAGCGCCAGTCACGACGTCGCTCCGGGCCTCGTCGCGCTCTCAGGGCTTCCAGGGCCGTGGCTTGTTGGGATCGCGGACTGGCGACTCTTCGATTGGATGAGGGCCGACCCAGGCCGGCTGCTCGGCTTCCGGTTCCGGCTGGCCGGGAGCCGGATGGGATGCGCCCGGCTTGTCGCCGTGCTGTGCGGCGGCGGTGCGCGCGGCGAGCGGCTTGGGTGGCCCAGGTGCCGCATCCGGCGTCGGGGCCGGGAAGGGCACGAGCGTACCCGGCACGGCCTCGGCCGCCGAAGGCGTCTCGGCCGAAGCGGCAGGTTTCACCGCTGGCTTCGGTGCCGCCTTCGGTGCCCGAGGCGCGGACTTCGCGGCGGCAGATCCGGCTCGCTTGGGTGCCGCGGGTCCCGACCCGGAGACCGGACCCGTCCCCTCGGCGGTCGCCGCGTCGGCGGCATCGACCGGTAGAGCGGCCAGAGCCGCAACGCCACGACCGGCGGCGACCCCCTGCACGACCGCGATCGGGATGGCCTGCGGGTTGCGGTCCTCAACCGAGGCGATCAACCCCCGCACGAACTCGCAGATGCGATCGGCCTCGTCGTCGATCCCCTTCAAGACGTGGCTCTCGACCTGGACGGCGACCATGCGGTGCCCGCCGCTGGCTTCGATGCCAAGTTCGGTCACTGACACCTTGGACCAGCGGATCAGTCTGGCCGTGGCCCGCGCACCTTCCTCCGGAACCCCGAGCCTGACCGCAATGTTGACGAGGCCTGCCAGCACGGGCGCGAGAATCGAGTACTTGTACTCCGGGTCATCGCCCCAGGCCACCCAGCATTCGGCGTCGCTCTCGGCGCCCAAATCGACGAGCAGGGGCCGCAGCACGGCCAGAACCCGATTGCTCAGCGCATCCTTTGATGGAGCCGTCTTTCGCCACTCGCTCAGTCGCATCGAGTCGCCTCCTGGGGACGCCGGTTGCATCACGCAATGCTCCGTCAGGCTATCACGACGGCGCGTGAGGACGAGGCCCATTCGATCTCGCGAAGGATGCGCACGCCCGCCTAACGAATGACGCGGCAGCCCATTGGCGACGCGTATTCTCACCTCGGCGGAACGTTCTCGGCCTGCAATCGCCGGGCTAACTGCGAGAGGTGGTGTCTATGCGAGTTGACCGAAGTCGACTCAACTGGGGAATCTTCTTCATCGTCCTGGGGGCGGTGCCGCTCGCATACCACGAGGGCGCCGTTTCCGCCTCCGCGCTCGCTGACGCCTGGCGACTGTGGCCGCTTATCATCGTCGGTATCGGCCTTTCGATCATCCTGTCGCGCACGCCCGCCTTCTTCCTCGGCGGCACGGTCGTGGCCATCTGCCTCGGCCTGGTCTTCGGGAGCGTCCTCGCCACTCCGCCCACGGTGGGCTGTGGGGGCGACGGCAATAGCTCGAGCAGCATCGCCCGATCCGATTCATTCGGTGGCGGAGCGTCGGTCGATCTGGACCTGCAGTGCGGCTCGGCGACGATCACCACCTCGACCGACGGCCAATGGCACGTCAACGCCTCCAACACTGCCGGCAGGACGCCGCAGGTAGTTTCGACCGCCGACTTGCTCCAGGTCACCTCGGGCTCGCAGAACGGTTGGTCGTTCGATAGGGGCAAGGACAACTGGCAGATCGCGCTGCCTTCGACCAGCCAGATCGACCTGACTTCGACCCTCAGCATGGGCGACGCGCACTTCAACCTGGCGTCCGCGAACCTCGGTTCCGCCCGCTTCGTCGTCAGCCTCAGCTCGTTTCATCTCGACCTGACGGGGGCCCACGTGGGGAGTCTGACGGTCACGACGAGCCTCGGCGCCACCTACGTAACGCTGGACGGGTCGTCGAATCTGACCGCCGATCTCAAGACCAGCCTCGGCTCGCTTGCGGTCTGCATTCCCGCCGGCCTGGGAGTACAGGTTTCCGGTACCGACAGCCTGTCGTCGAGTGACTTCGCCGGCGCGGGTCTGATCCGCTCAGGCAGCGGGTGGCAGACGCCCAACTACTCCAGCGCCGCTCACCAGGCGACCATCACCTTCAATACGAGTCTCGGGAGCCTCAAGCTCCTGTCCGCAGGAGGATGCAAGTGAATCCACGACGCCTGTACCGCTCGGCCGACGACCGCTTCCTCGCCGGCGTCGCGGGCGGCCTGGCCGCCTATCTCGACGTCGACCCGGTCATCGTTCGCATCATCTGGTTCCTCTCGATCTTCTTCACCGGTTCGCTGACCTTCTGGGCCTACCTGATCATGACGGTCGTCGTGCCGCTGGAGCCGACCGAGTGGCCGCCGCAGTCACCGTGGGCCCCGGGCGGTGCACCGATCCGATACGGCGCAACCGCGCCCGACGGAACCGCGCCGGCTGCGGACGGTGGCGCCTCCACAGGGTCGGCGCCGGGGACCACCCCGGGCTGGGGGCCGGCCGCCGCGATGCCGGGCACGCCCCCGCCGTCCGCTCCGGGCGGTTGGTGGCGAGACGACTGGCGATCGCAGTGGCGCCAGGACCGCTGGCAGCAGCACGCCGAACGCCGGCAGCAGCGCGCCGAGTGGCGCGAGTACCACGGCTACGGCGGACCGGGTCTGGTCTTCGGGCTACTGCTTATCCTCGTCGGCGGCCTGCTGGCGTGGCATCAATTCGACCCGAACTTCGACCTCAACGTGACCTGGCCGATCGTGACCATCGCCTTCGGGGCGATCCTGATCTTCTCGTCACTGCGGTTCCGCAGGAACTAGCCGGCAACCTCGCGCCGGCGACGGCGACGGCGCAGCGACAGGACCACGGAGGAGCCGTACAGCAGGGCGGCACCGAAACCCGTGAGCAGCGCGACGATGCGAGCTATCGAGGCGGGCAGATCGGCGGCACCGTCGGCCGGTGTGACGCCTCCGCCTGCCTGCGCGGCCGCGGCTGCCGGTACCGTGCTGGGCGTGGCCGGTGCGTTGGTCGCCTGCACGCCCAGAACTGCCGCGCTCGCCGAGGCGGTCGGCAGATCGACGCTCGACAGGAGATCCGAGGCCGCCGCGGACGGGCTGCCCGATCCGGGGTCGCCGACGGACCCGCCGGAACCGCCCGAACCGGAGCCGCCGCCGGAGCCACCACCTTTGGCGGGCGGCGCCACGTACGGCGTGGGATCAGGGGCCGGCGGCTGAGTCGGGGCGGCCGTCGGAACCGGGGTCGGCACCGGAGTCGGGAGAGGCAGATCGAACGGCGAAACGGTCGGTGGCGACTTCACGCCGTTGGGACCGCCGGCGCTGAAGGCGCAGTCGTAGTAGTAGGTTGACCCGGCCGCCCAACCGCCGCATCCGACGCGGTCGTAGCCGCCCATGATGATGTTCCAGTGGCTGCTCGACGTCGCCCAGCCCAGCATGCCGTGGCCGGTCGTCGAATACGTCCAGGTCTGCCAGCCGTTGTACGTGTACAGGAAGGCGCCGTTGCCGTAGCCACCGTTGTCGAGATCGATCTCCCCGACGCCGCCGTAGCCCCAGCTCTGCATCACCGACACGAAGGTCGTGCCCGACAGCGTGTATGTGGGGGCGTCGCAGAGACGGAGGCTGTGCGACATGTTGCCGTAGGCGGCGAAGTCCTGGGCCCGACCGGCGATCGTATTGGCAGCATCATCCGGGCACTGAATCGCACCGTCCCGCGCCTTGGCAGCCAGGTAAGGATCAACGTACAACGCCCCCAGGCCGTTCGCCGCCCGGGCGCCGTTGATCAGCCGCACCAGTTCGTTGGACTGAGCGTCGAGCGGACCGGATGAGGCCTGCGCCGCCGGCACCCGCAGCGTCAGCGACGCGGCGAACATGGCCAGGCCCAGCGCGACCGACAATGCAACTAGGCGCGAGGGCTGTATCAACCGCATGATCGCTACCTCTGGACGGGTAGAGGTTCCTGGCGTGGGGTGATGTAACAATCGCCCGGGCTCGGGTTCGCTCCCAGGGCCGTGGGTCACAGTCTCCGGCCCCAAAGCAACCACCCGTTCAGGCAGTAGTTGGGTCTAGAGGATGCTAGTTGAGGTCGGACTGGTGCAGTTCAGGGTGGTTAGCTGAAGAAACCTGAACAAGTACCGGAGTACTTCTTCACCTGGACCCAAGCTCCACAAGTCCCACCTCATAGGCGAGGATGGCGGCCTGAACCCGGTTCTGGAGGTCGAGTTTGTCCAGCAATCTGGCGACGTGGGTCTTGACGGTGGTCTCGCCGACGACCAGGGATTCGGCTATCTGGGCATTGGAGAAACCCCGCGCCACGAGCTTCAGGACCTCGACTTCCCGCTCCGTGAGCTGGTTGAGGGCCGCTCGGTCCCGTACCCTGGGCGGCGCCTTGCTCACGAACGACGCGATCAGCCGGCGGGTCACCGACGGCGCCAGCAGTGCGTCGCCCTCGGCGACAACACGGATCGCCGCGATCAGATCGGCCGGCGGCGCGTCCTTGAGCATGAAGCCGCTGGCGCCGGCCCGGAGGGCATCGTAGACGTACTCGTCGAGATCGAAGGTCGTCAAGACAAGGACGTGGGCCCGGTACGGAGAGTCGGGCCCCGCCAGCCGCCGGGTCGCCTCGACGCCGTCGAGGTGCGGCATGCGGATGTCCATGACGACGACATCCGGTCGCAATCGAAAGAACGCTTCGATTCCCTCTCGGCCGTCGGCTGCCTCCCCTACCACCTCGAGATCAGGTTGGGCATCGATGATCATCCGCAGGCCGCCACGGACGAGCGCCTGGTCGTCGACCAGGAGAACACGGACTGTCACCGGACGACCTCCGAGCTTTGACCGGGCGAGGCGCTCGTCGGGCCCGTCGGGTCGCCGTCGATCGTCGAGCCTTCATCGAGGGGGAAACGGGCCAGGACGCGATAGCCGCCGCCCGGGACCGGGCCGGCCTCCAACCGGCCTCCGAACAGCGCGACTCTCTCGCGCATCCCGAGCAGGCCGTGGCCGACCTCGTTGCGGGGACGTTCGACCGATTCGATCGCGGGCCTGCCGTTGCCGTCGTCGATCACTTCCACGGCCAGAGTCCCCCGTCCGAAGATCAGCCTGAGCGAGGCCGCAGCCCCCGGACCTGCATGGCGCAATGTGTTCGTCAGCGCCTCCTGAGCGACTCGATAGGCGGACAGCTCGACGGCGGGCGGTATGCGGCTCGGCGCCCCAACCACCTGCATCGTGACGGCCACGCCCGCCTCACTGGTCCGCGCGGTCAGCGCCTCCAGGTCGGCGACGCCGGGCTGCGGCGAGCGCTCGGCTCCGGCCCCGGCATCGACGATGCCTGCGGGGGTTGTGTCGGGCAGCGACGATTCCTCTGAACGAAGCAGGCCCAGAAGCCGCCGCATCTCGATCATCGCCTCATGCCCGGTTTCGCGAATGGCCTCGATGGCCCCGGCGGCGGCATCGGCGCCAGGCGGCAGGCTGGCCTGGGCGGCACCGGCCTGGAGAACCATCACGCTCACGTGGTGGGCGACGACATCGTGCAGCTCACGGGCTATGCGGGCACGTTCCACGGCCACGGCCCGCTGGGCCATCAGGTCCCGCTCACGTTCCAGCAGCTCGCGCTCGCGCTCGAGGTCGGCCGTCCGCTCGAGCAGCGTCCGGACGTAGGCTCGGCGCGTTCCCAGGTACAGACCGAGGGCGCTGATCGCGGCATAGGCCGCCCCTTGCGTCGCCAGCTGCGCCAACACTTCCAGCGAGCTGTGAGACAGGCCCCGGTCGAAGAGGAAGCCGGCCACCCCGAGCGAGATGACGACCGCGGCGCAGGTGCGGCGCCAGGTCCGCTGCGTGCCGATCGTGTACAGGGCCACGACCGCCACGAAGTCCCCGCCGTCGATGTGGAGGGCAACACCCGTGACCCAGCAGACGAGGGCGGCGACAAGCAGCCACTCACACAAGCGGGGTCGCCACGCCAGCAGGATCAGCGGGATCAACTGCGTCGCGAGGCCGGCGACCGAGGCGATCGTCACGTCCTTCGACGGTGCCATAAGGGCGGCCAAGGCAGTCAGTGCCGCCATTCCGATGGCTACGGTAGCGAGGGCCAGGTCCCGCCACGACGACGGGCGGAACCACTCCCTGTCCGGTCGCCGCGAGGGCAGCGGTCCGATCCGCGACACCAGCGACAGCCACACCGGTCGGGAGCGCGGAGACTCGATGGCGCGCGGCCTTGCTCCCGCGACTCGATCGTCGCGGCCGGCGTTCAAATGGTCGTTCAAACCGCGCACGCTCTGCTCGTGTTGGACCCGGCCGGGCATCTGGGGACCGGACTCACCGGAGTCCATTCCATTCCCGTCGAGCGTAGCGCCGTCGCGACGACGTCGCTGCTGCCATGGCCGCCCGCAGTCGCGAAGTTGACGGGCATGACGATACAAGCGATCGCCTCGAGGATCGTCACTCCAACGAGCGAATACCCCTCGCTCGAAATGGTGACTCCGGTGCTATGAGGCGCGATCCCTGACGCACGGCGCCAGCTGGGTGTCGGTGCGCTTGATGTGGCCGGCGAGCCAGCGCATCAACTCGCTCTCGACGCGCACCACCAGATGGGCCGTGGCTCCGTCGCGATCGAATTCCTCGCGGAACGACGAGAAGGTAGCAACGAAATCCTTGTGCTGGGCGGCGTTCAGCGCGGCCACCGGGCAGTTGTAGCGGGCCATGCAGTCTTCTTCGTGGCCGAAGTGCATGACCGCGTAGCCGCCGAGCTTGTCCAGCAGGCTCTCGACTTCGCCCCGGCCACGACCGACGCTCATGGCCGAGAGCAGATCGTTGAGCCAGGCGATCAGCTGCTTGTGCTGATTGTCGAGGCTGTCGACGCCGGTCGTCATCGAAGGGTCCCAGGAGATGGTCGGCATGGTCTTCTCCGTTGGCTACAGGGCCTACCAGGCGGCGTGCCCCCACTCGGTCCATATGGGAGTCGGCCGCTAGCCTTTACTGCCTGAGCGGGATCACGATATCGGGTGAGGTGTCCCGGGCGGTAGGGTCATTGGGCAGGGCGGCGAGGCGCACGCTCGATGGGTTCCGTCCAGTGCGATATCGATCCCCTATTCAAGCCCGCTTCAGGAAGTCAACCTACGTTCAGACTGGGTCCGTAGCCCGCGGACTCGTCCGGGCATGTCCCGAGTCCTGAGGTCCGCGCCATGAACGCGCCAGCGTCGCCAAACCCCGTCCCCAGCGGGCGGCCCCACGGCAACCGCAACCTCCTGCTCATCGTTGTCGGCCTGATTCTCGTGGCGGCCGTGGCGGGCGGGGCCTACGGCCTGTGGTACATCCTCGTCGGCCCGAGCAGCCCGACCGCGGTCGGGGCCGCTTCGCCGGCCATTCCATCCGGCCCCGCCATCGCCGCCCCGGCCTCTCTCGACGGCACCTGGAACGTCGACACGAGCCGCGGGTCCATCGGCGACGGGACCGCATCGTTCGTCGGTTATCGAGTGCAGGAGCAGCTCGTCGGCGTCGGCGGCCACACCGCGGTCGGTCGGACGCCCAAGGTCACCGGATCGATGACCCTCGCCGGGACGGTCGTCAGCAACGTCCAGATCACGGCCGACATGACCGCCCTGGCCAGCGACGACAGTCACCGCGACGACCAGCTGCGGAGCCAGGCGCTCGAGACCGACAATTTCCCCACGGCGACCTTCAAGACGACCGCCTCGATCGACATCGGCACGCTCCCAGCCGACGGAGCGTCGGTCAGCGTCAACGCGACGGGCGATCTCACGCTCCACGGGGTCACCAAGTCGGTCACCATAGCGCTGCAGGCGACGCGCCAGGGCGGCATCATCGCCGTGACCGGATCGCTGCCGATCGTCTTCTCCGACTATTCGATCCAGAAGCCGAACAGCTTCTCCGTCCTTTCGGTTGACGACCACGGCACCATGGAGCTTCATCTTCTGTTCACTCACGCCTGAGTCGCCCCGGCGGCGTCGAGGCGAAGCGTCTTCCAGCAAGGAGAGGCCATGTCCTTCATGCGCTTTCTTAGTGGCCGTCCCGGCGAACCGCCGACCGCCGGCGGACCGGCGCCTGCCGAACTCTCGGCCGAGACGGAGACGGTCCGCCGAATCGTGGCCCGGCTCGAGGCGCTCCCGCCCGAGACGGCGCGGCTTCTTGCCTGCCTGGCCTACGTTCTGGCGCGAGCCGCCTACGCCGACCTCGAGATCAGCGACGCCGAGACGGTCGCGATGGAGCACGAGTTGAACGCATCCGGACTCGATCCATCGCAGGCGGTCCTGGTCGTGGAGATGGCCAAGCTCCAGGAGAAGACCGGCGACGGCACGAGCGACTACGGGGTCACGCGCGAGTTCCGCGAGCTGTCGACCCCGGAGCAGAAGATCACCGCGTTGCGGGCGTGCTACCGCGTCTGCACGGCCGACGATGCCATCAGCGGCATGGAGATCTCCATGCTCGACGAGATAGCCAGCGAACTCGACATTCCGCGCGAGGACGTCGCCGCCGTGCGGGCCGAGTTCGCCGACAAGATCACCGCGCGCTTCGGCTTCGGCGCGCCGGCGGCCGAGCGGGCCTGACCATACGGAGCTCTTCAGCTCCAGACCAGCGCCACTTCAGCTCGGCTGATCTGACCAGCCGCCGAACCCGTATGAATGGGTAGGCGCGGTCCGCTTGGTAGACTGTGCCCTCCGTCACCAGGCTCCAGGACTTGCCCCCCATTGAGCAACTACCTCCGAGGCGTCTTCGACGTCTACGGGTCCTACTTTCGGATCGCCAGGCTGGTCCCGTCAGGCGGGGCGGGTCTGGTCACGGTGCTGGTCGCGCTCAACCTGGTCCTCGGCCTGCTGCCGATCCTCTTCATCCTGGCCACCAGCGTGATGATCGGGCGCGTTCCGGGGGCCGTGACGGGCGGCGTCGGCTCGGCGGAGTGGCGCGACCTGGTGGCGGCCTTCATCCTGGCCGCGACGGCGTTCCTGATCCAGCAGATCCTCGCCCCCATGCAAGCGTCTTTCGGGGAGCTTCTGGCCCGCCGCGTCGACGGCCGCGTCTATCAGCGCCTGATCGGCGCCTCGCTGAGCAGCACCGGCATCGGTCCGCTGGAGGACCAGCGGCTGCTCGACTACCTTTCCGAAGTTCTCATTTCGCTGGAGCAGGGTTTCCGCACGGCAGGCATCGCCTGCGCCGGGCTCCTCGCCCTCGTGGCGAGGTACACCCAACTCCTCGCCGCGGTACTCGTCGTCGGCTATGTCTTCTCGTGGCCGGCGGCGCTCGCCCTGCTGGCGGTAACGATGGCGTTTCGCCGGGGCAACCGCGGCGGCCTCCGCGTATACGGCAGGCTCTGGGGCCGCAACGTCTCAATGCGTCGCGAGGCGAACTACTACCGAGCCACCGCCCTCCACCCGGCGGCCGGCAAGGAGATCCGCGTCTTCGGCCTGGCCGGCTGGCTCTCCGACCACTACCGCAATGTGCGTATGGAATTCCTTTCCAGCATCTGGGCCGAGCGCCGCCGCATCTACCTCAAGCCCTACCTTGTCTACACCGCCTTTGGGTTCATCGTTTCTGGTGTCGCCCTGGCGCTCCTGGGACGGGCGGCCGCGGCAGGTTCCATGACCCTGACGCAGCTCGCGCTGGGTCTCCAGGCCGGGCTGGCCGCCCTGCGGCTGGGTGAGAACTTCCCCGAGGCAGACACCCAGACCCAGTTCGGGATGTTCGCCTACAACGCCGTCCAAAGTTTCGAGCGCGGCGTGGCCGAATTCGACGAGCAAACGGTCCAGCTCCGGCCGCAACTCGATCCAAGGGGCCATCCGCGCAGCGAGATCCGCTTCGAGGCGGTGGACTTCCACTATCCGGGATCCCGCCGGCCGGTTCTCGACAAACTCGACCTGGTGCTGCCCGCAGGACGCTGCACTGCCGTCGTAGGCCTCAACGGCGCCGGCAAGACGACGCTGGTCAAGCTCCTCGGCCGACTGTACGAACCGACCGGTGGGCGCATCCTCGTCGACGGCCAGGAGATCCGCTCCTACGGGGTGAGCGACTGGCGCCGCCAGATAGGCGTGATCTTCCAGGATTTCAACCGCTACGAGCTGACCGCCGCGGACAACATCGGCTTCGGCGCCATCGAGCTGGCCGGCGACCGGCGGAAGATCCGAGCCGCGGCCGGCCGGGCCGGCATACTCGCCACTCTCGACCGGCTCCCCGAGGGCCTCGACACCCCCCTCGCCCGCCAGTACAAGGGCGGAGCGGAGCTGTCGGGCGGCCAGTGGCAGCGAGTCGCCATTGCCCGCGCCCTGTTCGCCCTCGAGAACGGCGCCTCGATCCTGGTCCTCGACGAGCCGACCGCGGCCCTGGACGTTCGGGCCGAGGCCGCATTCTTCGAGAAGTTCGTCGACGTGACCCGCGGCGCCACGGCGCTGCTCATCTCGCACCGCTTCTCGAGCGTCCGCCACGCGGACCACATCGTGGTTCTTGCCGATGGCCGTGTCATCGAGCAGGGCAGCCACGACGAGCTGCTCGCGGCGAACGGGCGGTACGCCGAGCTGTTCCGCCTCCAGGCCGAGCGCTTCGCGGAGGACGAGGCCGAGTCGGAGAAGGTCGATGACGCGGACCTTGCAGGCGATGCCGACGCCGCCGGGGTCACGGACGCCGACGAGCCGGAGGCGGTCCGATGAAGGAGACCCTGCGCAGTGCGGGCTGGCTCCTCCGGCTGTCGTGGCGACAGAATCGGGTCAAGACGGCCATCGCCCTGATCCTGGTTCTGAGCAACGCGCTCGCGGCGCCGCTCATGGCCCTGTCGATGAAATGGCTGACCAACGCGGCAGTCGCCGGCGATACCGAAGACGCTGGGATCGCCGGCTTCGCCGTCGCCGCCTGCGTCATCGGTGTTCTCACGCTCGGGCATTTCGCCCATATCGCCTACTTCGAGCTGTCCGAGATCAACACCCTTACCGCGGAGTTGCGCCTCATCGATCTGGCCAACGGATCCGCCGGCATCGAACACCAGGAGCGGGCCGAGATCGCCGATCGCCTGACCGTGCTCGAACAGGAGATTCAGCATATTCAGGACGGCTTCTACGCGGTCCTGGCGCTCTCGAGCCTGGCCGTTGCGATTGGCCTGACCGGCCTCCTGCTGGCGATGGTCAACCCGATCCTGCTGCTCCTGCCCCTGGTCGCGCTGCCGCCGCTCGTCACCGGGCGGAGAGCGCAGCTCCTGATCGACCGAACGCGCGAGGAGACCGCCCAGGACACCAGACTCGCCCTGCACCTCTTACGGCTGGCGGCCACCGCCGGCCCGGCCAAGGAGCTGCGTGTCTTCCGTCTGCAGAACGAGATCAAGCGGCGCCATGCCGAGCTGTGGGAGCGAACCACTCGGCGGCTGTGGCGGGCCCAGGTCAAGGCGACCGCCTTCCGGGCCGCGGGCCAGCTCGTCTTCGCCGGCGGCTACGTCGCAGGCGTCCTGCTCGTGGTCAACGACGCGATCGGCGGGCATCGCAGCGTCGGCGACGTGGTCCTGGCCATCACGCTCGCGGCGCAGGTGAATCAGCAGGTTTCGGCCGCGGTTGCGCTGCTCCACGACCTCCAGCGGATCGCACGGGCCTATGCCCGCCTGGAGTGGCTGGAGAAGTACGTCGCGGAACGCGAGCCCGCTGTCGCCGACCAGCCCGTCCCCGAGCGTCTCGTCGATGGAATCCGCTTCCAGAACGTGGCCTTCCGCTATCCCGGGACCGAACGAACGGTTCTGGCGGGCGTCGACCTGCATCTCCCGGCCGGCTCGACCGTGGCCATCGTCGGCGAAAACGGGGCCGGCAAGAGCACGCTCGTGAAGCTGCTGTGCCGCTTCTACGAGCCCACGTCGGGAACGATCACCGCGGACGGCTCGGACCTGTCCCGCATCCCGCTCGGTGAGTGGCGCGACCGCATCGCCACCGGTTTCCAGGACTTCGCCCGCTTCGAGTTCGTCGCCCGCCGGACCGTGGGCGTGGGCGATCTGCCGCTCGTCGACGATCAACCGGCCGTGGAGGCGGCCCTGGATCGGGCCAACGCCGGCGACGTCGTCGGCCGCCTGGAGGAGGGCCTCTCCACGCAACTCGGCAAGTCGTACAAAGAGGGCACGGAGCTTTCCGGCGGCCAGTGGCAGAAGCTGGCCCTGGGCCGGGCCATGATGCGCGAGCGGCCGCTGGTCCTCATCCTCGACGAGCCCACGTCCGCCCTGGACGCCGAAGCCGAGCACGCGCTCTTCGAGCGCTACGCGGAAGGTGCCCAGCGAGTGGGCCAGGCCACGGGTGGCATCACGGTGCTCGTGTCGCACCGCTTCTCGACCGTTCGCATGGCCGACCAGATCATCGTCGTGGCGGACGGCCGGATAGTTGAAGCCGGCCCCCACTCCGCCCTGATGCACAACCGAGGCCTGTACGCCGAGCTGTACGAGCTGCAAGCCAGCGCCTACGAATAGCCGGCGTTGGTCACGGGCGACGGCACGCTGGCCAATACTAGAATCGAGTCACCTGGCGCCGGCATTGGAGCACCATGTTGGAGATGCGGTTTCCGAGTCGAGGGGACGTCTACGAAGCGCTTGAAGACATGGCCGTCGACTACCTCACGCACTGGCGTGCGCCGTTCACCGGAGGCGGCCGCGGCACTTTGCGGAAAGGCGACCGCGTGACCGTTGACCACGAGCCCGTCGATTCGATGGCTCTCAGTGTCTACGCTGCCCCAGTGGACCAAAGCGTGGAGGCGAGGATGGTTCCGGCCTCCGATCGAAGCGATCCCAAGTACGACGGGTACTCCCTGGTGCTCCGCACCGCTGACCTGAACCGTAGGTTCCGACTGATCCCGGAAGACGAGGCATAGGAGAAGGCAAGCCTCCGCAGTCCGTCGCCAGCCGATTCGCGAACGCGCTTCCCTTGCCAGCGCAGATCATCCAGCCTGCCAGCGGGTGACATTGGCGAACACTGGCCAATGGTAGAGTTGAGGCGCTGGGGGACCGCCGTCCGCTGCCGGGAGCGGTTGCAGTTCCGGGACGATCGCGTCCGGGGAGGTGGGGCATGTCGAGCCAATCGCATGGCACCGAGCTGGTGCGCTCGCCCAACCTCGGGCTGCGTCGGGAATGGGTGGCACGGCGGACGAGGATCGGCCTGGCGGCCAGTCTGCTCGTCGCCCTAGCGACCTGGGGTTGCACCGCTGGCTCGAGCACGTCATCGCCGGCGGTTAGGGCCACTCTTGCGCCTGGAAGCGTGACCGCCACTTCCGCCGGGGTCAGCCCGACCGGATCGAAGGCGCCTGGCGGGTTCAGCGCCACCGGCCCGATGGGCACGGCCCGCATTGCCGACACGGCCACCCGGCTCTCCGACGGCCGTGTCCTCATCGTCGGAGGCGGAACCGGCGGCACCGACATGATCATCGATGGCGCCTTCGCGACGGCCGAGCTGTACGACCCGGCCAGCGGCGAGTTCAGCGCTACGGGATCGATGCTGACCGCCCGAGGCGACCACACCGCGACGCTCCTCACCGACGGCCGAGTTCTCGTGACTGGCGGAACCAGTTCCCTCGGGGGGAACCTCGCCCAAGCCGAACTGTACGATCCGGCGACCGGCAAGNNAAGTTCAGCGCGACCGGATCGATGGCCACGGCCCGCTACGACCACACCGCCTCTCTTCTGGCCGACGGTCGAGTCCTGGTGGCGGGAGGCGCCGGCGAGGTGGCTGGAGGCGTCAACGAATCGGCGGAACTCTACGATCCGAAGACGGGCAAGTTCACCCCGGCCGGCTCGTTGACGGCCGCTAGATCGGGCGCGACCGCGACAACCCTTTCCGACGGCCGCATTCTGATTGCCGGCGGGGAAAACGGCCCGGGGTTCCTCGCCTCCGCGGAGGTGTATGACTCCGTGACCGGCAAGTTCGCCGCGACCGGCTCGATGCAGACCGCACGGACCGCGCAGGCTGCAGCCCTGCTCTCCGATGGCCGGGTACTCATCGTCGGAGGTTGGGACGGCTCGAAAGGGCTCCACCACTCGTCGGCGGAGGCATATGACCCGAAGGCCGGCTCCTTCAGCCCCGCCGGCTCGATGGCCATTGGTCGCGCGGCACCCACAGCCACACTCCTCTCAGACGGCCGCGTCCTTATCACGGGAGGCTTTGGACCCGACGACTTCGGCGGCCCTCTCGCCTCAGCCGAGTTGTACCAACCCTAGGACGTCGCTGCGGCCGGCGCCTCGAATCAGGCGGCGCGGCGGGGCAGGCCGACCGATTCTGTGCCGAACCAAGTGCCTGAGCTGCCCTTGACGATGGCGACCGCGTTCTCGAGGGCCCCGATGGCCGCGAATCGGCCGCCGCCGGCGACGAATTCGGCGCACGCCCGAACCTTCGGCGCCATCGAGCCCGACGGCCAGGCGCCGGCGGCGAGCCCCTCGAGCGCTTCGTCGACCGATAGCCGCAGTATCGGCTCCTGCCGCGGCGTGCCCCAGCGGCGGTAGACCGCGTCGACGTCGCTGAGCAGCACCAGACCGTCCGCATCGACGGCCCGCGCCAGCACCACCGCGGCCAGATCCTTGTCGATCACCGCCTCGACGCCCTCGAGGCGGCCGTCGGGCAGCTCCACGACCGGCACTCCCCCACCCCCAGACGCCACCACCAGAACGCCCGAGTCGACGAGCGAGCGGATCGCCGCGGCCTCGACGATGCGTATCGGCGGCGGAGATGGAACCACTCGCCGCCAGTTCTTGCCGTCGGGCGCGATGTCCCAACCTCGGACAGCGGCGTGCTCGCGGGCAGTGGCTTCGTCGTAGATCGGGCCGACCGGTTTGGTGGGATTGGCGAAGGCCGGGTCGTCGGCCGGGACGACCGTTCGGGTGACGATCACGGCGATCTCCCGGTGCCGGCCGCGCTCGAGGAACGCGTCGTTGAGGGCCTGCGCCAGCAGGTATCCGATCTGGCCCTGGGTCTCGGCTCCGAGCACGTCCAGCGGCGGCGCCGGGACGACCGATGCCGCCATCTCGGCGCCGATGGCCAGGAACCCGACCTGCGGACCGTTGCCGTGGGTGATCACGATCTCGGCCCGGCTGCCCTCGGCGAGCGTGACCAGACCACGCGCCGCGGCCACGAGGTTGCGGCGCTGAACCTCGGTCGATCCGGGCTCGCCCCGACGGATCAGGGCGTTGCCGCCGAGGGCGATGGCCAGGCGGGTCATCCGCCCAGCCGCTCCTTGCCGGTTACGAGCGTGTACACCAGCGCCTGTTCGGTATACCAGCGGTTCTCGGCCTCGTCCCAGACGCGCGACTGCGGGCCGTCCATGACCTCGTCGGTCACCTCGTCGCCGCGGTGCGCGGGCAGGCAGTGGAGGAAGATCGCCCGCGACGCGGCCAGCGCCATCAGCTCGGCGTCGACGCGGTAGCCGGCGAAGATCCGGGCCCGCTCCTGGCGCTCCGTCTCCTGGCCCATGCTGGCCCAGACGTCGGTGTAGATCGCGTCGGCGCCCTTCGCGGCCGCCCGTACGTCGTGGCCCAGCTCGATCGAGCCGCCGTTGATCCGGCAGTTCGCCCGCGCCGCCTCGACGATCTCGGCCTTGGGCTCGTAGCCCTCGGGCGTGGAGATGGCGAGCGTGAAGCCCAGGTAACCGGCCGCCTGGATGAGAGAGTGGCAGACATTGTTGCCGTCGCCGATGAACGCGACTCGCAGTCCGACGAACTCACCGAACTCCTCGCGCAGAGTCATCACATCGGCCAGGGCCTGGCAGGGATGATGGTCGTCGGTCAGGGCGTTGATGATCGGAATCGTGGCGTAGCGCGCCAGCTCCTCGACCCGGGCCTGATCGAACGTGCGAATCGCCAGGGCCGTCAGGTACCGCGAAAGGACGCGAGCCGTGTCGGCGACGGTCTCGCCGCGACCGAGCTGCAGCTCATCGGGCCGGAGGGTGATGGGCAGCATGCCCAGACCCCAGGCCGCCGCCTCGAAGCTGACTCGCGTCCGCGTCGACGGCTTGTCGAAGATGAGCCCGAGCCGGCCGCCGGGGATCGCGTCGCGAGCCATGCCGCCGGCCGCCTTGAGGTCGCCGGCCAGATGCAGGTTGGCGAGGATGCCTTCCCGTCCCAGGGAATCCAAAGTCAGGAGATGGCGCGTCATGACGGTCTCCGGCTAGCGGCGTGTCTTCGAGGCCGAGCCGGCTCGTGCCCGCTCGACGATCGGAGCGAGAAGTTCGGTGAGATTCGATTGACCCTGTGCCGCCGGGTCGCCCGCCAGCTCCTCGAGCTCGTAGCGGACCCGAACGACGGGCTTCTCCAGCTTGAGGACCCGCGTCAAGTCGATCGGCGTCGCGGACAGCACCAGGTCCGCCGGCATGGAGTTGAGCGTCGTCTCCAGTTCGTGCATCTGACCCTGGCCGTAACCCATTGCCGGCAGCAGGTGCTCGAGGGCCGGGTAGTGGCTGAGCGTCTCCGCCAGCTGACCGACCGCGTACGGTCTCGGATTAACCAGTTCGGCTGCCCCGAATCGGCGCGCCGCCACGACGCCGGCACCGTAGGTCATGCCGCCGTGCGTGAGGGTCGGTCCGTCCTCGACGACGGCCACCTTCTTGCCATCGATCTTGCCACCCTGGAGGGTCAGCGTCGACCGCGCCAGGATCACGCGCGCCCGGCTGTTGACCGCGGCGATGTTGGCTCGGACCTCGGCCACCTGCTCCGGTGTGGCCGAGTCGACCTTGTTGATCACGACGGCGTCGGCCATACGGATGTTGGTCTCGCCGGGGTGGTAGTGCATCTCGTGGCCGGCTCGAAGTGGGTCGGCGACGACGACGAAGACGTCGGGCCGGAAGAAGGGGAAGTCGTTGTTTCCGCCATCCCACAGAACGACATCGGCCTCGGTTTCGGCCTGGCGCAGGATCGCCTCGTAGTCGACACCGGCATAGAGGACCCGGCCGGCGTCGAGATGCGGCTCGTACTCCTCGCGCTCTTCGATCGTGGTTTCGTAGCGATCGAGGTCGGCATACGTGGCGTAGCGCTGGACGCGCTGAGCCACGAGGTCGCCGTACGGCATCGGATGCCGGACGACCACGACCTTCAGGCCCTGCTTCTCGAGCAGCGCCGCCAGGTAGCGAGTGGTCTGGCTCTTGCCGGCGCCGGTTCGAGTCGCGCCCGTGGCGACAACCGGCTTCGTGGAGGGCAGCATCGTCCGGGCCGGCCCGAGCAGCTCGAAGTCGGCGCCGCCGGCCAGCGCTCGGCTGGCCGTGTGCATGACGTGCTCGTGGGTGACGTCGCTGTAGGCGAAGACGACAAGATCTACCTTCTCGTTCGCCAGCAGCCGCTCCAGCTCCGACTCGGCCACGATCTGGATGCCGTCCGGATAAAGCGGCCCGGCCAGCTCGACGGGATATCGACGGCCCGCGATGCCCGGGATCTGAGTGGCGGCGGTGAACGCCACGACCTCAACGCTCGGGTCGTTGCGATAGGCGGTGTTGAAGTCGTGGAAGTCGCGCCCGGCGGCTCCCATGATCACTACACGAGTGCGATCCATGGCTATTCCGGCCCTTCCGCAGTCGCGCCGTAGGGGTCAGTCCCGGCAGCGAACCTTGGGCTGACGAGCCGGTTCCGCCTCTGGTCCAGCGGTCGTCGAGCAGCGATAGTGTCGCCCGACGCCGGCCGGCGCGCAAGAGCGTGCCGGCCCACGCCCGAGGGGCGCACCGGCGGTCGACTACTTGCCCGGCGGCTCGGCATCACCCGCCGGCCTCGCCACTCCGGCATTCATGGACCGACCCAGGCCGTTGAGGGTGTTCGAGATGGCGTCGGTGTCGAGGCCCACCGGGCGGGCCGAACCGGTACCGGACAGCCCGCCCAGCATCATCGAGAACGAACGAAGACTCGTGGTGTCGAGCGCGCCCTCGAGGTCAGTCTCATCCCCGCCGGACATGGCCATGCCGACGTTGCGGCCCACGAACGACTGAACCTCGCCTTCGAGGCCCCAAGCATAGCCCCACAGGGCGGCTTCCTCGGCGTTGGCCAGCCACGGCGGAATCTGGCCCGGGGCGCCGGCCAGCGCGCGTCGCAGGGTCCGGCGGTAGGCCTCGACCATGGCGGAGGTGATGGCCCCGTCCGGGGTCTGGAGCGGCAGCGGCATCCGCATCGCGCGCGGCATGATGATCAGCCCGGCCAGGGCCTCGCACACGAGCGCCACCGGCTGACGGAGGACGCCCCAGACGACGGCCACGACGACAAGGCCGGCGCCCACGGCGACCCAGACTCGCGACACCGATCGAGTCACGATCCGGAGCCAGCCACGCTGACCGGCGATCCGCTCCAGCTGCTCGCCGGTCTGCTCGAACAGCGGCCGCAGGTCGGCGAAGTCCGTCGGCGAGATGCTCGCGCTACCCCCGGCGGCAGTCTGGAGCCCCTCCAGCAGCGACTGCTCGGCCGGTCCAAGCGGCCTGGACGCGGCGGGGGCGTGGACGAGATGGTCGTGTCCGCCCGACCCCGTCGCGGAGATGAGCTTGATGCCACCGCGCGGTCCCAGCGGCGTCGCCTCGCTGTAGAAGGCGACGTATCCGTGGGCTGCCAGATCGAGCAGTGCGACCGTCACCGCGCGGGTCGTATCCAGAGGGAACGCGACCAGGGCGGCCAGGGCAGGCGTCATGTCCGATGGAGGGCCGGCCACCATGACCGAATCGTCGTCGGCGTAGCCGGGCTCGCGGCGTCGTCGACGCCGGACGAAGGCGAATGCGACGAGGGCGACGAGCGCGGCGAGACCGCCCAGGAGGCTGTCGGCCTGGTTCGTCGGATCCCCGAAAAAGCCGCTGACCGCGTCGCGGATGCTGCCCACGACGCCGGCCGCCGCCTCGACCGGATCGGGCGGCTTGCGCACGGCATCGATGTCCCGCAGCAGCTCGGCCTGAACGTCGCCGTTCGGAGCTGCTTCATTCTCGAGGGTGTCGTTGGTCCACGGACCGTGCGTCTCGTACGAATCCCACAGATCGGAGTCCGAGTCGATGTAGCCGCCGATCTGCCCGCCCGAGACGGCCAGGGCGATGATGAGCGACTTGCCGAGCTCGTTGCTCATGTCGGCGCCGTTGAAGAAAGCCGTGGTGGCCGGATCGCCCTCGTCGCCGATGGCGATGTCGACGTAGACCGTGGCCCCGAGACGGGTCCCCAGGCTCGTGGCCGCCGCCTCGGCCGTGGCCGTCCCGGTCGAATCCAGCGCGCCGGCCCCATCGAAGACATGCGTGCCGTTCATCAAGGCTTCCGTCCGGGCGAGCGTGCTGGTAGCCCAGCTCTCGAACGTGGCCGGACCGGGCGACGACTCGCCGATGAACTTGGCCGCGGCGGTCGACAGTCTTGCCTTCAGCGTCGAGCCGAGCGTCACATTGCCCATCACGTCAAAGCCGGTCAACAGCAGACCATCGATCGCCCACGCCTTCGCCAGCGTTGCGCCGTCGGGCAGGTCTATCGGGTCCGCGGTGTAGACGGCGACCCGGCCGCCGCCCGCTGCCTCGATCTTGGCGGCGAGCGCCTCGGCGGTGGCGATGGCCTTGGGTGACATCAGATTCCCGTAGTCGTAGACATGGCGACCGAGAGTGAGCGGCGCCAGCGTCGAGTCCGCGGCGGCGACCGGTCGCGGCACGGCCAGGCCAAGGGCCAGGAATCCCGACAGGGCCAGAGTGGCCGCGGCCAGCAGCCCGGCCGCCATCCTGATGGAACTGGGCCGCCGACCCAACGCCGCCGCCATCTGCCCGCCTGCAAGCCCGTCCATCAGTTCCTCCTCGGGAGCTCGCCCGCTTCGGCACTAGCCGCACCGGCTCGTCGCTGATCCCTTTCGGCGAGGTCGCGCAGTGTCAGAAGTTCCTTGCGCATCATGATCGCGTCGCCTAGAACGAGCGCGGCACGTTTCATGCGCCCGATGCGACTCCCGGCGCCCATCCACATCTTGACCACGATCCGCGAACCTCCGGCATCCGACGGAACCACCGCGAAGGTCGCCGAGATCGGGCCGAAAACCCTCGCGACCCTGGCCGGCGCCACTCCGCTGATCCGTCCACCCGGCACGACCTCGGTCACGTCGAAGATCAGGAACTGCGAGCCGACCTCGATCTGGTCGGCGCCCGGCGTCAACTGGCGCGGGCTGCGTCGACCCAGGTTGTCGATCAGATCGTAAGTGTAGGGAGCCTGGGTCAGCTGGCAGAGCCAGCGGTAGGTCAGGGCCGGCGATGCCTCGACGCCGATCGAACGGAAGTAAGCGTGGGCCCCCGCCGGGCGCCAGCCGTCGCACGGATAATCGGCAGCTTGCTCGTCGGCCGTCGATGCGCCGTAGCGGGCCCAATGACGAATCCCCACTGTCGCCCTCCCGTCCAGATGGTTCCGAGACGCGCCCGCCGGCGACGGACCGGCATCGCCATTCTGGCGGTTCCGATCCGAGCTCGTGCATCTAGGTCAGGTATTGGTACATCCCGAACACGCCTGAGGCGAGCAAGACGACCGTCACCGTCCAGAGGAGCGCGGCCCGCGGTCGTGAATTGGCGAGATCGCCGAGCAGCTCGCGATCGCTCGTGAGTCGGACCAGGAATGCCAGCGGCAGGGCCAGCACCACGACGTTGAAGACCATCGACCCAACGCACAGCCGGACCAGGTCGGAGGAGAAGAGAACCACGGCCGCGGCCGGAAGCACCTCGACCAGGTAGACGCCGTAGAAGCGGCGGGCCTGGCCGGGTTTGAGGTTGAGGCTGTGCGGCCAGCCCATCACCTCTCCGATCCCCCACGCCGCCGAGAGCGATACGACGATGAGCGCCAGCAGTCCCGAGCCGATGAGGCCGATCGCGATCAGCCAGCCCGCTCCGCCGGCGGCAAGTCGAGCCAGGCCTTCCGGCAGCTCCGCGAGGTTCTTCGCCGAGGCGGCCACGGGCGCGGCGGATTTCATCGCGGCGGCCGCGGCGATGACGATCGCCGCCATCAGGGCCTGGCTTGCAAAGGCACCGACCAGCGTCTCGACGCGCGACCCGTGGAGGTCCTCGCGGCGGAGCTGTTTGTCGACGCTTGCCGACTGCTGATAGAAGAGCATCCAGGGCATGATCGAGGCGCCGACAATCGCCACGACCAGGGCGAAGTAGCCGGGGGGCACGTCGCCCGGGAGCGGGCTCAGGTCCGAGACCATGTGACCCAGGTCCGGCCGGCCGGCCACGGCCAGCACGACGAAGCTGAAGAGCGCCAGCGAGAGCAGAACTGCGAACCGCTCGAACCAGGCGTAGCTGCGGGTCAGAACCATCGAAGCGTGGACCGCCAGTGCCGCGACGATCGCAACCGGGGCGGCGATGCCCACGATGGCGGCGCCCAGAGCGATGCCGGCGAACTCGGCCACGTAGGCCACGAAGTTGATAACTGCCATGCCGATGACCGACACGGCGGCCCAACCTCGCCCATAGCGAGACCGAACCAGCTCCGCGTGACCCTTGCCGGTGGCCAGCGCCAGCCGCGCCGTCATCTCCTGCACGAGAAACAGCAGCGGCACGATCGCGAAGACGGGCAGCAGCAGCGCATACCCCGACTCGGTGCCGCCCTTGCCGGCCGTGATGACGCTCGGCGCATCCACGTCGGCGAGCATCACCACCCAGGCCGGGCCGATGACGCGCAGCCAGCGCGTAAGTCCCGGGCCGCGCAGAGCGCCGGCCATGGAACGGACGCTTTCGACGACGGACATGGGGAAACCTTAGCCGAAGGAGCCGGGCCGTCCGCGGATGTCTGGCGTCAGTCCTTGGATCCACTCCTTTCGCCCGACGCGCCCGACGCGCCCGACGCGGCGAGCTGGCCGGGCGCGATGTCGACGCCCAGCCGTTCGAGCGCGCTCAAGACCGCCTTCATCGAGGCAGTGGTGATGTTGGGGTCCATGCCCACGCCCCAGCGGACCTCGCCGTGGGAGCGCACTTCGACATAGGCCACGGCTGTCGCTTCCTCGCCGGCACCGAGGGCATGCTCGGCGTAGTCGAGGACTTCCACTTCGGCCCCCAGATCCCGGCGAAGGCCGTGGACCAGGGCGGAGATCGGGCCGTTGCCCTCACCGGAGATGGGGGTCGTTGTGCCGCCCGTCGCGAGGCGGGCCCGCACGGTGACGTTGCCGTCGCTCGAGGAGGTCTCGTATCCGGCGAGCTTGATGCGAGCGGCAGCGGGCAGATACTCAGCCGCGAAGGCGTCCCACATCTCGGCGGCGGTTATCTCGGTGCCGCTGTCCGCGGTGATGACCTTGATGCACCGACTGAACTCGATCTGGAGACGGCGTGGCAGATCCATGCCGTGCTCGTTCTTCATGATGTAGGCGACGCCGCCCTTGCCGGACTGGCTGTTGACCCTGATGACCGCCTCGTAGCTGCGGCCCACATGCTTGGGGTCGATCGGGAGGTATGGCACCTGCCATTCGGCGTAGTCGGGCGGCAGGCACTCCATGCCCTTCTTGATGGCATCCTGGTGCGAGCCGGAGAACGACGTGTAGACCAGGTCGCCGACGTACGGGTGCCGCGGCCCAACCGGCAGGCGGTTGCAGTGCTCGGCGATCCGCCGCAGCGAGTCGATGTCGGTGATGTCGAGCTTGGGGTCGATGCCCTGGCTGAACAAGTTCATGGCCAGGTTGACGACGTCCACGTTGCCGGTCCGCTCGCCGTTGCCGAAGAGCGTGCCTTCGATGCGATCCGCGCCGGCCATGACGCCGAATTCGGCGGCGGCCACCGCGGTCCCGCGATCGTTGTGCGGGTGCAGGGACAGGATCACCGAATCGCGTCGCGGCACGTTGCGGTGGAACCACTCGATGGCATCGGCGTAGATGTTGGGCGTGTACATCTCCACCGTGGCCGGCAGGTTGAGGATGATCTTGCGCTGCGGCGTCGGCTGGATCACGTCCATGACGGCGGCGCATACCTCGAGCGCATAGTCGAGCTCCGTCCCGGTGAAGCTTTCCGGCGAGTACTCGTACAGGATCTCGGTTCCGGGCACGCGAGCTTCCTGCTCCAGGCAGATCTTCGCCGCGTCGACGGCGATCTTGGTCACGCCCGCCTGATCGAGGCGAAAGACGACCCGACGCTGCAGCACTGAGGTCGAGTTGTAGAAGTGTACGATCGCGCGCCGGGCACCCTTCAGGCATTCGTAGGTGCGCTCGATCAGCTCGCGCCGGCATTGCGTCAGGACCTGGATCGTGACGTCTGACGGGATCAGGTCCTCGTCGATCAGCTGGCGGATGAAGTCGTAGTCGGGCTGCGAGGCCGACGGGAACCCGACCTCGATCTCCTTGAAGCCCATGCCGACGAGGGCCTTGAACATCTGCAGCTTGCGGGCCGGATCCATCGGGTCGATGAGGGCCTGGTTGCCGTCGCGCAGGTCGACGGAGCACCAGATCGGGGCCTTCTCGATCTCACGGTTGGCCCACTCGCGGTCGGCGACACGGAGCGGCAGGGGGCGGAAGGGTACGTACTTCTCGACCGGCATTTTCCTGGGCTGGGCTGGTACGGGAGGCATTTCTGGTGTCCTTCTTCGTCTCTGTCTTGGCTCCGCGTTGTGCGCCGCGGATGGGCGGGGTTTGTCGGGGAAACAAAAACCTCCTGCTTCTTGCGCAGGAGGTCACCGGCGAGCACCCGAACGGGGCTCGCCTCAGGTAAGGAGGAGGCTGCTCTCGAAGAGGTCCCTGGTCATAGTGCTGGGTAGTGTAGCGGCTGGCGCCCGGCCGAGGCAACCTTCATCTGCATGAGGTCGGCCGGAGGCGAGACAGGCGCGCCAGACGCACTGCCCTGGCGGAGGCCCGGCGGGCTGGACTGCTCGGAGGCTGCGCCGACTCGTGTCGGGAATCTGCGTGCCATTTCGCAGCGCGGCGGATACATTCCTCGCACAAAGCTTTCGCGCGGCACGGGGCGTGGATTTCGGGGAACGCCGCGCAACAACGAATACGATTTCGAGGAGGTCTCAATGCGTCGTCTCTTCCTGCTTCCAGTTGTCGTTCTCGCTCTTGCGATGCTGCTCGCGCCCACGGTGGCAGCGACGACCGGGCAGCCCCCGGAAATGGTCGGGCAGACCAGCTACAACGCATTTTGGACGCCTGCGAACACCATCGCCCAGACATTCACTACGCCCAACAAGACCGAACGCCTCGACTACGTGGATTTCTTCGTCTACAGCTCCACCGACGGCGGCACGATCGAATCCTGGATCAAGGCCGGACTACCCGGCACGTCCGGGATCGCCGGGACGGACGTCACGGCTGCCGTGCCCGCCGGCGCGAGTGGCGTCCACATCAAGCTGGTCCCGCCCACAGGCATAACCCTGGGCGCCAACGCGCAGTACTCGATCATGTTCTCCGTCCAGGGATCCCCCAACGACACGAAGATCGCCGAACTCTGCACCTCGAGCGGCTACTCGGGCGGAGCCGCCTACGTATACGACGGAGCAAACTGGACTACGCCCTCCACCAGTGGAACACCCTGCGCCCAGGACCTGACCTTCCAGGTTTTGATGTCTCCGCTGCCCGGCACGCTTGACCAGCAGCAGAACCTCCACAACCACAGCGTCGGCTATGTCGTCATGGCTCAGACCTTCACGGCGGGCGCCGGCGGAACCCTCACGGCCGTTTCTCTCTGGAGCGAAGGCTCGAAGGGCGGCGAAGTGACGGTCGAGATCTGCTCGGTCTCCGAGGGCATCGATTGCCTTACGCCGGCGCTTGTGGCCGGAATCCGTCCAGCCCTCGCGACCGGGGTACTGGCCAGCACTACCCTTACGGTCGGCAACTCGAATCCCCAGTGGATCGATTTCGCGTTCAGCCCTCCACCTGTACTGGTCGCCAGCACGCAATATGCCATCGTGATCGACGGCAACGATGGCTGGAGCGGATCGATCACCAATGCCTACACCGGCGGCTCGGCGTCCAACGGCAGCGGCGGCGGTTGGAGCAGCATCAACGGCGACCCGATCTACGACCTCGCCTTCCAGACCTTCATCACTCCCGCGGCCGTAGCCTCGACGGCACCGGGGGCGCCGACGGCTCCGCCAACCAGCACGGCCGGCGCTCCTAGCGCCCCGGGCGGCTCGGCACCGTTGCCGCTCTTCCTAGCCCTGATGGCTGCGATCCCCGTGGCCGGACTCCTGCTCGTGAAGCGACGCGGAGCCATCGCCCGGCAATAGTCGGCGCGAAATCCGCCTTCCCACGGCGCTCGGTCTCCGGACCGGGCGCCGTTTCGTTGTGCTCGGATGTTGAGCGGGGTCGACTGCCCCGGCCGCGGTGGTAGCCTTCGAGACGACCACGCACCATAGAGGACCCAATGCCCGAGCTATCGCCGGTCTACACAGAGTTGCGCGACGGATTCCTCGCCGTCTCGCCCGAGACGAACCACATGGCGCCGACGGACGACCTGCCGCACGTCTACGGCGCGGTGATCGATATCGGGTTCGAAGCGCTCTTCACCGTGGCCGCCTTTGCGGATGGCACGACGAGCGTCTACAACAGCACCGGCGGTGGAGCGGCGGCGCTGGGCACCCTCCCGGAGGCGGCCATGATGAGCCGGGCGATGCTGAGGGCGCTCGAGGCTGAGGTGAGCGGTTTCAAGCCGGTCGATTCGACGCCACTTCCCGCCTTCGGGCGGGTCCGCTTCACCGTCCTGACCTACGAAGGCCGTCTGGGGATCGAGGTCGACGGCACTCCGCTGCTCGAGGGGAAGCATTCGCTTTCGAAGCCGTTCGCCGCCGTGATGTCGATCATGGATCTGGCGCGCAAGTTGACTTCGGCGAGGAACTAGCGTCGCCTGCCGGAGAGCCGGACGTAGCCGCACGGTCTATTGCACTGCCGTTCGGAATCGAGCGCCTGGACGCGATCCGTTCATTACGGCAACGTCGGGCGGCGGTGCTCGCGGCGCCGGAACAAGCTGCGCAGTCAGGAACGTGTCGGCAGCGGCCAGAGGACGAACGGGTTGATGCGCAGGCGTGTACCGCAGCCTGGCCGGCAGCAGTTGGTCTCGGTGCCGAGGCGGTTGCGGCTGATAGGGAAGGCTTCGCGACAGGAAGGGCAGAGCACCGCCAGCTCGTCGCCGCTGACGGCGGCCGTCACCACCAACGGCCCGAACTCGACGCCGACGAGGCGAGCGAAGTGCATGCCCCCACCGGCGTCGCCGCAGACCACTACTGGTAAGGATGGGTGGAATGCCACGGCCGTTGCCTGCCCGGGCAGGACGAACACGGCGCGCTCAGCGCCCGTCGCCGCATCCCATATCCTTAGTGTGCGATCCCCGCTTGACGAGGCGATCCAGGTGCCGTCCGGGCTCACGGCGCAGTCGTTGACGGGCCACGTGTGGCCCTTGAGGGTCGCCCCTTCAGCGCCCGTGGCGGGATCCCATGTCTTCATGTCTCGCGGATCACCAACGGAGACGATCCAGGTGCCGTCGGGGCTCACCGCACAGCACAGCACTCGGCTGGTATGGCCGCTGAGGGTGACCCGTTCCTCGCCGGTGGCAACATCCCAGATCCTGAACGTGCCATCCTCGGCCGCGGACACGATCCAGGTCCCGTCCGGGCTGACCGCACATGCGCGCACCTTGGCCTCGTGGCCGGAGAGTGTGACCCGTTCGGTGCCGGTGGCAACATCCCAGATCTTGAGGGTGCGATCTCTGCTGGCGGAGACGACCCAGGTGCCATCCGGACCCACGGCGCACCCTTCAACCCAGTCGCGATGCCCGACCAGAATGCGGCGTTCGGCGCTCGTGGCCACGTCCCAGATCTTCAGGACGCAGTCGTTTCCGGCGGAAACGATCCAGGTGCCGTCCGGGCTAACCGCGCAACCCAGAACCCAACCTCGGTGGCCGGTGAGGACACCGCGTTCGCCGCCCGTGGCGACATCCCAAATCCCAAGCGTGTGGTCCCAGCTTGCGGACACGACCCAGGTGCCGTCCGGGCTAACAGCACACCCTTCGACCGAGTCCGCGTGGCCGGTGACGGCGGCCCGTTGCGCTCCGCTGGCAGCATCCCAGATTTTGAGGGTGCGATCGTCGCTGGCGGAGACGACCCAGGTGCCATCGGGGCTGACCGCGCAGCCCCACACCTTGTCCGTGTGACCCGTCAGGGTCACACGTTCGGCGCCGGTGGCGGCGTCCCAGATCTTGACGGTTCCGTCCCAGCTGGCGGAAACGATGAAGGTGCCGTCGGGGCTGACGGCACAATCCCGCACCGAATTCGTGTGGCCAACGAGCTCAGCCCTTGCCACACCGGTGGCGGTATCCCAGATCCTCAGCGTCTGGTCGTCGCCGCCCGACACGACCCAGGTGCCGTCGGGGCTGACGGCACAACTCTGCACGGACTGCACATGGCCTCGAAGCGAAACGCGCTCGGCGCCGGTGGCGACGTCCCAGAGCTTGAGGGTCCCATCCCTGCTTGCGGAGACGATCCAGGTGCCGTCG
>PMKV01000070.1:0-478 GCA_003157875.1 Chloroflexota bacterium
GATCATGACCGACGCGGAAGTGGCCGACGCCGTGTACCTGGAGCCGCTGACCGTCGAAGCCATCGAGGCGGTCATCGCCAAAGAGCGGCCGGAGGGGCTTCTCGCCGGCCTGGGCGGCCAGACCGGGCTCAACCTGGCCGTGGCGCTGGCCAAGGCCGGAGTCCTCGACAAGTACAACGTCCGGCTCATCGGCACGCCGCTCGAGGCGATCGAGATGGCCGAGGACCGCGAGCTGTTCCGCGACCTGCTCGACCGGATCGGCCAGCCGTACGCGCCGAGCTGCATCGTGGAAGGCGAGACCGACGTGGCACGCGAGCAGGCAACCAAAGCGGCGCTCAAAGAGATCGGCCTGCCGGCCATCGTCCGGCCGGCGTTCACGCTGGGCGGCACCGGCGGCGGCATCGTCGAGACCGAGGCGGCGTATTTCGAACGAACCCGCACCGGACTGCGACTCAGCCCGATCCACCAGGTCATGATC
>PMKV01000070.1:542-28581 GCA_003157875.1 Chloroflexota bacterium
TCGATCGTGGTCGCGCCCGTCCAGACCCTGCCGGACCCGGTCCACCAGCGCCTGCGAAGCGCCGCCCTCTCGATCATCCGGGCCCTCGGCGTCGAGGGCGGCTGCAACGTGCAATTCGCCCTGAGCCCCGACTACACCGACTACGCGGTCNNGAGGTCAACCCGCGCGTCAGCCGAAGCTCGGCCCTGGCGAGCAAGGCCACCGGCTACCCGATCGCGCGCGTCGCGGCCCAGATCGCCGCGGGTCGCCGCCTGGCGGAGATCCCCAACGTCGTGACCGGGACAACGGTCGCCGCCTTCGAGCCGGCCCTGGACTACGTCGTCGTCAAGCTGCCGCGCTTCCCGTTCGACAAGTTTCCCAAGGCCGACCGAACGCTCGGAAGCCAGATGAAGGCAACCGGCGAGGTCATGGCCATCGACCGAACCTTCGGCTCGGCCCTGAACAAGGCCCTGCGGGCGCTCGAACAGGCCGGCGCCGGCTTCCTGGCCGAGAACGCCGGCTGGGCGGCCACGCTCGACTACCTGATGGAGCCCGAGGTCGAGCAGCCGTTCGTGACCGTCGACTCGAGCGGTTTGCTGTGCGAGGCCCGCCGGCACGCCGAACGGGCCGCCTATCCGATCGTCCTGAAGCGGTTCCTGGCCCCGTCCGACTCGCGGCTGTGGCGGATCCTGGCATTGCTGCGCCGCGGCATGCCGGCGGAACGGATCCGCGGCGTGACCGGGATCAGCGCCTGGTTCCTGTGGGAGTTCGAGCGGGCGATAGCCCTCGAACGCGACGTGCGCAAGGCCGGCGCCCGCATCGCCGACGCGACGGACGAAGAAGCGGCCGAACTTCTGGCGACGGTCAAGCGCGCCGGTTTCGGCGACCGCGAGCTGGCACAGATGGCCGGTGTCGATGCCGAGGCGATCCGCCTGGCGCGCATGGAACTCGGCCTGGTTCCCGGCTACGCCATGGTGGACACGTGCGCCGCTGAATTCGCCGCCGAGACGCCCTACTTCTACGCCACGTACGCCGCAAGTGGCTCCGAGCCGGAGCTGCCGCCCGTCGAGCGCCCCGCGGCGCTGGTTATCGGGTCCGGGCCGGTCCGGATAGGACAGGGGATTGAGTTCGACTACTGCGCCGTCCAGGCCGCGGCCGAGTTGCGCGATCGGGGCTGGCAGGCGGTGATGATCAACTCCAACCCGGAGACCGTCTCCACGGACTTCGACGCCAGCTCGCGCCTGTACTTCGAGCCGCTCGACCCGGAGAGTGTGCGCTCCGTCGTCGAGGCGGAGTCGCCCGAGGGACGGCCGATGCTCGGCGCCTTCGTCCAGTTCGGGGGCCAGACCCCGCTAAACCTGGCCGAGCCGCTCGCCGCGGCCGGCATCCCGCTCCTCGGCGCGAACCTCGAGACAATCGACCAGGCTGAGGACCGCATCCGCTTCGCCAACCTCGTCGAGTCGCTCGGCATCCCACAGCCTGAGGGCGGCATGGCCCGCTCGATCGAGGAGGCGCTGGCGCTGGCCGAGCAGATCGGCTATCCGGTCATCGTTCGGCCGTCGTTCGTCATCGGCGGCCTGGCCATCGACTTCAGCTACTCGCCGTCCGATCTGGTCGAGCAGCTGGCCCGCGCGACCGTCGTCGATCCCGACCGGCCGGTCCGGATCGATCGCTACCTCGAAGGCGTCGAGGTTGACATCGACGCGGTGGCCGACGGCGAGACGGTCCTCATCCCGGGCCTGCTCGAGCACATCGAACGGGCTGGCGTCCACTCGGGCGACTCGGTGGGAATGTTCCCGCCGCAGAACATCTCGATGGCCGACCAGGAGCTGATTGTGGCGGCTATGGACCGCATCGTTCGGGCGCTCGACGTCCACGGTCTGGTCAACGCCCAGTTCATCGTCCGGGACGACGGCGTGTACCTCATCGAAGTGAACCCGCGGGCCAGCCGCACGGTGCCGTTCATGAGCNNCCGGATCGCGCTCGGCGAGAAGCTGGCGGAGATGGGCTGGGGGAACGGTCTGCTGGCGCCGCCGGCTCTCGTCGCGGTCAAGGCGCCGGCCTTCTCCACGACCAAGCTGCGCGGCGTGGACCCGAGCGTCGGCCCCGGCATGCAGTCGACCGGCGAGGTCATCGGCATTCACAAGGACCCGCGAGTGGCGCTGGCCAAGGCGATGCAGGGAGCGGCGCTTATCCCGCCGCGCCCCGGCGCCGACGGCGCCCTGGCACTCATATCTATAGCGGACCGCGATCACGGCGAGTTGCCGCGAGTTGCCCGCGCCCTGGCCCGCGCCGGCTACCGTTTCGCCGCAACCTCGGGCACGGCCGCCGAGCTGTCGAAGCTGGGCTACGAGGCCCAGGTCGTGGCCAAGGTCGGGGAGAAGGCCGTGGAAGGCCGCGTGCCCATCCTCGACCTCATCGCCGGCGGCACGGTCAGGCTCGTCGTCAACACGCCGGCCCCCAAATCCGGCCCGGTCCGCGACGCAGCCGAGATTCGACTCGCAGCCACCGCGGAAGGCATCCTGTGCCTTACCGCGATCGAGACGGCCGTGGCGGCTGCCGAGGCGCTTGATCCAAATCTGAGACCAGGACTGGCCGAGGTCCTTTCTCTCGGCGAGTGGGTGCCGGAGCCCGGCAAGCCCAGAGGCGCGATTTCGTTCGGCTAGCAGAAGGGGAAACCGTGGCCCTGAGGTTCAAGCTTCTCGACGTACCGATCGCAATCGGTATCGACTTCATAGTCATCATGCTGGTCCTCGGCGCGCTGTGGCGTACTCCCGAGGAGTTGCCGGCGTGGATGGCGGTGGTCACCGGATCCGTGCTGCTCCACGAGCTGGGCCACGCGGCGGTCTTCGACTACTTCGGCGTAAAGCCGTCGATCGTGCTGCACGGCGGCGGAGGCCTGACCTTCGGGACACGAGTCACGCCCCGGCAGCACATCCTCGTGGCGGTCGCGGGACCCGGGATGGGCCTGATCGTCGGGGGGATCGTGGGCCTGGCCGCGCTCGGCGCTCCGCGACTGGCCACGAACCCGATCGTCGAGGACCTGCTGTGGGTGAACCTGGGCTGGAGCCTGATCAACCTGCTGCCGTTCCCCGGCGTCGACGGCGGCGCGATCGTCGCGGAGCTGACGACGATCGTCCTCGGACGCCCGGCGGAGACGGCCGGCCGCATCGTGGGAATGGTCGTCGTGGGCCTCGTCTTCGTCGCCCTGATTCTTGCCGGCCTCTACTACTGGGCCTTCGTGGTCGGGTTCTTCGCGGGCTGGCGGTTTCTGCAGGCCACTATGCGAGCGACCGCGGTGTCGGGCGTCAAGGCGGCCGGTTCGCCGAATGACCTCCTCGTCGCGGGCCGCTACGAGGAGGCCTTCCATGCCGCGCGGGTGGCCATGGCGGATCACCCTACGGAGACCGTGCCGGTCCTGCTCGCATCCGACGCGCTGCGGCTGATGAGTCGCTACGCGGACGCCGAATGGGGCTACGACAAAGTCGCCCGAGCCAACCCCGTCGATGCGCGGGCCCTTCGGGGGCTTGCCTACGTCCGCCGGCGCCTCGGACGAACCTCCGAAGCCGACGCCGATCTCGCGGCGTTGCTGAGACTGCCGTCTGCCGGGGCTGCCATCCAGCAGGCTGCCGCGCTCTATGACGCGAATCGCCACGCCGATGGCTACACGCTGGTCGCCGAATCTCTGCGGACTGCTACGAACCCGAGCGTCGCTCGAGTACTGCAGTCGTATCTGGCGATGTTCGAGTACACGCTCGGACGGGAGGACCTCGCTCTCCGCGATATCGACGCACTCATTGGGAGTGCCCCCGGCGATGCCGCGATGCACGAGCAGCGGGCACTGATCCTGTGCGACCTGGGCCGTTTCGACGAGGCGAGGGTCGAGATCCGTCGGGCTCTCGCCGACAAGCCGCGGCATCCTTCCTACCACGAGACGATGGGGCTGGTCGAGCGGATGGCCGGCAACGCCCAGGTTGCGCTGCAGTTCCTGGTCGACTCCGCGGCGCCCCGTCCCAGCGACCCGCGCGCCCGGGCCGAGCTGGCTGTATGCCAGATCCAGCTCGGAGGAGTGGGGGAGGCGAGAGCCGCTCTCGAGACCCTGCCCCGCCATGCCCTGCGCGACCCGTTCGTCGCCTATGCCAGAGCTGCGTTGGCCGTCGCCGCCCGCGCCAACGACCAGGCGATCGACCTGCTGAGCGAAGCCGGGCGATGGCGCCCCGAGCTGGCGGTTCGTGCCGGCGCCGACCCGCTCTTCCGAACCCTGCTGGCGGACCCGGCCCGCCGGGCCGCCCTCGCCGGGTCGACCGCCGGGGCCAATTCCTGACTTAAGCGGGCAATCGCCGGGCGGGAGCACAGCCGGCATGCCCCGGTTTCGCCGGATCGCTAGACTCGGCGCAGGCCAAGTACCTTGTCACTTGCGACCTGCGGCGGGGACGTTTGCGGGGCCCCGAATTCGAGGGAACGCTCCATGACCGACGCTTCCAGCCAGATCCCGGCTACCTGTCCGTTCTGCGGCGCGCAGCTCGCCGCCTTTGCCGGCTTCTGTCTGGCGTGCGGGCGGGCCCTCAATTCGGCGTCGGAACCGCAAGCCGCGGTCGCGGACCAGACAACGTTAGCGCCGGCCACCGACGCCACGCAGCCACCGGCCTACGGCCAGCCACCGGCCTACGGCCAGCCGTGGGGTAGCCCGCAAGACCCGGCCTACGGCCAGCCGCCAGGCTACGGCCAGCCGTGGGGCAGCCCCCCAACCCCAGGCCCTGGTCAGCCGCCGGACTACTCGCAGGCTCCCGGGTACGCATGGCAGCCGACCTTCCAGACCAGCTATGGCTATGCGCCCGTCCCGACACGGAGGAACAACACGGCCATCGCCCTGGTCCTGCTGGCGGCAGGGCTCATTCTGATTCTCGCGGCCGGCGCCCTGGTCGTCGTGGCCCGCGGAAGTCGTTCCGCGGGAGCCGGAGCGACACCTGCCGTCAACAGGCTGGAGGCGGGGCCGTCGGTCCCTCCGGGAGACATCGTCGCGCCGTCCCTGACCACTCCCGCCGACATTCCGACCAACGGCCGAACCCTTGGCCCGTCGAGCGCTCCGGTGACCGTCGAAGTCTGGGCCGACTATCAGTGTCCGCCCTGCCTGGACTTCAACGCCGATGTCATGCCCCAGCTCATCGACAGCTACGTCAGGTCGGGCAAGGTCAAGGTCATCGTCCGGGACTACGTAGTGATCGATTCCAGCATGGGAGGTACCGAGTCGGCCGACGCGGCCAACGCGGCCTCGTGTGCGGCCGACCAGGGCAAGTTCTGGCCCTTCCAGGACTGGCTCTTCGCCAATCAGGGCCAGGAAGCCGGTGGCAGCTATTCGACGGGGCGCCTTCTGGAGATTGGCCGCCGCGCCGGGCTCGATATGACCGCTTTCCAGGGCTGCGTCGCTGGCAACGCCCACGCGTCCGACGTGGAAGCTGAGTCTGCCGCGGCCGAGTCCGCCGGCGTGTACGAGACCCCTTCAGTCGCGGTGAACGGAAAGCTCCTGGATTCCGTCGACTACGTGACGGTTGCCGCGGCGATAGACACAATCCTGTCGGCGCGGTAGGGACTGCCGCCGGGCGAGCCGCCCTTGTTCGCCGATCAGGCGTGCTCCAGCAGGGCCGGAGCTTCGGTCTGAATCGGCCCGGCGAGCATCTCCGCCGGCTCATTGAGCTCGCGTGCAAGCGCATCATCGCCGTGGAACCAGGTCCACAGCAGCGCGGTGGCGATCGTGTAGATGACGATGATCGTGACGAAGTCGACGGCGAAGCCGGCGGTGAAGCCGAGAGTCGCCTGCAGCGCGCTGTAGTAGAGCGGCGCGATAACCCAGCCGAGCGACCACAGCAGCGACATCCCGGCGGCGAGCGTGGCGCGCTCGGCGGCTGATACCCGGCCCATGGCGAAGGCGTCGAAGATGGGGCTGCCGGCGTTCATCAGCGAGTTCCGCACGGTCAGGGCCACGACGACGGTCCACAACACCGGCGAGAAGCCCAATACCACCAGGAACGGGATGCTCGCCCCCTGGACCAGGACGATCGATCCGATCCGGCCGAAGCGGCGCGCCAGGGCCGGTTGCGCCAGGATTGCGATGGCCGTCCCCAGGCTCGCCAGCGCGAAGACGCTGTTGACCGAAGTCAGGTCGAGGTCAAACTTCGTCTTGACGAAGTAGTTGAGGAACGGGATCAGCTGGCCGGCGCCCAACGAAGTCAGAAAGCCGGGCAGGAGGAGCCGGAAGAAGAGCCGGCGGTCCAGGAGGACCAGGCCGAATCTGTTGCCCTGCGGGGTTCTCTCGCGGTTGCCTGCCGGTCGATCGCTGGTGAGCATGTAGACGGTCCCGAGCGCCAGGATGCCCAGGATCGCCACGCCCGTCAGCAGGATCTGGTACGGCGCCTGAGCGGACCCAAGACCGAGGCGCGCCGCCAGCTCGGTCGCGCCCGCGGCGCCGACGATGGCCGAGACAACCGAGGTGATGAACCCCAGCGCCGACCAGACCGCGAAGTACTCGTTGCGCTGACGCGGCAGGGTGTGCTCGGCGATGAAGGGGATCTGCACGACGCCGACGATCTGAGAGCCCGCGCCCAGCGTCGCGGCGCCGAGGAACAACAGCTCGACCCGCCCGGGCAGGAACGCCAGCAGCGCTGTAGCCACCAGGGCGATCCCGACGGCCATGACCCTCCGCCGCCCGAATCGGTCGGAGAGTGCGCTGGCCGGGAGCGCTACCGCGACGCCCGCGAGCATCGACGTGGCCAGTATCGGCCCCATCAGCGAGCCCTGGCCGATCGACTCGAGGTAGAGGTTGAAGTCGAGCCAGTACAGGCTGGTGGCAGAGCCGAAGACGACCGTGGTCAGCAGGAAGAGGCGAGCGTCACGGCTGAATCCCGTGAAGCTGCGCAGGTACCTGGCCAGGGCGCCGGTCACCGTGTTCCCTCGAGGCGGTTGCTCAGCGGTAGGTCGGAGCGAGGACCTCGTCTTCGTAGAGCGTACGTCCGATCACGATCAGGAGCGTTCCGACGCGAAGGTGCAAACCCGTGAAGCCGTGGTCGGCAGCCTTCGCTCGGGGCGCGACGGCACGCTCGGCGGCGGCCTGCGAACGCAGCTGCGACTGCCTCCCCTTGACATACTCCAGCCTCTGTTCAGGCATGTCATACCACATTCTGGGATCCTCCAGAGTTAGAAGAGGAAGTAACGTCAGTTAGTTGTGTATCTAACACAAGCTTGGTCGAGCTCAGCATCGTATGTCTCCGGGTCAGTGGGCCAGGTAGGCCCTGAGCTCCACGCCGGCTTCTTCGGCCCGGTCGTGGCGCAGGCTGTAGTAGGTCAGGTTGCCCTGGTCGGTGAGCGTCACCAGGCCGGCCGCTCGCAGCAGGGCAAGGTGGTGCTTGATGGTCGGCTTGCTCAACTCGAGCTCGTTGGCGATCTCGGTCAGGTAGCGGTCCCTCTCGGCCAGGAGTCGCAGGATCCGCAGGCGGCTGCTGTCGCCGAGGGCTCGGTACAGTCGGACCGTCGCAGCCGGGGGCGCGACTCGATCGGCCGCTCCCAGCGCCGAATCGGCGATGGGGTAGCAGATCATCTGCACGTCGCGGACCTTCGAGAGGGAGTTGTACGGACGGCCGAAGTAGCTCGGCGCCAGCACGATGCGCCTGATCCGCTGCTCGGGAACAAGCCTGATGCCGTTGGTGGTCCGCTCGACGAAGCCGATCGGATCGCGCACGGAGTCGTCCAGCCGACGGGCGGCCACGTCCCTGTCGAGCATTCGGCCGACGCGGGCTTCCACGGTCTCGTAGCGAGGCAACCAGAAATGGACCACGACGCGAGCCATGCGGGTCATGTCGGCCAACGATCCGGGGATGACGGAGTGGCCCTTGACCGACTCCAGCTTTGCCTGCAGGTCGGCGTATGCGGCCGCGTCGCCGTCGATGGCTCGACGGGTCAGGGTCCCCAGCTCCTGGTCCTCGAGCAGCTCGCCGACCATCGTCTCGAGCAGCTCCGAGTCTCTCATGGCATCTATGGCATCGACGACATCCCGCGCCGTGCGCAGCTCCGGGCGTCCGATCATCATCCGGCCGGTTTCGGCCACGAATCCACCGCAGCTCTCGACCGATGAACCCGCTCCCACCTGGGCGGCCAGCGCGGCGCGCGACTCCTCGAGCCAGCGCCGGTCCTCCGGTAGCAGGTCCTCGAGCTCGCCGCAGTCGTTGCAGGCGCTCGTAAGGAAGTCAAAGCCGGTCCGAGGATCCAGCTCCACGGAGGGGAGGGCGGCGGCGGTGAGCCCCGGGCGAACGAGTCCGCTCGGCCTGGTGGGTGCGCCGGTTGGGTTTCGGGTGGCTGCCATGGTGCTTCTTCTTGATGGGTGATGTTAGATAGAAGACTAACACATGTTAGTCGTAAGGCAAGAATGGCCCGCCGCTCGCGCCGAGCACGGCGGCCCTTTCCCGGCGGATCGGTTTGCTCGATCTCGCGCCGCAGGGCGTGGACGCGAGCCCGGTCCTGGTCCGCCCCGTACAATGGCCAGCACTCGCGTGACCGCCGCGAACGGAGCGGCGCGCCCAAGTAGGAGCCCGACCCGAATGAGCGCCCCAAGTGTCAGGTTCACCGACGAGCGTCTGGCCAACGGCCTGCGGCTGATCGTCTCGGAGGATCACCTGGCGCCCGTGGCCGCGGTCAACATCTGGTACAACGTCGGCTCCAAGCACGAGGTCCCAGGTAAGACCGGTTTCGCCCATCTCTTCGAGCACGTCATGTTCCAGGGCTCGGGCCACGTGGCCAAGGCCGAGCACATGGCCCTCATCCAGGGAGCCGGCGGCACGATGAACGGCACCACCTGGCTCGACCGCACCAACTACTTCGAGACCGTGCCGAGTCATCAGCTCGAGCTGGCCATCTGGCTCGAGGCCGATCGCATGGCCACATTGCTCGACGCGCTCAACCAGGAGAACCTGGACAACCAGCGCGACGTCGTCAAGAACGAGAAGCGTTCCTCGTACGACAACAGGCCCTACGGGGACTGGTTCCATAAGCTCCAGGAGCATCTCTTCCCGCCGGAGCATCCGTACCACCACCCCACGATCGGGTCGATGGACGACCTGGACGCCGCCTCGCTCGAGGACGTCGCCACATTCTTCCGAACCTACTACGCGCCCAACAACGCGGTCCTGTCCATCGTCGGTGACGTGGATCCGGCCGCGGCGCGGGCCTGGGCGGAGCGCTACTTCGGCGTGATCCCGGCCAACCCGGCGATCCCGCCGCTCGGCGACATGTCTTTGCCGCCGATCCTGGGGTCGGAATCGCGAGAAGTGGTTCAGGATCGCGTGCCGCTGGTGCGCCATTTCTTCGGCTTCCGAGCTCCGGCCATGGGCGATCCGCGCCTCGACGCGCTGGAAGTCGCGGCCCAGATCCTGGCCGGCGGAAAGGGCAGCCGCCTGTACCGGCGCCTGGTCCGCGATGAGGAGATCGCCCAGGATGTCTCGTTCTTCGCCCTCGGCCTGATCGGCGGCGCATCGCTGGCAGCCGGACAGGCGACGGTTCGACCCGGAGTCGATCCGGATGTCGTCGAGCGGGCCTTCGAGGAGGAGCTGGAGCTGCTCGGTCGAGAGCCGGTAACGGACGACGAGCTTGCCCGGGCTCGGGCTCTCATCGAGACGTTCGAGCTGGAGGCGCTTCAGCGGGTCGACGAGCGGGCCGATCGGCTCTCCATGTACGCCACGCTGCTCGACGACCCGGAGATGATCAACCGCCAGCTCGGCCGCTACCTGGCCGTCGAGGCGGCCGACATCCAGGCCGCCGCCGCGGAGCTGCTGAGGCCGGACAACCGAGTCGTGCTGACGTATGTGCCGGGCGGGGAAGCCGCGGCCACCACCAACGACGCGGAGACCGCGGCATGACGCTCGAAGAGATCCTCGCCGTTCGACCCTCGCCGGGCCGGCCGCGTCGATACACGTTCCCGGAGTTCGATCGAACAGTACTGCCCTCGGGGATGCAGCTCCTCACCGTGCACATCCCCGGACGTCCGCTGGTATCGGCCAACCTCATCGTGCGGCGGGGAGCCGGCGACGAGCCGGCGGATCTGGCGGGCGCCACCATCCTGGCGGCGCGGGCGATGACTGAAGGCACCGAACACTATCCGGGTGTGGCCCTGACCGAAGCGGCGGAACGCCTCGGCGCGACACTCAACGTCGACGCCAGCTGGGATGCCGTTGTCGCCTCCGTCGAAGTGGCGGCGCCTCGACTGGGTGCGGCGTTGGCGCTGCTTGGTGAGCTGGTCGAGCGGCCGACCTTCCCGGAGGCCGACGTGGCCAGGCTCCGCGAGGAGCGACTCAACGATCTGCTCCAGGTCATGGCGGACTCCCGGCGCCGCGTCGACAGGGCCTTCACCGCGACGCTGTACGCGCCGGAGTCGCCGTACTCGCGACCGGCCGCGGGCGACGAGGCGAGCGTGCCGCGTTTGGGCGTCGAAGCCCTGCGCGGCGTCCACCGCACGCTTCTCGATCCCCGACGGACGGCAATCATCGTTGGCGGCGACGTGACGACGGCCCAGGTGCTCGGCGCCCTCGGCTCGCCGCTGGCGCATCTTGGTTCAAGCTCGAGGGCGACGGCTGCTCCGACGTCGGTTGCCGCCGACGTTCCATCGGCCGCCTCCGCCGTGGATCATCCGATCGTCCGCCTCTACCACCGGCCCGGCTCGGTCCAGACAGAGCTGCGGATCGGGCACGTCGGTTTGGCACGGAGGGGGCCCGACTTCCACGCGGTCCAGGTCATGGCCGCCATCCTGGGTGGCCTGTTCAACTCACGCCTGCAGATGAACCTGCGCGAGGAGAAGGGCTACACCTACGGCATCGGCGCCGGTTTCGACATGCGCCGAGGGGCCGGCCCTTTCTCGGTCCGAACCGCCGTCCAGACGGCCGCGACCGTGCCCTCGATCACCGAGTGCCTTTCGGAGCTGCGCCGAATTCGCGAGACGAAGGTCACCGAGACCGAGCTGGCCGCGGCCCGCGACTACCTGGTCGGCGTCTTCCCGCTGCGCTTCGAGACACCCGGCGCGGTCGTGGCCGCCCTCGACGGTCTGTTCATCCACGAGCTACCCGACGATGAGCTGGCCCGATACCGGCCCGCGGTCGAGGCCGTCACGATCGATGCCGTCCAGCAGGCCGCGCAGGACCACATCCATCCCGATCGGCTGGCGATCGTGGCCGTCGGCGATGCCGACGTCGTGGCGGCCGAACTCGAGTCGGCCGGCTTCGGCGAGCTCGAGGTCGTCACCGATGAAGTCCCGGTCGAGTCCGGCGAGGGAGAGGAGGCGGCCGATTGATCGTCGTGGTCGGGCTGCCCGCCTACGCCGACTCACCCGACGGTGAGCAATGCGCCGGCGGCCTGGCGGTTGAGGTCGCGGCCGCTGCGAAGGGGCGGGGCAGCGCCGTCGAGCTGGTAGGGAAGGTCGGCAACGATGGGGCAGGCGACGCCGTCGTGGTGGCGCTCGGCCGGCTCGGCATCGGCCACGCGGCGTTGCTGCGCGATCCGGTCCGGCCCACGCCGGTTCTGGCGGCCGTCGCCACAGACGACGACCTCGCGGAGGTTGACGCCGAGACGCCGGAGGCGTTGCTCCTTCCCGAAGACGCCGCAGCTCGACCCATGCTGGAAGCCGCCGACGTGGAGCTGGCTCTGCGGTTCCTGCCTGCCGCGGGCGTCATCGTCGTGGCTGATCCACTGGCCGAGACCGGGATCGTCGCGGCCGTCGAGGGCGCCGCATACGCCGCCGCTCGCCTGATCGTGCTGGTACCGGCCGGGGCGAAGCCGCCGGCGGTTCCGGCCGACGCGACTCTGCTCGAAGCCCCGGCGGAGGACGACGGCTCGTTCGGCCGGCTCGTCGGCATCTTCGCCGGCGCCCTCGACGCGGGGGTCGATCCGCGCGCCGCCTTCGCGGAGGCGGTCGCATCCTCCGGCTGGGAGCCGATCGTCGAGTAGGTCGCGCCCGCTTCCTGTAGAGTGCCGGCCTATGGATCGCGCCACAAACGGGCTTCGCATCGAGGGCGGAACAGCCCTGCCGCCGGGATTCGACCCTACGGCCCGCACCCCGCTCGATCGAGCCACGGCCATCGCCGCCATTTCTCAGGCGGACGACCTGATGGAGCGCAGCGAGCCCGAGGATGCCCTGGCTCTCTACGCGCGTGCGCTCGGGAGCTCCGAGCGCGACGTGTCGGCCGCCGGCTACTACGGCATCGGTAACGCCCTGTACCGGCTCGATCGTGAGACCGAGGCTCGCGAAGCCTGGGAGCGCGCCACGAGCTTCGGTGAGACGCCGGTGGCATATCGGGCCTGGCGTCAGGTTGCCGCCGCCCGCGTCCGCGAGGGTGACGTCCGCGGCGCCATAGATGCCTACCACCAGTGCGAGAAGCGCGCTCCCAGGGAGGACAAGGCGGAGATCGCCTCACGGCTTGGCTGGCTGAACAAGGAGACCGGCAACGCGGGGGCGGCCAACCGCTATTTCGCCCGTAGCCGGGGCGACACGCTGCCGGCCTTCATGACCTACCTGATCATCGCGGTGACGGTCGTGACTTCCCTGGCGGCGATGTCGGGCGCTCTCACGGTCGTGGGCGGCTTCCAGGTCATCAATCCCTCGTCGCTCGAGGGCCAGCTGGCCCTCCATCCCTTCCTGGTGGCCAACGGCGATTACTACCGGCTCCTGTCCGTGACCCTGGTCCACGACCCTTCCGACATCCTCCATCTCCTGTTCAACATGTACGCCCTCTGGTACGCCGGCCAACTCGTCGAACGCATGTATGGGTCGTTGTTGATGCTGGCCCTGTATGCGGTCTGCGGCGTGGCCGCCAGCACGTCGAGCTTCTTGTTTGGGCCGGAGGGTTGGAGCGTCGGCGCTTCGGGAGCCATCTTCGGGCTCTTCGGCGTGGTTCTGGTGGCAACGCGCTTCCATCACGCCATCCTCGACGCCCAGTCGCGCGCGATCGCCGCGCAGGTCGGCATCCTCATCGTGCTGAACCTGGTGATCGGCTTCTCGGGGCTCCTGAACGTCGACAACTACGCCCACGTCGGCGGGCTGCTGGCAGGACTCTGGCTGGGGTTCATCCTGCCGCCGGGGCAGGTGGCCACGCTGGCATCGATGTGGCACACGCCCGGCGGCGGTCGCCCGTCCGTCCAGACGGCTCTCCTGCGGGTCGGCGGCGTCGCAGCGCTGGTCGCGGTCATCCTGATCGGCGTGGCGATGGGCACGAGTCGCTGGCAGCAGTTCTACCAGCAGCCCCTGGGGCACGTGGCCGGCCAGACGACGTCGGTCCTCGCTGCGCCGCGTCTGACGATCAAGTAGCCGACCTTCAGGCCAGGTCTTCGCGCCAGCCGAATCGGTCGAGCACGCGGTACATGTTGCGGCGGTTGAGGCGCGACCTGTCGGGCGGCCAGGCGACCTCGTCGCGAGCGAGTGGGAGCTCGAGCAGGACGGCCCGACGCGGCGCCGGCATCTCGATCCGCGGAGGCTCCGCCGTCGCCGATTCGGGGGCGGCCGACTCGCCCGACTCGGCGTCGCCCTCGGGCTCCACGTACTCGGCACCTTCCGGTTCCTCGCCGGCGCGCAACCTCAGCGTCCACCACAGATCGAGCCAGGCCGGCGTGACGAAATGCTCGTCGAGCGAGCCGAGGTCGCGGTAGTCCGAACGGCGGAAGGCAAGCCACGCGCCCTCGAGGGCAGTGGTTTCGGCCGCGGCTGTGGTGGCGGCGGCCGACTTCATGCGGTCAAGGGCGTTGGGTCGAAGCGGGCCGGGTTCCGCGGCGGCCAACCCGAAGCCGCCGGCGGCCGCGACCGCAGGATCGTGGAGGGCGGCCGCGAGTGGGCTCAGGGCGTCGCCGGTCGGCCAAGCGCTGCCGTCGGCGAGGAGCACGAACTCCCCGCCGGCGCGGCGCAGGCCGATGTTTAGAGCGGCCGCGTACCCGAGCCGTGTCGAGGTCCGAAGCACCTCCGGGAGGGCGCCGCCGATGGGCGCCCGATCCGCCGACTGCGCGACCAGGGCGGCGGCCTGGGCCTCGCTCGGGTCGTTGGCCACGAGCACAACCCCGGTTCCGGCCGGGGCATGGGCCCGAAGCGCGTTCAGAAGCCGCGAGACGCGATCGGGCTGCTCCGATGCCAGTATCACTACCGTCCAGGGCGTCGTGGCCGGCTCGTCGAGCAGCGATGGCACTGCCGCCGCGGATCCGTAGCGCTGCTCGCCGGAGACGTCGACGGTTGCCGGAGCCGCCGGGCTGACGCTGGTTCGATTGCCGTGGTCGACGATCCGCCAGCCGGCGGCCTCGATCTGGGCCTTCAGGGCGTCGGCGGTCGCCCAGTCCCCGCGACCGCGGGCCTCCATTCGCTCGCGAACCAGGTGGGAGATCTGAGCCGGGGGTCCGGTCGGAGTAGGGGAGTCGCTCACGGCGCAAGGATAACGGCCGCGTGGCTTATGCCACGGGAGGCGGGGCGCGGTGGGTTCGCGGCGGAGCAGCTAGCCGGCGGGCGGCTCGGCCGTCTCCGCCGCCGGCACGGCCGGGACGATCGGCATCAGGACCGTGACGCGGGCGCCGTGCGGGGCGACGTTTTCGGCCCAGGCTTCGCCGCCGTGGGCGCGAGCCAGCTCGCGGACGATCGCGAGACCCAGCCCCGAGCCGCTGCCTTGGCGCGAGGGATCGGCGCGGAAGAACCGCTCGAAGACCTTCTCCGTAGTTCCCGGAGGAAAGCCCGGGCCGTCGTCGGTGACGCTGAAGGAGATCCCGGGGGCCCGGTCCGGCATCGCCAGAGGCGCGGCGCGCAGCCAGACGTGGCCGCCTTTGGGCAGAACCGATAGCGAGTTGTCGAGCAAGTTCTGAAGGATCCGCTCGACGGCCAGCCGATCGCCGCTGAAGGCCAGCTTCGGCTCGCCGGCAGTGGCGCCGGCCGTCTCGATGGTCACGCCCTGTGCGGCCGCACGGCTCTCGAACCTCGACGCGGCGGCGCCGCCAAGCTCGGTCGCGTCGAGGGCCTCCGGTCGGAGCGCCGCCGGACCGTCGCGAAGCCGTTCGACGACCCCGAGTTCGCCGACCAGGCGCTCGAGCCGTTGGGCCTCCTCGGCGATCGTGCGTCCGGCGGCCACCGCACGCTCGCCCTTTGCCGTTCCGTCGGCGATCGCCTCGGCGTAACCGCCGATGCTGGTGAGCGGCGTGCGCAGGTCGTGGCGCAGGTTGGCCAGCATGGCCGTCTCTTCGTGCCTGGTCGAAGCCAGCTCGTCGGCCATGGCGTTGAAGCGTTCGGTGAGAACCTTGACTTCGGTCGGCCCTTCGAGTGGGAGCGGCTCGATCTCCCCGGAAGTAGCCGGCAGGTCGCGCGCGGCCTTGGCCAGGCGGCGCATCGGGGCGGTGACCGAGCGAGCCAGGAGCCAGGCGATCGGTATGCCGATGACCAGCAGGACGATCACGATCATCCACAGCGTTCTGCCGATGTCGTCGAGCGCCTGCTGGGTCGAGGTGTCAGGTGTGGCGAAGAGGAGCTTGAAGCCCCCAGTCGCGTTGGCGGTGGTCTCGATGAACACGTACCGTTGGCCATCCGACGTTGTGAGCGTGTCGATGTAGTTCTTGACTCCCACAGGCGGCGTCGGCATGAGGGTCGAGGAAGGGCCGCCGGCCACGACGCTGATTGCGCCACGGGGGCCCTGGACGAGCACGAAACCGCCGTCGGTCACGAGTTGTGCGGTCTCGTCCTGAACCCGCTGCTCCAATCCGCCCTGTCCCGTCACGGGGTTCCTTACGAGGGACGCCTCGAAAGAGACGACCACATACCCGAGTGATTGCTTGGTCTCGTCTTGATGGGCGTCGCGCAGAACCAGAAAGAGCGAGCCGCTGACGGTGACCAGCATCGCGACGCCGAGCCCCGCAAAGGCGAGGAATATCCTCTTGCTCAGGCTGCGGGGAACCATCGGCGCCGGGACCTAGTCGGCGGCCGAGGTCGGTTCGGCAGGGGCCGCACCGGCGGTCGCTCGAGGCGGCGGTACGAGCCGGTAGCCGAGGCCGCGGATCGTCTCCACCTGCGGGCCATCGTCGCCGAGCTTCTTGCGAACTTCTGCAACGTGGACGTCGACGGTCCGCGTTTCGCCCGGGAAGTCGGTGCCCCACACGTCCTCGAGCAATGCGTCGCGAGTCATGACCACGCCGGGGTCGCGTGCAAGCGCCGCCAGCAGATCAAACTCGCGGGCTCGAAGCTCGAGCCGTCGATCGCCTATGGAGGCCTCCCGCCGGCGAGGGTCGATGCGCAACTCACCGACCTGGATTGGCCGCCCGCCCCTGGCTGTGGCGTCGGTCCGGCGCAGGATCGCCTTGACCCGGGCAACCAGCGCCCTGGGGTTGAACGGCTTGGTCACGTAGTCGTCGGCCCCGAGTTCGAGGCCCACGATGGCGTCGATGTCCTCCGATCGAGCCGTCAGCATCAGGATCGGCACGTCGCCTCGTCGACGCAGCTCGCGGCAGACCTCGAAGCCGTCGAGCTTGGGCAGCATCAGGTCGAGGACGACAAGGTCCGGCTCGGCGCGCTCGTACTGCACCAGGGCCGCCTCGCCGTCGCTGGCGGAGACGACGTTGAAGCCCTCCTTCTCGAGATACAGGCGGACCAGCTCCACGATGTTGCGCTCATCGTCGACGACGAGGATGGTTTTCATGCGCGGAGCATACGTCGGCCGCCGCCGGGTCCGCAGGCCATTTGTAAGCCGGGCGTAAGAGGGGCGCCGCGATGGCGCGCTCAACCCGCTACGATGCCCCTGCGGCGATCTGCGACCGCGGAGCTCCCAGGAGGAACGATGCATCTGTCAGGGGAAACCGGGATTGCGGCGAGCCGCCAGCGTGTCTGGGAGACGATCAGCAACCCGAACCGCGCGGCCGAGTCGAACTCATCGGGTCAGGCCCAGATCGAGAAGATCGACGACAGCCATTACAAGGTCACGGTCTCGGCGCCGTCGGGGGTGATGCCGCTGAACGTCGTCCTGGACCTCGCGATCACCGAAACGAATGCCCCCGCTCGGATCGCCGCGAGCATCGAGGGTCAGATCATGGGCGGGCCCATCAACGGCACTGGTTCCATCGATCTGGCCGAGCTCGGCCCCAAGCTGACCGCGGCCTCCTGGCTCGCCGATGTGACGCTCGGCGGCATGCTGGGCGGCTTCGAGCCGATGATCCAGGGCCCGATTCAGCAGGCCGGGGATCAGGCCTTCGCCTCTCTAAAGGAGCGGCTCGAGGCCGAGGAAGCGGCTGCCGGAGAGTAGCTACTGGCGTGTGTACGTCGCGGTCAGCGTCGTTTGGCCGAGGATTCGCGTCGTGGAGGCGGTCCGCACCTCCGCCGCCGACGGCGTTCCATTCAGTCCGAGCCGCGACGACAGTGCCCAGAGCGTGAATCGATAGTGATGCGTACCGCTCGGCGGACAGGGCCCGCCGTAGCCGGGCCGGCCGAAGTCGTTGCGGCCCTGCGGCGGCGCGTCGGTCGCGCGGAGGCCCTCAGGCAGGGAGCCCGCCGAGGCGCCGGGGATGTCGAAGACGACCCAGTGGATGAAGTTGCGGGCATCCGGGTCGTCGACGATCAGCGCCAGCGAAACGGTTCCCTGCGGAGCGCCCTGCCAGGCCAGGGCCGGCGAAACGTTCGCGCCGTCGCATGAGTGGCGGCCGGGAATGGCTCCACCTTCTTCGAAGCTGGGGCTGGTGAGCACGAAACCGGCCATCGCCGTCTCCCTCCCTGTATCGACCGCCGGGGCGGATTGCGCGGGCGACTGCGCCGCGCCGGAGCATGAGGCACAGAGGAGGGCAAGGGCCGGCGCGATTGCGCTCGCCGGTCCAGGACTCCGCCTCCCGCCCATGCCACCAGGATGAAGTTGCGCCTCCGCCGGGTCAAGGCGCCTTCACCGATCCCGCGAAGCCCTGTTCTCGATCCTGGCCCGGGCCCGGGCGTTGACCTGGACCGACTTGAAGAACTGCCTCTTGGCCTCGCGCCGTTCGGCCTCCGATGCCTGGCCGGCCAGCTCCTCGCTCAATCGTTGGTAGCTTCGAAGGCGAGCCTCGTCGAGGTCGCCGGCCAGGATCGCCGCCTGGACGGCGCAGCCGGGCTCCCTCCCGTGGCCGCAGTCGCGGAAGCGACAGCGATCGGCCAGCTCGAGAATCTCGTCGAAGGTCTCGTCGAGCCCTTCGTCGGCTTCCCAGAGCCCCATCTCGCGGACGCCCGGCGTGTCGAGCATCAGCGCCCCTCCGGGCAGGCGGAACAGCTCGCGGTGGCTGGTGGTATGGCGTCCTCGCCCGTCGTCCTCACGAATCTCACGGGTTTCCATCAGCTCCGCACCGGCCAGGTGGTTGAGGAGCGTCGACTTGCCGACCCCCGACGAGCCGACGAGCGCGACCGTCCGGCCCGGCAGCAGCCACGGCCGAATGGCTTCGATCCCTGCTCCGGTGTGCGAGCTCAAGGCCACAACGGGGATGCGCAACTGGTCGGTGAGCCTCTCGACGACGGCCGCGCCGTCCTCGACGAGATCGTCCTTGGTGAGCAGCAGCACCGGCTCCGCGCCCGACTCCCGAGCCATGGTCACGTAGCGTTCAAGTCGGCGAGGGTTGAGGTCGGCGTTGAGCGAGGTCGCGACCAGGAGGATGTCGACGTTCGCCGCGATCGTCTGCGCCCCGGGCCGAGACCCGGCCGCCTTGCGGCGGAATGCGGAACGCCGCGGCAGCGTTGCGTGAATCGCCGCCACGCCTTCGTGGGGCGACTCGATGCACGCGACCCAGTCCCCAACGGTCGGGTACTCCGAGTCGCCGGCGGCGCGACGCAGCTTGCCGGTCGGCGACGCCGCGGTCTCGCCCTTCTCGCCGATCACGATCCACACGCCGCGGTGCTGGGCGGTGACTCTGGCTGGCCACATGTCGGAATCGGCGAACGGCGCGAACTCGGCCGCCCAGCGGTCGTCCCAGCCCCACGAAACAAGGGAGTAGGAGAGTTGATCCGGGGCCCCCGGAGTGCCGCTTCCCAACGAGTGTGGATTCATCGGTCGGTCTCTGCCCATCCGGGCTCGGTCAGGCGGGCAACTGCGCAGTGCGCGGCCTCATGGGCCGCCGTCAGTCGCTTTTCCGTGAGCCAGTCCTCGAGATGGGCGGCGGTCGCACGCGAGACCGAGATCGTCACGCGCGGACGGCGCCCGTCGTGGAGCAACTCTTCAGGTTCCAGTATTGGAGTAGGTGCCAGAGTTTCCATCACAGTGGATGCGTTCCCTCCTGGCGGCCGGATCTCATGTCTTGCCCGGATCCGGCCGATGTTGGTTGTCGATATCGATGACTGTTCGTGGCCTCAGCCCACTCTCTTGAGCTTGCCGGTCCGCTTGGCGTAGCGCTCGGCCCTGCCGAAGCCCCACAGCCCGATCGGGATGAAGACGAAGGCCATGACCAGCAGCGGCCACAAGTCGGGCAGGAGCTGACTCACGGGCGCGCCGTCGATCAGCGCCCGCCGGATCGCGTCGAGGACGTACGTCGCCGGCGATATCCGCGAGATCAGTTGCATCCAGCCCGGCAGAATGGCGGTCGGGTAGTACACGCCGCTGACCAGCAGCAGGCACGACTGCAGGACGAAGACCATCTGCGAGCCCCGCTCGACCGACATCATCGGCAGGATCGCGGCCAGCATGCCGATGCCGATGAGGCTGGCCGAGCCGACGACCATGAACAGCGCCGCCGCTCCGACGTTCGCTCGACCGAGGTCGAGCGAGAAGAAGAGCGCCAGGATGATGAGCAAGATCGTGGTGTGGATCAGGCCGTAGATGACCGCGTACAGCGCCGATCCGAGCAGCTGCACCGAGCGTCGGACCGGAGCCATCATGGTGTACTCGAGCGTGCCTTCCCAACGCTCCCAGGTGATGGTGTCGCCGATCGACTGGAAGACCACCGACAGGTAATTCCAGAAGACGGCGCCCACGACGAGGAGCATCAGCAGCCGGCGGTCGCCGACGGATGCGCCGATGAACGAAACCGAGAGGGCGCCGGCTACCGCGTAAACGAGGAAGGCCACTTCCCAGCCGAAGTAGCGCCTGGTCAGGTTGAAGTTGCGCTCGACGAAGGCATAGCTCGCGCGGGCCTCTCGAGTAATCGTGGTCATGGTTGTATCTCCGGTTGGCCGGACGAACGGAACTGCCCGGCCTCGATTGGGCCTTCGGCCGCGAGGAGAGATCCGAAGCGGATCAGCAGGCGACCGATGGGCTGTCGTATCGAATGTCCAGGCGGGTAAGACCCACGCTCGGCCCGCATTCGCAGGCAGCGCTCGATCTCCCGCTGGCGCTCGTCGTGGATGACGCGCGCCAATTCGTGGTACTGCAACGTAGTGTCCTTTCGAATGTCAGTCGTCGGGCCCGCTCTCTTCGACGTCGTCGTCGAGAGAGCGGCCGGTATATTTCATGAACACGCTTTCGAGGGTGGGCGGACTGCCGTCCTCAATTGCGATTTCGGCCTTGAGCCGCTCCGGCGTGCCTTCCGCCGTGAGTCGACCGCCGGCCAGGATTCCAATTCGTCCACAAAGCCGATCGGCTTCGGCAAGGTCGTGCGTCGTGAGAACGATCGTGGCGTCGTGATCGGCCTGTAGTTCCTCGATGAAAGCCTGGACGTCGAGCTTGGAGCGCGGNNCTCGTCAGGAGTGCCCTGGCGATGGCGACCTTCTGCTGCATGCCCCGGCTCATCTGTTCGACGGGCCGGCTCATCCGTTTCTCGCCGATGCCGAGCCTGGCCATGATCCGGACCGCTTCCTTTCGGGCAGCGCCGGCGTCGAGACCGTAGAGCCGAGCCGCGAACGAGAGGTTCTCGGCAGGCGAGAGCTTCTTGAAGAAGGCGGCGTCGACGCTGACCCGATTGATCAGCCTTTTGACCGCCATCTCCTCGCGGACCAGATCGTGTCCGAAGACTTCGACCCGGCCCTCGTCGAGAGTCAGCAGACCGCTGACGAGACGGATGAAGGTCGACTTGCCGCTGCCGTTGGCGCCGAGCAGACCGTAGATCTCGCCTCGCTCCATCAGGATCGAGACGTCGTCCACGGCCACGACCGGCGGCTTCCGCCGTTCCACCTTGAAGCGCTTCGTGGCGTGTTCGACGAGGAGTGCCGCCGGTCCGGCGGTGGTTCGTGGGAGCTCGGGCGCCGACGGGGCGGCTGGTTCCGCTGCCGACGGCCATGCCGCCTTCGGCGTTCGAGTCGTTTCCTGAACCGCGATGCTCATTTCACCTCCCTGGAGGGTGGGCTCGCGGAACGGACGACCGCGAGCGGAGTGGGGAAGCGGGAAGGGCTCGCGGCTTCGCCCTCGAAACGCGACGCGTCGGTCGGCGGAGGGCATCAAAAAAGCCGGGGGCCCGATCTGGCCCACGGCTCAGAGGTTCATCCGGCGGCTCTACCGCCTCGGTCTACCTCTCGGTGGGCGCAAATCCCCCATGCACGGCGTCGCCGCCGCCCATTCGGGTGGCTGCCGCCGCAGTCTTGCAGAGATTTCGCACAACACACCTCGTGTACGGCTGCCTTCCCGGCAGACCCGGGGATATTAGAGAGGAGTGGCCGTTCGTGTCAACGGCCGAAGGAGCGGGTGTGAACGAGCGGGCCGCCGCGGCTGTCAGGAGCCGGCCGCCGCAGTTCGTTGAGCTGGCTCAATTGCCGGCCGAACCACGGACTCCAGGCACCGGGCGCTCTCGCGAACGATCAACTCCGGCATGAGGAGCGTCATCTCGGACGGCAAGTCCTGAGTTCGCCGGGGCTGTGTGGACTTGCCGATCAACAGGTCTATCTGTTTGACGGCAAGTGCGCCTGCATCGCCGAGGGGCTGATAGACGGTCGTCAGCGGCGGCCAGAAGTGCGAGGCCTCGGCGATATTGTCGACGCCCACCACGGACAGCTGGTCGGGCACGCTGCGCCCCAACCTGTGGGCTGCGTAAAGGATCCCCAGGGCCATCTGGTCGTTGCTGGCGAAGATGGCGTCGATCTCGGGGCACCGGTCGAGCAAGCGCTGGAGCCCGTGCTCGCCGGCTGTGACGGTCCAATCGCCCTCGAAGACTAGCCGGTCTGAAACATCGAGACCGTTCGTGGCAAGGGTCTTGCGCCAACCCAACAACCGCTGCTGGGCTTCCCACCAGCTCAGCGGACCGGTGACGATCGCGATCTTGTTGCTCCCTCCGGCGAGAAGGTGTTCGGTGGCCAGCCGCCCGATGGCCTCGTTGTCGATGCCGATCGAAGGGAGGGCGGGCAGATCTGCCATCCCGCCCACGAGCATCACCGGAACCGGGAGCTCGGAGCCTTTGGTGCGGGACCAGGCGCGGTTGTCGCCAACTTCGGGGATGGCCCAGATGATCCCGTCCACCTGTCTCGCACGTAGCGTGTTGAGAAGACGATCAACGTCGCCGGTTTCGGGTTCCAGAATGAGATTGAGCGAGACGCCGTAGCCCATCTCGGCCGCCTGCCGCTCGATCGCCGTTACTACTCTCGATGGACCGAAGTACTCGAGACCATAGGCGACGACGCCCAGGACATGGCTGCGTCCCTGGGTGAGGCTCCGAGCCAGCATATTTGGGGCATAGCCGGTCTTCTGAATCACCTCTTGGACCCGTCGCAGCGTCTCTGGGGCGACGTCAGGACGACTGTTGAGTACGCGCGAAACTGTTTGGATCGAGACGCCCGCTTCGGCGGCCACGTCCCGGATTGTCATTCGCTGTCTCTGGGCCATCGGTCTGGAATCTCCCCGCGAACCTTCGCGAATCAGTCCTCCTGGCCACCAGGCCGGCGAGTATTGACTCGCATCCAGGGCTCATGCTAGCCTGTGACCGTTCCCGGGACCGTTCCCGGGAAAGTTATCATCAACTGGCCAAGCCTGCAATTGCGAGCGCAGAGGCTCCTGAGCCGCACAGCAGGCGTGCCGGCCAAAAGGTTCAGGCCAAATGGGAGCGCGTTGCGAGTCAGCCCGCCGAATGGTTGTCGGAGTGACTGTCGCAACGCCGAACGAGTGGCTGCATACCGGCTCCCTTCCACCCGTCGGTGCATGTCCGGCCCCTGCGGAGCCAGTGAAGACAGGGAAGAAGGCTCCTGCCCGTATCGGTCGGCGGAGTACATCCAGTAGTTGGTCGTCGCTCGTCTACGGACTCGGCCGGAGGTACGCCGGCACAGAATTGGGAGTCATCGTATTGAAGGCGCTGGGCGAATTCGAGATCTGGTTTCTCACAGGTAGCCAGGACCTGTACGGCGAGACGGTGTTGCAGCAGGTCGCCGCGAACTCGAAGGCTATCGCGGCCGGGCTTGACGAAGCCCAGACGATTCCCGTTCGTGTGGTTTGGAAGCCGGTCGTCAAGAACCCCGAGGCGATTCTCGCGGCGTGCGTCGAGGCCGGCGCGACCGACAAGTGCGTGGGCGTCATTGCCTGGATGCACACCTTCTCTCCGGCCAAGATGTGGATCGCCGGACTGCAGGCGCTGACGAAGCCTCTCCTGCACCTGCACACCCAGTACAACCGCGATCTCCCGTGGACGGAGATCGACATGGACTTCATGAACCTCAACCAGGCCGCCCACGGCGACCGCGAGTTCGCCCACATCGAGGCGCGACTTGGCCTGGTGCGCAAGACCGTGGCGGGTCACTGGCAGGAGCCGGGCGTTCAGGCCCGGATCGGCAACTGGTCGCGAGCAGCCTGCGGCCTCTACGAAGCCAGGCACCTCAAGCTGGCCCGCTTCGGCGACAACATGCGCAACGTTGCGGTCACCGAAGGGGACAAGGTGTCCGCTCAGATGCAGTTCGGCGTTTCCGTGGGTGGATACAGCGTCAGCGACCTCAGCGACGCGGTTCGGGCGGTGGCGGACAAGAAGGTTGACGATCTGGTCGCCGTCTACGAGGCGACCTACGACGTGGTTGCTTCTCTTCGCGTCGGCGGCGCCGATCGTGAGGCTCTTCGCGAAGCGGCTCGGATCGAGATTGCCTTGCGGGAGTTCATGACCGAAGGCGGCTTCAACGCCATCACCGACACCTTCGAGAACCTCGATGGGCTCAAGCAGCTCCCGGGCATCGCGGCCCAGCGACTGATGGCGGACGGCTACGGCTTTGGAGCTGAGGGTGACTGGAAGACGGCCATCATGGTTCGTCTCGTCAAGATCATGGCCAAGGGCCTCCCAGGTGGGACCTCCTTCATGGAGGACTACACCTACGATTTCGATCCCAAGGGAGCGAAGGCATTGGGCGCTCACATGCTGGAGGTTTGCCCGACGATCTCGGACAAGAAGGTCTCCTGCGAGATCCATCCTCTGTCGATCGGCGGCAAGAGCGACCCGGTCCGGCTCGTCTTCGACGCCGGCACCGGCCCGGCCATCGTGGCGGCTCTGATGGACATGGGAGATCGGTTCCGCATCGTCGCCACCGAGATCGACCTCGTTGCGCCGGACAAGCCGATGGCCAAGCTACCGGTGGGTCGTGCCGTCTGGAAGCCTCGCCCGAACCTACAAGTTGCCGCTGAGGCGTGGCTCATGGCGGGCGGCTCGCACCACACCGTTTTGACGCGGGCCGTCGGTGCCGAGGTCATCGCCGACTTCGCCGAGATGGCGGGCGTTGAGTTCCTGCTCATCGACGCGCATACCACGGCCGAGAGCTTCAAGAAGGAGCTTCGTTGGAACGAGGCCTACTACCACCTGGCTCGTGGACTCCGCTAGTTTGTAGCCTGCTTTCGGTCTCGATCTAGGAGCTGCCGTGCCGCTTTCATGTCCGGACCTGCGCGAGCAAGTCTGGCGCGCGAACCAGGGTTTGGTGCGAGCCGGCCTTGTCACGCTCTCGTTCGGAAATGCCAGTGGCGTGGACCGGAATGCCGGCGTCCTGGTCATCAAACCCAGCGGCGTGCCGTACGACGAACTCCTGCCCGAGCACCTGGTCGTCGTCTCGCTCGAGGACGGCCGCGTCGTCGAAGGCGATCTCCGTCCATCGTCCGACACGCCCACCCACCTCGTCCTTTATCAGCATTACCCCGACATCGGCGGGGTGGTTCATACGCACTCCACGGCGGCGACGGCCTGGGCTCAAGCCGGACGCGCCATCCCCGCCCTTGGGACGACGCACGCGGATCACTTCCACGGCGCCGTGCCCGTGACGCGGCTGATGGAGGAGCGCGAGGTTGCCGGGGAGTACGAGCGAGAGACCGGCGTAGTAATCATCGAAACGCTGGATCGGCTCGGCCTGAGCGCTGTGGAGATGCCGGCGGCGCTGGTCGCCTCTCACGGACCGTTCACCTGGGGCCATGACGCCCTGGACGCCACGGCCAACGCCACCGCCCTCGAAGCTGTCGCCAACATGGCTCGTCAGACGATCGCGCTGAACCCGAATGCCGAGAAGATCTGCAGCTATCTGGCCGAACGGCACTATCAGCGCAAGCACGGCCCGGGCGCCTACTACGGGCAGAAGAACCGCTGAGTCGGGATCCGCGCCCAACCGTCAACCGAGATGGTCGTTGCCACGGGAGCGCCCTCTGCGGGCACGGCCGGCACATACCCGGGAGGATCAAGTGGACCAGCAACAAAGTAGCGTGGTGGAACTGATCCAGTCGGGCGGCGCCTTCCTTGGGATCGAGTTCGGCTCGACCCGCATCAAAGCGTCACTCATCGCACCCGACACCACGCCGCTGGCGTCGGGCTCGCATGCGTGGGAGAACCGACTCAGGGATGGCGTCTGGACGTACGACATAGAGGACGTCTGGGAGGGACTTGCCGACTGCTACGCCTCGCTCGTGCGGGACGTGCGCGATCGCTATTCCCTGCGGCTGACGACCGTCGCGGCGATGGGCTTCAGCGGGATGATGCACGGATACGTCGCCCTGGACGGCGATGGCAAGCTGCTGGTCCCGTTCCGCACCTGGCGGAACAACATCACCGCCAAAGCCTGCGCCGAACTCACCCCGCTTCTCGACTTTGCCGTGCCGCAGCGCTGGAGCATCGCCCACCTGTACCAGTCGATCCTCGAGGGGCAGCCGCATGTACAGCGGATCGCCCACCTGACCACGCTGGCCGGCTACGTCCACTGGAAGCTCACCGGCGAGCACACGATGGGCGTGGGCGAGGCCTCGGGCATGTTCCCCATCGACCAGAACACGGTCGACTGGGACGCCACGCGGATGGCGAAGTTCGACGCCCTGATCGAGCCTCGCAGGCTGGGCTGGAAGCTCCGGGACATCCTGCCTGCCGTCCTGCCCGCTGGTCGCACGGCCGGGAAGCTCACCGCCGAGGGAGCAAGGCTGGTGGACCGCTCGGGCAATCTGCCGGCTGGCATCCCGATGTGCCCTCCCGAGGGCGACGCGGGCACCGGAATGGTCGCCACCAACGCCGTCCGCCCACGATCTGGGAACGTCTCCGCCGGCACCTCGGTGTTCGCGATGATCGTGCTGGAGGAGAGCCTGTCGCGCGTCCACGCGGAAATCGACATCGTCGTCACCCCCGACGGCAAGCCCGTGGCCATGGCCCACTCGAACAACGGGTCGTCCGACCTCGACGACTGGATCGCGCTGTTCGGGCAGGTCGACAAGGCTTTGGGCGGCAAGGCGACGCTCGATGATCTGTACGGCAAGCTCTTGCCGCTGGCCGTCCAGGGCAATCCCGACGCGGGCGGTCTCCTCTCCATCAACTACGTCTCCGGTGAGCACATGACCGGCTTCACCGAGGGCCGGCCGCTGTTCGTCCGCAAGGAGGACGACGAGTTCACCCTGGAGAACTTCATGAGGGCGATGCTCTACGCCTCGCTCTGCGCCATGCGGACCGGAATGAACATCCTGACCGAGGAGGAAGGGGTGGTAATCGAGGGCATACGCGGCCACGGCGGGTTCTTCAAGGGCGGCGACACAGGCCAACGCATGATGGCCGCCGCGCTGAACGTGCCGGTCAGCATCCCCGCCACCGCCGGCGAAGGCGGGGCCTGGGGCGTGGCCGTGCTGGCCGGATACATGCTTCGATCCGACGCCGAGCAGTCGCTGCCCGACTACCTGGACGAGCGCATTGCCAAGAGCATCGGGGCGCCCGTCAGCCCGGACCCGCGCGACGTGAAGGGTTTCACGGAGTTCTTCGCGCGCCACAAGAGTGGGCTTGCCATCGAGCGCGAAGCGGTCAAGGCGCTGAGTTGAGCCTCGTAGCCGATCGCGGCTAGAGATCCGCCCGGAGGCTGCGGCCGTCGGCCGACCCGGTCCCAGCTCGTCGCACTATGCGGCGATGGTCATCCACATCGTCCCGCGCGGTCCCCGGACTAACACCGCGTCGAAGTCCGGGTATCTGGTGATGAGGGCCGTTCAACCACTCGTTACGATTGCCCTGGATACGTGTGTCCGGGGGGATATGTGCTGAGGTGGTAGAAGCTGTGCGCGTGCCTGGAGTCGCGCCCACGATTGCAGTCAGGGCGAGCCCGTCCGGCGGCAATGTCGCCCTGGTCTCAGAGCCGGGCTGCGGCACGAGCATCGAGATCCTTCTGCCAATCGCGGGCGCCGGCCCGGACGGTGAACGCGGAGACGGCTCGACGGGTCCGACCTACCCGCCATTGGCGTCCGGTCGGCGATGGCGGAGGGTACAACCGGCAGGGTGAGTCGCCGGCCGGTCCGTGTAACATTCGCATCGCTAGTTGTGCACCATCCCCCCGGCCGTTCGCCGCGCCTCTGGACGTGCGTCGACCCGGGCATTCTCAGGAGAACAAACGCATGCCAAAGGTTGCCGGCTCCGTCAAGGAGCTCCTCGCCGCCCTGGACGGCATCGCGCGGATCGAGGGTGACCGCCTCGTCGTCGTGGACGAAGCGGGACTCCGGGCGCGCGGCATCTACGACCTCGCCTGGACGGCCACGTTCAGCGAGGACGAGGCCACCGTCGAGGCCGCTCGCTGGATCGTCTGGGAAGCGAGCCAGGCCGTCGGCGCTCGCTCCGCCAGCATCCAGGATCTGTACAAGGCCCGCTCCCGCGGCGACTACGAAGGCATGACCGTCCCGGCCATCAACCTTCGAGCCCAGACCTTCGACATGGCCCGAGTCATCCTCGAGACGGCCAAGAAGAACGACTCCGCGGC
>PMKV01000026.1 GCA_003157875.1 Chloroflexota bacterium
CATCTTCTTCTACCCGGACGTGGTGAAGAACAACGACCTGCCGATCACCGGCGGGCTGGCCGGGGCGGCCGCCTTCGCGGTCCTGCTTCTCAAGCTCATGACCAAGGGCGACGCCGACGCCCGGAGCTTCCAGGCTCAGACGTTCCTCATCGGCCTCGGCGCAACGCTCTATCTGGTGCCCTACTTCCTGGGCAGCCAGGTCACGACGGTCAGCAGCAGCTATGCGTCCCAGCTCGCGTCGATCCTGGTCAGCTCTCAGAACCAGACCTGGGCTCTGGCCCTGTGCTACCTCTCCGGGGCGCTCGTCGGCCTGATGGGCCTGATCGCGGTCGTCTACAACCTTCGCCTGGCGTCGCCCCCGCCACGCAAAGCCGATGCCCCGGCCTCCCAGCCCGCGGCCCAGAGCTAGGAGATCACGATGAACGACCAGCAAGCTCTAGTCCAGGGAACCCAGTACTGGCTCGTCCTCTCCGTCGCGGCGATCCTGCCGATCCTGTGGTCCTTCACGCTGGCCCTGCATTTCGCCCGGCCGTACGTGATCCGCTATCTGACGACTCTGACGCTGCGTTTCGGCGGTGACGTGTGGTGGCTTAGCTACGTCCTGATGCGCGATGCCCTGATGGTCATCACGCTGGCCCTGAGCGCCATCTTCCTCTTCCCGAACCTCTACCTGAGCGCGGATCTGACGCTGCCGATCACGGCCCCGCTCGCCGCGCTCGTGCTCTTCTGGGCGCTTCTGGCCAAGGTCACCGGCGACTCGGACGACAATCCGACCACGTTCCGGATCGTCTCCCTGCTGCTCGTGGTTGCCTCGGCGCTCTACATCATTCCGCAGATCTACGGCGTCGAAGCCGGCGACCAGGTCGACTCGCTGAACTCCATCGCCGGCCTCGGCGGCATTCCCGGTGCCCTGACCGTCGGCGCGGACCTGAGCATCCCCTACATCATCCTCAACCTGAGCCTGCTCGGCTTTGCCGCCACGGGAGCGGTCATGTTCCTGTGGTTCATGCGCAGGACCAAGTTCGAGGCCGCCGATATCGCGTAGAGCCCGGCAACGCCGTCGCCCCTCGCAAAGACCGCCGCTCGCACCAGCGGCGGTCTTCCTTTCTGCCCGGTCCCGGCCGATACCCTTGGTACGCAACTGAGGCAATCGACCATGAACGTCAGCGCCATCGATCCCGCGACCGTCAAGTCGGCGACGGCAACCGCTGCCGCGGCCGCGCCGCCGAAGAAGGCCCCGCCCCCTCCGCGCGCGCCCGCCGCCCCGGCCGTCAGCGTGGCCGCCCTGGCCACGCCCGCCGCCACCGTCACCACGACCGCGGTGCCCGCCACCGTCAAGCCCGAGGATCGACAGCTGTATCTGCAGATGCTCAAGGCGCTCGGCGGCAACGTGAACGCGGCCCTGGCTGCCCTCGCGGCAATGGAGGCCGAAGCCGGAAGCTAGCAGCTCGCGTTCTAGCCCCGCAGCCCTGGCGGGATCCGCGAGGCCGCGGCTTCGTCCACGATCCAGATCGCTCCGGTTCGGCGCGTCCGCTGCACCGGCCAGCGGCGATCGTCGCGCGTCTCGCCGAAGACGTGGCCCAGGGCCTCGGCCTTGCTCGCGCCCGAGGTGACGACCAGGACCGGTGCAGCCTCGAGCAGCCGCGGGTTGACCGTCATGCGCGGCAGGTGCGGCCCGATGTGTGTCGGTGCGGGAACGCCCATCGTCCAGGCCATGCCGTCCAGGGCCGGCGATTCGGGGAAGACCGACAGGACGTGCCCGTCGTCGCCGACGCCCACGAGGATCATGTCGAACGCGGGCCAGTTGCCCTCGACGATCGGCACGCCGGCGCACAGCTCCTCGGCGTAACGGGCGGCGCACCAGCGGTGGTCGTGCAACTCGGCCAGCGCCCGATCAGTTGGGAAGGGATGGATGTTGGACGACGGCAGCGGCGCTCCGCCCGTCGACCCCGCCCCGCCGAGCAGAACGTCGTCGAGCGAGGTCACGTTCGACTCGGGATGGCCGCGCGGCACGAAGCGGTCGTCGCCCCACCAGACGTGGACCGCCGACCACGGGATGGTGTCGACGAGCGGGGCGTGGGCCAGGAGCAGGTAGATCGGGATCGGCGTGCTCCCGCCGGTCGTGCAGAAGTCGGCCCGGCCGCGCCGCTCGACCGCGGCGATCAGCGCGGCCGCGATCCGTTCGGCGGCCTCTCCGGCTCCTGCTTCCACGTCCGGAACCACGACCAGCTCGGGCTCGCCCTTGTTGGGCGTGGGCAGCGACGCGGCAGATATTCCGGACAGCGCATCCGGCGCCGGGGCGAAATCGGGCTCCTGGTCGGTCATGGTCCTGGCTCCAGCGCTAGTCGTCGCCTCTGTCCGCTCCGAGTGGCCCGGCGCTCCCTTGCGAATGACCGTTAGAACCGGACCTGTGCGAACCCGAATCTACGCCCAGCAGTCGAGAGGCCCAGGCCAGCGCTTGGACGGCCACGGGGTCCGCGGCTCCTTCCTCGACGGCACGGCCCAGGAGCTCGACGTCCGTCAGACGTGGCGCCAGGTAGCTGCGCCGGACGCGCTCGCGGCCGTTTTCCAGTATCGAGACCTCAACGGTCCGATCGTCCGCGGTGACGCTGCCGATCAGCTCCGCGCCGCGCAGCCGCGAGGCGATCTCGACTCGCACCGTCGATCCGGGGCCGAGCTCCGAAACCGCGGGTCGCAGGACGACCTCCACCTCGTGTTCCCGCTGGCGCAGAGTGGCTATTCGCCGGCCTTCCTTCCCGGGACTGAGCGGCGCCGTTACCGACATGCCGAGCCGCGACCCCAGCCAGGCCAGGTGATAGACCGGTCGAACGATATTCGTGTCGCCGTCAGGGTCGCCCGGCACTCGGGTCGCGTACTGCACCTCGATGCGCCGCACCGCGCCCAGGTGCGGTCGCATGTCGGGCAGGTCGTAGACCGACGCGAGTGCCTCGCGCCAGCGGGCTTGACGGAGCAACGCCCAGTCGGCGACGACGAGGTGGCGCTCGTCGGCCTCCGCGGCCAGCTGGGCCAGGAAGTCGAGCCCATTGCCGGACCATGCCGAGCCGTCGACGATCAAGCGGTCGGCGATGGGCAGCAGGCGATCCGCACGACGTGAGCCGAACGGCGGGTCGGCCGGCCACCACAGGGCGACGGGGAGGTCGTGGACGAGCAGCGGCACGATGATCGACGCCAGGTGCGAGCCCGTCTCGCCGCGGGCGGTGATGTAGATGGTCTCGGCCCCCGTCTCCGCTCGACCGCCGGGCGTGGTGATCGAGAGGGCCTCGATATGGGCCTCGATGCCGGCCGGTCCTTCCGGATCCGCCGCCGACAGAATCAGCGACCGCGATGCATGGCGGCCGGCAGTCGCCGCGATCGTCGCCGCGCAGGCCGCGGCCGTCTTCTCGTCGCCCGCGACGACCACCAGATTCAGAACACTGGTCCGGGCCGCCACGTGGCTACCGCCGGCGTCGCTGGTCTCGGTCGCGGCGGCCAGTGCGGCGGCAGCGCGAGCCGCGGCCTCGGCCTGAGCCGCTATGAGGGCCTCCTCGGCCTTGGCCGCCTCCGCACGAGCAATGGCGGCGCGAGCCCACAGCTTGCCCAGCTGAGTCTCTATCTCGGGGACGGAGTGGGCGGGGGGCCGCGGCGCCACTAGATCCTGCGCCACCGGCGGCCGTCCCGTTCCAGCAGCTCATCGGCCGCCTCGGGCCCCCAGGACCCGGCGGCGTAGTTGGGCAGGTGCGGTGGCGGCGTCTCGGCCCAGGCGTTGATGATCGGCGTCACAACCGACCAGGCCGCTTCGACTTCGTCCGCTCGGGTGAAGAGCGAAGCGTCGCCGAGCAGCGAGTCGAGGATGAGCGTCTCGTAGGCGTCGGGCGAGTCGACGACGAACGAAGTGTCGTAGGCGAAGTCCATGTTGACCGTCCGCACGTCCAGGCCCAGCCCCGGCACCTTGGCCGCGAAGCGGAGCATGATCCCCTCGTCGGGCTGGATGCGCATCGCCAGCACGTTTGGCGCGGGATCGCCCGTCGACTCACGGAAGAGCCGCAGCGGCACTTCCTTGAACTGGATGGCGATCTCCGTCGCGCGCTTGGGCAGCCGCTTGCCGGCGCGGAGGTAGAAGGGGACGCCGCTCCAGCGCCAGTCGTCGATCGTGAACCGGCCGGCGACGAAGGTCTCGGTCTCCGATTCGGGATCCACCTCGGGCTCCTGGCGGTAGCCCGGCGCTGGCTCTCCTCCGACCCAACCCGCGCCGTACTGGCCGCGAACCACGTTCCGACGCACGTCTTCGGGATCCGGCGCGGCGATGGCTCGCAGCACTTGCAGCTTCTGGTCGCGCAGCGCGTCGGCCTGGAAGGACGACGGCGGCTCCATCGCCACGAGCGTCATGAGCTGCAGCAGGTGGTTCTGCAGGATGTCGCGGCTGGCG
>PMKV01000059.1 GCA_003157875.1 Chloroflexota bacterium
CGCTCATCGGTGGATCCGGGCTAATGCTCAAGAGAATGACTTTAGGCAAGGGGCCGGCCGAACGCGAACGGTGTGGCGCTGGTGCGGGACCGAAATCGAGCCCGAATGGGCCGATTTCGGTCGTCGGGGCGCCGGGAGCAGCTCGGCAAAGTACCTGCGCCCGAGATAGTCTCGCCCAATGTATCCGTGGTGAGAATTAGGCAAGAACGGCTGCCCGCGCCTCTCTCCGGTTACGGCACCTCGAGCCAGGCCTCGCGGAGCGCCCGCGCCGCCAGTTCCGTACGAGATTGCACGCCGAGCCGCTCGAAGAGGCGGCGCAGGTGCCCCTCCACCGTCTTGGTGGTGATACCGAGAGCGGCCCCGATCTCGTCGTCGCTGCGGCCATCGACCACGAGCCGCACGACCTGGAGTTCGCGCCGGGTCGGGGACGCCACCGACCGCAGCGCAATTCCCCTATCCGCGATGAATGCGGTCTATGCATCATCTGGTATGCAGACTGCATATCCACCGCAAGAGTTGCGCGCTGGTCGCCAAAGGTGCATAATCCGCCGGCAATGTTCATCCAGATGCTCGCCAAGCCGAAGTCGAAGCGCTGGCGGCCCTGCCGGGAGGCACGGCCCTAGGGCTCGGCGGCGCTTGTAGCAAGCCGCGGAGCCGATGGGCAGAGGCTCCCAGGGGCCGCGACACCAGAGTCTGGTGCCGCGGCTTTCCATTTCCAGAGGGACACACGGGAGGCAGTCGGAATGCTGAGTATCGTCGCCGGAGACGGAGCCATGGGTCGAGCGGTCGCGTCCGCGCTCGCCGGCCGCGGCACGCCGCCACGTGCGATCCTGGGCATGCCCGGCTCGGCCGCCGGCCACTCGCCGGAGATCTTCGGCGGCGCCGACGTGCTGTTCGAGTTCAGCGTCGGCGAGGCCGTGCTGCCGAACGTGCGCGCGGCGCTGGACGCCGGGGTTCGCAGCTTCGTCATCGGCACGACGGCCTGGGCCGACGATCGCCCGGCGGTCGAGGGCCTTCTGGTAGACCGCGGCGGGTCGGCCGTGGCCTCGGCCAGCTTCAGCCTGGGCGTGATGCTCTTCGCCCGCCTGGTCGAGGATGCGGCCCGGCTCTTCGGCCCGTTCGCCGAATACGACCCGTATATCGTCGAGTGGCACCGCCGCACCAAGGCCGATCGCCCGTCCGGCACCGCCATCGAGCTGTCTCGCCGGCTGATCGCCGCCCATCCCCGCAAGACCCGCGTGGCCCAGCCGATGGTCCACGGCTCCCCGGCGCCCGAGGAGCTGGACGTGTCGGTCATCCGGGCCGGCGCCGCGCCGGGCATGCATCTGGTCGGTTTCGACGCCCCCGGCGAGAGCCTGGAGATGCGCCTGACCGCTCGTGATCGATCGGCTTACGCCTCCGGCGCCGTCACGGCCGCCGAGTGGCTGCTGGCCGAGCCCCGTGCTCCCGGCTTCCACAGCTTCGACGACGTCGTCGATTCGATCATCGCCAGAGAGTCGGCTTCCGGACCGAACGGTCGCCCGTCGGCCGGCGTCCGGTCGTCAGGCGCCTCCAGCTGATTAGCCCACCTTCGGCCGAGATGGTCACCGCCAACCTCAGCCGCCTCTAGATCGCCAACCGCCGCCGTCCCAACCGCCAAGGAGCAACCAGGATGCCGCTCAGTCGCCAGTTCCGCGGAGCCTTCACGGCTCTCGTCACGCCCTTCACGTCCGCCGGGGCAATCGATGAGGCTGCCTTCCGGGCGCTCGTCCGCCGCCAGATCGATTCCTGCATCCACGGCCTGGTGGCGTGCGGCACGACGGGCGAAACCCCGACGCTCAGCCACGAAGAGGACGAGTGGGTGATCGGAACGACTCTCGAGGTCGCTTCCGAGCGGCCGAGCCGGGCGCGGGTCCGAGTCATCGCCGGAACCGGCTCCAACAGCACCGCGACCGCGATCAACTCGACCCGCCGCGCCGCGAAGCTCGGCGTGGACGCCGCCCTCGTCGTCGCGCCGTACTACAACAAGCCCGATCAACGGATGCTCGAGTCGCACTTCCGGGCCGTGGCCGACGAGGGCGACCTGCCGATCATCGTCTACAACGTCCCGGGCCGCACCGGTGTGAACATCGAGGCGGCGACTCTCCTTCGTCTGGCCGAACATCCCCGCATCGTGGCGGTGAAGGAAGCGTCGGCGAACATGGACCAGATCGCGACGATACTGGCCGAGCGCCCGGCCGACTTCTCGGTCCTCGCGGGCGACGACACCTGGACGATGCCGATGCTGGCGCTCGGCGGCGACGGAGTCATCTGCACCTGCGCGAATGAGATCCCCGGAGAAATGGCCGAGCTGTGCGATGCGGCATTCGCCGGCGATTGGGAGCGTGCTCGCCTGATCCACGAGCGCTGGTTGCCGCTCATGAAGGCGAACTTCGTGGGTGGTCCAAATCCGGTACCGGTGAAGGCGGCGATGTCGATGATGGGGCTGTGCTCGGACACGCTGCGAATGCCGCTCATGCCGCTCGACGAGCCGCACCGGGGCCGGATGCAGATCCTGCTTGCGACACTCGGACTCCTCGGGGAGGACGGGGAAGCCGCATCAACCCCGGCGGTCGCGCGCGGACGGGTGGGAGTGGCGTGAGCATGGAGTCGACGCTGCGTGCGCTCGATTCGGGCGAGAGCCGGGCCGCCGAACCAGATCCTTCATCGCCGAACGGCTGGCGAGTCAATCCCGGCGTCCAGTCGGCCATCCTCGGGCTCTTCGCGAACCGCGAGACCCGCACCTGGGATCTGGACGGTGCGATGCAGTTCCGTGATCGCGTCGGTCTGCCGGTGAAGGACCTCCTCGGCTCGCCGGAGGCAGAGGCCGCCCTGGCCGCCGGCAAGCCGTGGCGCGTCGTCCCGGGCGGGACCTCGGTTCGCGCCGGCGTCTATCTGGCGCCCGGAGTGACGATCATGCCGCCCACCTTCATCAACGTCGGGGCCTGGATCGGCGAGGGCACGATGGTGGATTCGCACGCTCTGGTGGGTTCGTGCGCCCAGATCGGCGCCCGGGTCCATCTCTCCGCCGGGGTCCAGATCGGCGGCGTTCTCGAGCCGCCCGGCCGTCGACCCGTCATCGTCGAGGACGGCGTGTTCGTCGGCGCCCAGGCCGCGCTTCTGGAGGGAGTCCTCGTGGGGCGCGGCGCGGTCATCGCCGCCGGCGTCATCCTGACCGGCACCAGCCGCCTCTACGACCTGGAGCGTGGCCGCGTCATCGTCGGAACGCCCGACGAGCCGCTCTGCGTGCCGCCCGGGGCGGTCGTGATCCCGGGTACGCGTCGCGCAAGTGGCGAGTTCGCCTCCGAGCACGGTCTGGCGCTCTCGGCCGCGATCGTTGTCAAATACCGCGACGGGCGCACCGACGCTCGAGTCGCCCTCGAGGAGGCACTGCGATGACGCCCGCCTCTACGGACCGATCGACCACCGGCGTCGGCGGCATCGACGGCATCCTGGACGCCGGACATCTGGCCGGCCTCTCGCCGGCGGCACTCGCCGAAGAGTTCGGGACGCCCTTCTTCGTCTATGACCTGGACCTGATCGGCCGGCGAGTCGAAGCGCTGCGAGCGGTCCTGCCGCGCGGCTTCCGAATCGCCTTCGCGGTCAAGGCGAATCCGTCGCTCGCGGTCCTTGCCCATCTCCGGAGCTGCGGCGTCGGCGCCGACGTCGCCTCGGGCGGCGAGCTGGAGACGGCGCTGCGGGCCGGCTTCGATCCGGCGCTGATCGCCATGACCGGGCCCGGCAAGCGCGACGCGGAGCTGGCCGCGGCGGTCGAGGCGGGGATCGGCGTCATCACGGTCGAGTCCCCCGGCGAGCTGCGCCGCCTCGAGTCCATCGCGGCGGCTACGGCTCGGCGCCAGCCGATCCTGCTGCGCCTGGCAGTGACCGATGACGCCGGCCTCGAGACCGTCCGGATCATCGGTGGCGTCGAGGGCAAGTTCGGGATGCCACTCGAGACGCTAATGGAAGCCGCCCGGGCCGCCGCCCGATCGGAGCACGTGGAGTTGATCGGCGTGCACGCCTTCGGCGCCTCCAACGTGCGCGACGCCGAGCAGCTGGCGGCCCACGTCTCGGAGCTCGTGGGCATCGGTCGGCGAGTGGCCGCCGAGACGGGCATTCGGCTTCGTCTCGTGGATGCGGGCGGCGGACTCGGGATCCCCTATTCCGACGGCGAGCGGCCGCTCGACCTGGCCCGCTTCGGCCGGCGCCTGGGCGAGATGAGGGCGCGCTGGGACGCCGACGAGGCGCTGGCCGGGATGGAGATCCTCCTCGAGCCGGGCCGGTTCCTGGTCGGGCCGGCGTGCGCCTACGTGGCCCGCGTCGTCGATGTGAAGGGGCCGGACTCGGCACCGGTCGCCATCCTCGACGGCGGCATCAACCACCTGCTGCGGCCCGCGCTTGTAGGCAGCGAGCACCGCCTGGCGGTCCTCGCAACGGATGCCGTGCGGGCGCTGGTCCGCACGACCGTCGCCGGCCCGCTGTGCACGGGCATCGATGTCTTCACGACCGAGGCCATGCTGCCCCGGCCTCGGGTCGGCGATCTCGTTGCGGCTCTGGACGCGGGCGCCTATGGATTCACCGAATCGATGCCATTCTTCCTGTCACACCCAACGCCCGTCGAGGTGGCCGTTCACAACGGTCGAGCGCAGCTGATCCGGCCGCGCATCACCCCGGCCGAATTGCTCGACCGCCAGATCAACCCGGACTGGTAGCCGGGCGCGCGGCCGGCGAGAGGGTCGCGTGGCGTTCGCTCGGCGCCGGTCAATACCCCGCTTCGTCGACCCGCACCTTGCCCTTGAACTTCCAGTAGATGAAGCTCGTATAGCCGAGGACTATCGGCATGCCGATGAGGGCCACGATCAGCATCATCGTCAGAGCCGTGTCGGACGAATGGGCCCCATCGACCGTCAGGCTGCGAGCCGCGTCGACCGCCGGAACCAGGTTGGGATAGAGCGCCGTTCCGGCCGTGGCTGCCAGGCCGACCACCACGAAGCTCGAGAAGAGGAATGCCCGCCCCTCCTGGTTGAACCGAAGGGTCAGCAATAGGAAGACGATGGCGTTGGCCGTCATGAACGGACCGACCCATGCCAGCGGATTCCCGAAATTGGCGAAGACGCGCGGGGCGTCGGTCCGGGCGATCACCGTCGACCCGATCGATGCTCCCAAAACGACGCCCACGGCCACGATCCGGGCCCATCGGGCTCGGTCCTGGAGCGCGCCTTCGGTCTTGAGCGCGAGCCACGTCGACCCTTGCAGCATCGCCAATCCGAGCGTCAGCACGCCGACGGAGAGCGAGAACGGATTGAGCAGTCCGCCGAAACCGCCGCGATAGGTACCGTCGGGGTCGATCGGCAGCCCGCGGAGAACGTTGCCCAGGGCGATACCGAAGAGCAAAGTCGCCAGGGCCGATGCGCCCGAGAAGCCCACGTCCCAACCGAGCCGCCACAGTCGCGCCGTCTCCTTACTCCGGAACTCGATCGAGATGGCCCGCAGGATGAGAGCCCCGAGCAGGAACATCGTGGCGAGGTAGAACCCGGAGAAGACCGTTGCGTACACGAGCGGGAAGGCGGCGAACAGGGCGCCGGCGGCGGTGATCAGCCAGACCTCGTTGCCGTCCCACACGGGCCCGATGGCGTTAAGGACCGCTCTCCGCTCGGCGTCATCTCGGGCGACGACCAGGTGCAGCACGCCGGCGCCCAGATCGAAGCCGTCGAGGATCGCGTAGCCCGCGAAGAGAAAGCCGATGAGGATGAACCAGACAGTCGACAGCTGCATCTCAGCGTCCTCCCTTGGTCGCGGCGGTCGGGTCCGACTGAGCGGTCGGGTCCGACTGAGCGGTCGGGGCCGGTGGGCTCGGCGGCGAGCTCGGGTCGACTGCCTCCGCGTCGCCGAGATCCGGGCCGTGGCGGATCTCCTTGGTGACGCCGTAGATCCACAGGAAGAAGAGGAGGGCGTAAAGCAGCAGGATGGCCACGATGGAGATCGTCACGTCCCCCGCGGAAACGGCCGGCGACGTCCCCGCCGAAGTCATCATCACGCCGTAGACGATCCACGGCTGGCGGCCGACCTCGGCCGTCATCCAGCCAAGCTCGGTGGCGATGATGGGTACGGGGATGGCGAAGACGGCCAGCCACAGCCACCAGCGATGCTTCTCGAGAGAGCCGCGCAAGAGGAACGATGCGCCGACGAGCATCAGCAGCAGCATCAGCACGGCCAGCCCGACCATGAGGTGGTAGCTCAGGAATGTCTCGGCCACCGGCGGCCAGAGCGCCTGGTCGGGCTGCTGGTCGAGGCCCTTGATCTGGCCGTTCGGGTCGAAGTCGGACATCAGGCTCAGGCCGTACGGGATCTCGACCATGGCCCCGGTCGTGGTGCAGTCCTCGCTGGGCGGAATGCCGATGAGCGAGAGCCCGGCGCCGGTCTGCGTCTTGCAGATGCCCTCCATGGCCGCGAACTTGAGCGGCTGGTTGGCCTGGACTTCCCGCGTTTGGAGGTCGCCGGTGGCGAACATGGCCGCGGAGCCGAGGAAGGCGACGACCACGCCGAGTCGCAGGGCGATGGCCGAGGCGTCGGAGTCGCGATGGCGCAGGACGTACCAGGCGGCGATGCCCATCAGGAAGAAGGCCCCGACTACCCAGCAGGCGGCGACGGTGTGGAAGAAGCGGGGCAGGGTCGAGGGATTGAAGATCACCTTGAACCAGTCGACGACCTGAGCCTGCTCGACCCCTCTCGAATCGGTGACGATCCGAAAGCCGTCCGGAGTCTGCATCCACGAGTTGGCGACGAGGATCCAGAAGGCCGAGAGGGTGGTCCCGAGGCAGACGAGGAGCCCGGCGATCCAGCGAACCGTCGAGCCGACCCGGTCCCTGCCGAACAGCACGATGCCCACGAAGGCCGACTCGAGGAAGAACGCCGATATGCCCTCGGCCGCCAACGGTGTGCCGAGGATGTCGCCCGTGAACCCGGAGAACCGCGACCAGTTGGTCCCGAACTGGAACTCCATGACGATGCCGCTCACGACTCCGATGACGAAGGTGACGGCGAAGATCCTGGTCATGAAGACCGACAGCCGATCGTAGACGTCGCGCCGCGTCCACCAGCGAAGCGTCTCGACGAGGGCGATCAGCCCGGCGAGGCCGACCGTCACTGCCGGGAAGATGAAATGGAAGCTGATGGTCAGGGCGAACTGAAGGCGATCCAGCTCAACGACATCCACGGGCGCTCTCCTCGCATGGCGGGGAGAGCTTTCGGCGCCCGGCCGGATCCGTGACGATGACGCTCATCACAGTCGGCCCCCGACCGACCGAGGCGGAGAAACTAGCACTCCCTTGCTTCACATTATCGTGGAGTAAGGGCTCGGTGCGCGGGTGTGGCGCGGCTCGGGACGAAGAGAGCCGCTCAGGGCACGTAGTAGCCCGTGATGTCCACGACGAAATGCGTGGAGGACCCCGGCGTTCCGAAGAAGACGACTCCCACGCTGCCGTCCGGGCCCAGACCGACGGCGAAGCCGTTAGCCCGAATGTCGTACATCGGGAAGTTGAGCGTGGAAGTCGGCGTCGGGGTCGCCGAAGCCACCGGGGCCGCAGTCAGGTAGCCAAGCGCATCCTGGCCCACGACCGTCAGGTTGCCATACACGGCAATTGCCTTCCTGTCGATGTGCCCCTGACCGGTCACCGGCACCGGAACCGGATGAGCCGTCTTGACCGGCCCCCAGCTCGGACTGCCGAGGCGCGTATCGGCTACGCGCAACGGATCGATCGGCACGAAGCGCGCACCGCTCGTCCCATTGAGGTAGTAGCCGGTCACATCGAAGATCATGTCGGTCGTGGATCCCGGGGTGCCCGACCAAACGAGCGCAAGTGACCCTCCGGTTCCCAGCTGGACCGTTACGCCGTCCGCCTTGATCTCGCCCGTTCGGGCGTTGACCATGGAGGCGTTCACGGTAGCGGGGTTGGATGGGAGAGAGGGCCCGGCAAGGGCCCATCCGGCGCTTGTCGGACCGACGACGGTGAGGTTGCCGGTCACCGCGATCGCAGCCGAGGGGACATCCGACCCCGTGACCTGGAGCGTGCGCACCACATCGGATACGAAGTGCCGAGGCAGGCCGGTGTTGTATCGGGTGTCGAGCAAGCGCACGGGCGTCAGCATCTTGAATCTGGCGCCGCTGTCGTCCGCGGTGAAGTAGCCGGTCACGTCGAAGATCAGATCCGCGACTCCGGGGGAGCTGAAGGTGGAGCCGGGACAGATGACGAAAGCCAGCTGGCCTTTGTCGCCCAACGCCGCGGTGACGTTGTTGGCCCGGTTGTCGCCCTGGGGGAAGTTGAGCGTGGACGAGGTGGGCTGGCTCGTCGGCTGAGGGGTCACCGCGACGTAGCCGTACGTCGACTGGTTCGTGACGGTCACGATACCGGTGACGGCCAGCGCGCCTTCGGGGACGTTTCCCCTGGTGGCGACCTGAAGCATGCGGGGCGTTCGGCTCGTGAACTGACCAGACAGGCCGTTGCCGTAGCGCGTATCCATGATGCGAGTGGGAGGAAGCGGGTGGAAGGTCGAGGGCGCGTAGGTCACCGGGGGTGTGAGCACTTCGGCCGTTGCGAGGGCGGTCTCCGAGCCGGCGCCGCGGCCTCCGATCGCGAGCACCGTGCCGTCAGCCAGCAACGTCGCCGAGTGATATCGCCGCGCGGAGGTCATCGTGCCGGTCTCCGACCAGCCCCCAATCCCAGGGTCGTAGATCTCGCTGGAACCGGTGCTGGCGCCGCCCGAGACACCGCCGGAGGCCAGGACCCAGCCGTTGCTCAACACCGTCAGGGTGAAGCCGTAGCGGGCCGTTGCCATGCTGCCCGTCGACGACCAGTGACCGGTCGTGGGGTCGTAGATCTCGGCGCTTGAGAGCGCAGTCCCCACGGCGTTCGACCCACCGGCCACCAGGATTCGGCCGTCGGCGAGTCGGACCGCGGCGCCGTCGAAGCGCGCGACCTGCATCGACTCGGCCTGGGTCCAACCGGTTCCTGCCTTGTAGATGGCGACTGCCGACATCGCCGCCGTGCCGCCACTCGTGCCGTCGTTGCCCCCGGCCACGAGAATCTGCCCATCGCCGAGCGCTACGGCCGCAAGAGCGTAGCGACCGGCCCCGGGCAATGGCGCGGTGGCGCTCCAGGTATTGCCCGAGGCCGAATAGACGTCGACCGCGTTGGTTGTCAGAGCATCGCCGCCGTCCATGCCGGCGATCACGAGCAGATCGCCGTTGGCCAGTTGGGCGGCTGCGCCGTAGGCGTGCGCGTGGGCCATCGCCGGAGTGCGCGTCCACGTGTTTGCGGTCGGGTCGTATAGATCGCCGAAACCGTAGTAGCCGGCATCGCCTGCCCCCCCGGCGAACAGGGCCTTGCCGCTGGGAAGGAGCGCGGCCACGCTGCCCCCAACGGCCTGGCCGATCGAGCCGGCCGCGGCCCAGCTCCCGCCCGAGGCAGTCCACCGCTCGGCCGTGGCTGTGAAGGTAAGGCCGGTGCTGCCTCCGGCGGTGATCACGCTGCCGTCGCCGAGTCTGACTGCCGGCGCGAAGGCCCGAGCCTGACTCAGGCTCCCGGTGGCCGTCCAGGTGCCGGGCTGAGCCGATGCGCCCTGGGCTTGCTGGGCCGGAGCGGAGACGATCACGCCGGCGAACAGCGTGGCAGCAATCGCCAGCCGGGCAACTCTCCGCGAAGCGATTCTGAGGCTCATCGGTGTCAGTTTGCCGCTCCAACGGCCGCTAGCGCAACCCGACAAGGGTCCCACGAGGAGAACCGCGGCCTTTCCCGCGTCCCCAAGGCCCGGAAGTGCTAAAACGATAGCGTGTCCAACCTCCCCGACAGTCCCCCGATCGAGCGGTCCACCGAGGGCCGGAGGGCGGGCAGCGGCATCCCGCCGATCTTCGTCATCGGCGTCGTGATGACGGTCGTGGTCGTGGGCGGCCTGATGCTGCGCTCGACAATGGCGAAGAGCGCGGATGTTCCGCCGCCGGACTCGGCCGCCCCGTTCGGGACCGCCTCCCGGGCGATCGCTCCGACCGTCGCCCCAGCCGTCTCCGTCAGCCCGCATCTCGGCCTGACCGGCTACGTCTGGCCGTTGTCGGGCCCGACCATCACGCTCCCGTTCGGGCCATCGGGCTGGGGCGAGTTCTTCGTCGATGGACAGCGCTTCCACGACGGGGTCGACATGGCCTCCGCCTGCGGCGACAACGTCATGGCCGCCCACGACGGCGTCGTCCTGGCCGCCGGCCGCCAGTACGACGACTACATGGGCTGGGTCGGCAGTCTGGCGCCCTACTACAACCTGCTGGACACCAAGCGCTGGTGGAACAGTCTGCCGATAGTGATCGTGATCGACGATGGAGACGGCTACCGCAGCATCTACGCCCACGAATCCAAGGTCACGGTCGCGCCCGGGCAGCACGTCACCGCCGGCCAGGTCATCGGGTACGAGGGGCAGACCGGCAATGCGTCAGGCTGCCACGTCCACTTCGGTCTCTTCAGCCCGACCGAAAGGGCGACCTTCGAGCTCGATCCGGCCGTCGTCAAAGCGGACCTGATGCCGGCGGAGGAGATCGCCCGGATCAACCCGCTCCTGGTCCTGCCGTTCCGATGCGAGTTCGAGGATATGCGAGCGGTGCGGCCGGTCGAGGCCGCTCCTTGCCCCGTCTTCACGACGCCGAGTCCGGAGGCCGGTGAGTCGCCCGCCGGCGCATCGATTCCCGGCCCGACCACAGCCCCAACCGGCGTGGGAGTCCGGTAGCGCCACGCCGGCTACTCCGCGCGGCCGTACCGCCTGGCAACCAGCGAGTACGCCGGCAATCGGGCCAGCGCCGCGCTAAGCGGCAGCGCCGGTGCTCCGTCCCGCCCGACCACCGCCAGCAGCGAATCGGTAGCCGTGGCCTCGGCGGGGCGGGCGTCGATCTCGGCGAGATCGACCGCCACGCGACCCGGTTCTTCCGGCCCCAGCTCCGACCTGGCCTCCGCCAGCGCCGCGGCCCGCCCGGCCGCTTCGTAGCTCCGCCGCAGCTCCGTCTCGGCCCGCCAGCGCGGCCGCCTCAGCAAGATCGCCGACCACGCCCGGCCGACCTCGGGCGTGACCGTCCCGTCGCCGGGAGCGGGCCGGTCCGACAGCGCCTCGCTCCGCGCCCACAGGGCGGCCTGATGTAGCAGGGCATACTCGTCCAGGTCGGCGTAGTGGCCCAGGTCATCGGCCGGAGAGCCGTCGCCGAAGATGGCCGTGATGCTCGGACGGAAGACCTCCGCGAGATCGAGGTCGATGGCGCGCACCGAGCGGTGGTAGTAGATCTGCTGATACAGGAAGAGGCGCGCCGTCAGGAACATCTCCAACGCCCCGAGGCCCGGCTCGTACAGGGAGAGGCCGCCGGGGCCCACGAAGCTGTAGCGGCGCAGCCGCTCCACGTCCACCGGGCCGGTGGAGACGCCGATGAGGTATGCGTCGCGGCGCACATAGTCGAGGTTGTCGACCGTGAAGACACCCGACAGCAGCGGCTGGAGCCAGCGCAGCCAGCGCGGCATGGACGGGTCGGCCAGGGCCGGCTTCGAGATCAGGAACGACAGCCAGCCCGGGTCGATCGACTCGTGGGGCCGCAGGGCATCGCGCTCGGGCACAAGGCCGGGCGCTCGCCGGATCCCCCCGATTAGCTCGCCCAGCTCGCGTTCGATGATCAGCTGCGAGAGATCCTCGTGGGTCAGGCTCTTGTGCTTGCGGCGAGGGTCGGCCGGCGCGGGGAAGTGGCACAGAACGTGCTCGTCGAAGAAGTGCGCGAACGGACCGTGGCCCACGTCGTGCAGGAGTCCGGCCAGACGCAATGTCTCAACGACCAGCCCCTCGCTGGGGGCCGGCGTGCCCGGCTCCGCGGCGGCAAGCGCCGCGCGGAGGCTCGGGTACAGGTGGCGAGCCCACAGCCCCGCTTCGTGCATGACTCCGAGACTGTGGGTGAAGCGACTGTGCTCGGCGGTCGGAAAGACCCAGCGCGCGCTCTGGAGCTGACTGATCCGTCGCATTCGCTGCAGCCACGCCGAGTCGAGGAGATCGCCCTCGGCCGCCTCCTCCGGACCCAGGCCGAGACGATCGGCGCGTTCGGACGTCAACCGCTTGGTCAGCTCGATGTAGCCGTGGATCGGGTCGCTCAAGAGGTTCACGGCCCACATCTGCGGGTGGGCCCCGGAGTCCGCCGGCTCGGTCGTGGCTTCGGTTCCGGGACTATCCACCGTGTCGTCGTGCATGGGCCAAGCCTAGCGGAGTCGAGGCGCGGTGAGGATCAATATCGCGCGGCCGCTTTGCGGTATGTGGCGGCGACTTCGTCGCGCAACTCGGGCGGGGCCAGAACCTCGACCTGCGCTCCCCACTGCAGGATCCAGCGTCTGATCTCGAGCGTGCCGGGCACCCGCGCCCGCCACGTGACCGACCCGTCGGGCTCGCGGGTCACGCTTTCCGAGGGATGCCACGTGGTTTCGGTCACCAGGCCGGCGATGGCAGCGTCGAAACGCAGTTCTACCTCCACCTCCTCCTGGTCGGCGATCACGCCCCAGGCCCGACCGAGCCCTTCCTGGAGCGCCGCCGGATCGGTCGGTTCGAAGCCGTCGGGTGTCAGCGACAGTTCGAGGATCCGCTGCAACTTGAAGGTCCGAACGGCACCCCGCGATTCATCGAATCCGATCAGGTACAGCGCCCGCGTCGTCGCCGAGGCCTCCAGTAGATACGGGTGGACCCGCGACCGGCGCGGCGGCCGGCCGGGACTGTAGGTAGCGGCGTCGTAGGTGAGCTCGACGACGCGGCGATCGGCCCAGGCGCGGGCCAGCATTCGGAGGTTGCGCGTCAGCCGCTCGTCCGGCGGGCGACTGGCCAGGACATCGACGGTCCGCTCGAGATGCCGGGCCACCGTCGGCGGCAGGATCTCGGCCAGCTTCTGGAAGGCGGCGCCGGTGTCCGGGTCGTATCGATCGGCGAACTGGGCGGTCAGGCGCGCGGCCAGGAAGAAAGCCACTGCCTCGTCCAGGGTCAGGCGCAGAGGCGGCAGGAAGGCGCCCTCGACGATCCCCCACCGGCCTGCTTCGCTCCATAGCGGGATGCCGATCTCGCCCTCGAGGGCCTGCAGATCGCGGTAGACGGTGCGACGCGACATGGCCACGAAACCGGCGATGGCGTCGACGGTCGCACCCTCGGGATGCGCGGCGAGATAGCGCAGGACCCTGTAGAAACGCGCCAGTCGATCGCGCTTTGTGGTGTCTTGGGTATCTGCCGCCGGGGTCATCTTGGGATCTTTCAGTTATGCGGCGGCGTGATTGTTACCGTGGTGTCTCGATCCGTGACGGTCATTCGGACCCATACCGTGGCCTGCAGGCCGTGGGGCAGGATCTCCTGCGCGTCGCCGTTGACGCTGCCGGAAACCATGCCTACCTCGCCGTCGAGGAAGACCCAGTAGTCCATCTCGCCTCGCCACGGAGTCGGCTTCGCCGTGCCGACGAGCCACGTGAGCTGCGGAAACGAGGCGGCGAAGGTCGCTCCGTCGACGGCCACCCGGCAGCGCCGTGCGAGGGCGCCCTCGACGTATTCAAATCCACGGTCCTCAGCAGTCGCTCGGTTCCGTGGCGATAGCGCCCCGGACAGGACGGTGAGGTCCAACAACTCGGAGGAGACCGGGGCCGAAGCGTCGGCGGCCCAGCCCGTACCCGGCGACATCGTCCAGTTCGACGACCCGATCCGTACGGCCCCGTACTGGCCGAAGAGATCGCTGCGGACTACCTGGGCCGTCCACGACACATCCGAGCCGGAGCGGCTGCCGGTCAGGCTTACCGTCCCAACCGCCCGCGAATCGACGCTGGCCGAAAGATCCGCTTCGATGTTCCCGGACCCGGCGGTCGCGAGAGCGCGGCTGCATTCGGGTGGCGAGAGAGCCGCATCGGTCGAGCCCGCCACCGACCCACTCCCCAAGGCCAGCGGCCGGGTCGGCGCGAACCTCGAATGGGCGGCCGGCTGGTCGCGCAGTGCCGCGTCGTCGGCCAGGCTGACGCCGGCGAAGACGCCGCCGATGATCGAGGTTGCCACCGCCGCAAACGCGATCGATGCCGCCAGGCGCCGCTTTCCAATCCCGATCTCGGGGATGAACTGCCGGCTGATGCCCAGTCCGGCGAAGAGGCTCGTGGCCAGGAGCGCGAGGACCCATGGATAGACGACCTCGAGGGACGGAAGCAACGGCTGCGACCCGCCCTCGATGACCTGGCCGGCCACGCCGGCGATCGACGGCACGAGCATCAGGCCCGCCACCAGGCCCAGCCAGAAGACCCCGGCGGAACCTCGGTCGCTTCGAACGAGCGGCGGCCAGATGATCGAGGCGACACTCACCAGGAGGGGCAGGAACGCCGCCACACCGACGAGCACGTCGACGGGACCGCCGGGTCGATAGGCGGTCAGAACGATGCCGCCCCCCGCGGCCCAGAGAAGCGTCAGGGCAACGGCAAGCAGCCGTAGCTCGAACTGGCGGACACGCACCAGGGCAGTCTAGCCGGGCTCGGGCCGTCAGGCGACGCGACTCGTGGCGGAGTGCGTATCCGCTGGCGTACCGGGCTGGGCCGCCGCCACTAATCCGAACGCACCAGGGCTGGACCGCAAGTACTAAGGACTCCGGACCCGCAGGGCCTCGTGCCCGCAGGCGCCTGAACCGACTTTTCAGATACAGGCTCGAAGCACCGACAGGGGCGCGAAAGATGGCTGGACAGGCGGATCGAAGCAGCACAGGCCAGACCGGACCGATGGCCCGGCGGCTGGCCGCCGGACGCCCAAATCCCGGCGCTCGTCGGCCGGCTCGCGTCCCGGTACCAGTCGAAATCGACGTCGAGGGATCCTCCACGCCCAGCGGCCCCTCCGAGCTCGCGCCGTCCCCCACGGCGCCGATCCCGCCCGATCTGCTGCCTCGCGAACTTCCGACGCAGGCCGCCTACCGACTCCTCATAGCCAGCGGCCTGCCCGGCGAGGACGCCGCTGCCCTCATCGGCTATGTCGTTGGCTTGGCGAACTGCGACTCTCGCTGGTCGCTCTCGCAGGTCAACCGGCTGCTCTTCCTTCGTGCGCTCTACTCGAACAACGATTGGGGCGAGGCCGAGCGCCGGCCCGCCTGACAAGACCGTCGGCAGCCGAGCTGTCGAACGCATACCAGAACATCGGCGAGGCCCAGGGCTCCTCCTCCACCCTGGTCTCGCGAGAATGCCGAGGCGGCGTCCAGCTCTCCCAGGACACCGCCTCGACGTTTGCCACAGGCATCCCGTTTCGAGCCGCCCCGATCGTATCGTCGCCCCCTCTGGGCCCTGCCGCGCGCAGCAAAACGCCCGAAGGAACCTACTCGCTGCGTGAGCGTTGATGTCATCGCAGCCGCTAGCAGACGCTCGGCACCTTCGGGCGTGCGAACAACGTTAGAGGAACGCCCCTGCCCGTTCAACTGGGTTTTCCACCTAGTTGGAGAATCGCCGCGGTACTTGTCCACCGCCTGTCCACGTATGGGGACAACTCAGACTCACCCGCAAAACGCCTCGACGGCCCGCCGAGAACGCCGAAGGGCTCAGCACCAGGGCCGGCCATCCCCACAGATGGCCCATTAACGCCGGCTTTGCCGGTGATAGCCTTCCTGGAGCGCGTCGATCACGACAAGCGCCCGCATGGAGAGGACCAGTATGTATTCGAACACGCTGACCGCGTCGAAGCTCACGGCAAATGGTCGACGCCGGTTGCCTCGCCTCGCCGGGGCCGTCGTGGTCCTGCTGGCCCTGTCCCTCGCCAGCTACGGCTGCGGCGCCAATCTGCAATACGGCACGGTTCTATTCGGGACGGACATCCCGACGGCCGACAGCCAGTGCGCACCTACCAGCCCGGTGACTTCGGTGAGCGCCACGACGTCCGTGTACGCGACCTACGTCTTCAAGGCGAAGCCCGGCAGCGAGCAGATCTCGCTCGCGGTCACCAAGGGCGGCGCGGTATTCATCCCGGTGACCGCCGTCCCGACGGCCGACACCCAGGGCCTGGACTGCTTCGGCGATACGACGGATCTGAGCAAGCTGTCCGGCTGGGGTCCGGGCACGTATCACTTCGCGCTGACCAACAACGGAACTGAAGTCGCGGCGGGCGACCTGACCGTCAACTAGGCGGCAACGAGAAAGAACGCGGCCGGCGCGTCGCGCCTCATCCGCGCAGGATGGGGCAGCGGGGGCCGGCCGCTTCTTGATTCCGCACGGCAGGCACCCCTAGGCGCCGGTGCCTGCCTCG
>PMKV01000140.1:0-1475 GCA_003157875.1 Chloroflexota bacterium
TGGACCTTGTCGTCCGCCAGATCGGGACGCAAGACGAGCATGAGTTCGTATCGGCGCATGCGCCAAAGACTCCTTCCCATGGGAATGCCCCGATGCGCGAGCGGCAACGCCGGTCGGTCGGAGCCGAAAGGACGGTCGAATTCTAGCAGGGACGGTCCCGGGTGCGTTTGTGCGCCCGGGCCGACGTCATTCTCGGGGGTGACGTTCGTGGCAGTACCAAAGTGCTGTCCGCGAAATGCGTCAGTCGGCCTATTCTGAGGCGACGCTCGGGTCATCAGGACCTGCATGTCTCTGGCATCTGGCCCGCCGGTCGTCGCGACGAACGCCAACCGTCGTTTGCGAAAGGAGGCATCGTGCTCTTCATCCTTCGCCGCGAGGAAGGACAGGGTCTCGCGGAATATGGACTCATCCTCTCTATAATCGCCGTTCTCGCCGTCTTTGCTCTCATGTTCGTCAGCGGAAACATTACTAAACTCATCAGCGTTGTTGGCCACGGGATCTGAGAGACCAGGCGATCGGAAGAAACGGGCCGCGAAAGCGGCCCGTTCTCTTTTGCCGTAGGACTTCCGTGCCTCCCCGGTTCGGGTCCCCTCATGTCGCCTTGCCCGGAGGGTCGTAAAGGGCGGACGATCGCCCGGGCATGGGACCATCTACACACCACCCAATCCACTCGTGCGTCGCGCCAGTTCGGGTCTGGTCGGCGCCGACCGCCCCACGGCCGCGGTTGTCCGGGCCGAAACCGGGCGCCGACTCCACGATCGGACGCCGATGAGCGTCGTATGGCTGAGCGGCCCGGTCGGCGCAGGCAAGTCGACTCTCGCCCGCGCCGTCAGGGCTCTGGTGCATCCTGTCGCCGCCGTCGCCCTGCTGGACGAGGACGAGGTTCGAGAGGCCATCGCCGAAGCCGCCATGGACGCCACGAGCTCGGGGAGCACATCCCGGGTGGTCCTGCTCAGTGGCGTGGCCCGGGTTCTGGCTCAACAGGGACTCGTTGTGGTCGTTGCCGCCTCCTATGCAGACGATTCCATCCTGCTCTGGAACCACGAGAATCTGCCCGGCTACCGCGAGGTCTACCTTCGAGCGTCGCCGGAGACGATCAAGCACCGCGCCAGACGTCGCCGCTCCATCGACGGATCGACTTCGCCGGCACGGCCGGGGGTCGGTCCCGCGATTGCGGGCCCTTCGCTCGCGGCGCTCCCAAGCTTCGCCCCTGCCACCGTCGTGGGCTCCCTTCGGCCGCCGGACCCGGACCTCACGCTCGACATGGACAACCCGGAGCCGCCTGAGCTGCTCGCCTTCCGCGTCGCGGTCCTCATCCCGGAGTTCGTAGTGGCCGCGGCCGGGGCCGCGGGCCTCGGCGCGCACCATCTTCGCCGCGGTGCATGAGGCGCCTGCGTACCCGTGGGCACGTGGAGAGTCGATCGTGGTGCCGGAGCAGGGGTTCGAACCCTGCCGCCCTTGCGGGCCGCGGAGTT
>PMKV01000140.1:1524-11760 GCA_003157875.1 Chloroflexota bacterium
GGCCCACCCTTTGGCGGAGCGGGGGCGGCCCGAGACCGAGCGAGCGGTTGTTTACGTGCGGACTAGGACTAGACTGGTTGCCCACGCGATCCGGACGGAGCAAGGGGGGACGGATTGGAACCGCTGTTCTGCTCTAGCTGCGGTGAGGCACTGCCCTCCGGAGTCGCGATTTGCGGGCACTGCGGGGCTCGGACTGTCTCAGTACAACGCGGGCCAAGGGCCGAACACGTTTCGCGAGTCGAGATCTTTGTGGTGGCCTTGCTGGTGCTCGCTCTCGGCTTCGGCGCGTACCTCTACTTCCGGCCCAGCGGGACGCCAAGCCCCGCGGCAACCGCTCTGATCGCAAACGCACCGTCTCTTGCGCCCACGCATGCGCAAACGTCAGCCGTTAGTGAAGGGCCAGCACTGGTGGCGACGCCAGTACCGACCGGACTTCCGGGCGAGCCGACCCCGGCACGCATTAGCCACACACCAGCGGGGGCGACTCTCATGCCGCCGGACGCGACGTTGCCGCCCACTCCTACGCCCGTCCCTACGCCCGTCNNCGTCCCTACGCCCGTCCCTACGCCTACGCCTACGCTGCCACCGCTCCAGCCCGTTCCAACGGCGGACTTCAATGGGTGGGTGAATCTGGGCTGGTGGACTGGGTACGGTCCAGCCGTGATTCAGGTGCCCGGCAAGACGTGGTACAGGGTGTATGCGTCGGTCCGATGCCCGACTTCAGAGCCATTTTCAATCTTGCCATGGGTCACAGTCAGCAACGGATCGGGCTTGGACTTCTTCAAGGATCTCATCGGCACGCAGCAAGCAGGTCCGCCACAACCGGTGACCATGGCGGGCAACGCCGGGTGTCACTGGATACTGTCCATTTACGGCGTGCCGTAGGCAGGCCACATCGACGGGGGCCAATGGCAGAGTCTTGGCAACTCAAACTCAACCGGGCGGAAAAGCACTTGCTGGAGTTCGACGGCGAAGTCCGGAAGTACGTTGATCGAAACCCGTACAAGGCGGTTCGTTCGGTCAAGACGAAGGCGGAACGCAACACTTGGATCTATCGTATCGAGTTCGAGGAGCCTGATCCGAACCTCGCCGTCATCGCCGGCGACGTGCTGCACAACACATGGTCGGCTCTTGATCACATCTCGGTTGCACTTGTCCCACGGAAGCGGCGCGGTAGTGCTTTCTTCCCGGTCATCGCTGAGTTGAACGAGAAAGCGGTAGTCGATTTCAGAACCGCATGCAAGGGAATGCCCAGGCAAGCTCGCGCAGTCATCAAGAGCCACCAACCCTACAGGTCGGGAGCCAATGCGGCGCTCCATTGGCTTGCTCTCCTCAGCGCATTCGACAACGCCGACAAACATCGAAATCTCATTGTCACGGCAGGCGGGCTCGTCAACGCATCCGTGAGTGTCCTTGCCCGAGGTCGAGTCGTGAGCCAAAAGACCGGGGCTGAATTTCGCTACCGCGACACAGAAATCGCGCATTTCGGTTGGCCTGAATCGCCCCCGCTGACTGATCCCGAAGTGAACGTGAAGGTTGAGGGCACCGTCCTCGTAGCGTTTGAATACCGTCGGGTAGATGGGTATGTCCCTGCGCAGGAAGGGCTCAGGGACCTGGTGGATATGACTCGCTTGGTGGTCTCCCGCCTGGAGCCCTTTGTCCGGTAGGCGGTTCATCTATCCCCATCTCGGGTGATGGCCGTTTGATTGTCGGTGAATTGAGCCCCCACCACTGCCCTCACTTCCTTCAGCCTCTCAATCTCTGACCTGATCGTGACCGGTGGGAGCGCGGTGGGCTTTGGCATAACTACGTACTGGTCATCTAGCCCACGCGCGGACCGCATGCGTTCGATCTCGGCCTGATAGAAGCCCGAAAGTGGCGCGGCGGAAGGCGCCTCCAGCTCGGACACAAGGGCTAGCAGCGCGGTCGCGTAGTCGTCGTGCGAGCCGCCCGGAGCCGCGATCCGGGGCCGGCCGCCAGGGGTGGGCCGTTGTTCGAGCGTGACCAGTTCGGATATCAGTGTCGAGTGAGGCGGGATCTCCAGGCGCCCGGCATACAGACAGCGGCGGACCGCGGCCACAGCGTCGACCTTGCTTTCGTTCGTCCAGGGCCGCTCTCGCACGTTCAGCCCGCGCGCGGCCAGTCCCTGCCGGATGGGCTGCGCGGCGTACTGGTCCGTCAAGACAGCCGCGCGGTTGTACGCGCCGGCAAGTACCGCGATCTCATCTAGAGTCGAGTCGACCTGGACGGGGTTTCCCTTCGTGCCTCTCCAGCCATGCACGGCGTCGACCACGACTCGGCCCGATGGCTCGACATGGCCCACCATCGCGGCGAAGGTGTCACCCGTAAAGGCAGGATCGACGGCCACCACGTAGCGAAGAGTCGGGATCGGCGACAGCCGCTCGGGCTCGCGGCGTACGGCATCGTGCACGAGCTGTCCCTCGAATACGGCGCCGATGCCGGAGTCGAATTCGGCCTCGTACTCGCGTCGGAACGATGGCGGGTCTTTGGCGCGCTCTTGCTCCAGGAAGGCGCCCGAGATAGCCGGGTTCATGTCTGCCGTCGTCGCATGCCACGTCCGAATATCGGGGAATTGCCCGGACGCGGCAATTGCGCACTGATCCGCGAACCAGCCGGTAGACCATCGAGGCGTTGACGCTATGACGATGCGTCGCTCGGGAAACTGCGCCGTAGCGGGCGCGAGCGCGTCCCAGATCTCCGAGGGGTCGAGTACCGAGCCGTCCCGACCCTGATACCAGGCGGCCTCGTCAAGAATGAGAACGGCGATTGCCAGGCCGCGCGCCGAGGCAGCCGAACACGGCAGCGTCACGATGGCGACGCCAGTTGACAGCTCGATTGTGTCTTCGGTTTCCCGAGTTACCAGAGGCGCAAGCGCCGGCCGTCGGAGAAAGGCCCGGACGTACCGGTGAATGATGCCGGCCTGCTTCTGCGAGGTGGCCACGATGACAATTGCCACCTGCTCGCCATCGGGCACGGCGGCAGTGTGGGCGGCTGCGTTTACGGTCGCCTCATAGGTTGCCAGGACAGACGCCATGCGGCCTTTGCCCGAGCGGCGCCCGAGCCGCAGGACAGCCGTGCGGATGCCGTCGGCGTAGATCTCCGCGAGGATGCCAGCCTGCCGCGGATGTAGACGGAAGCCGAGCACGTCGCGGCTGAATGCCACGATAGGCGCCTCGGTCGGAGAGAGCGGCCCGGGCCTCTCGACTCGGGCCAGCTCAGGGGCGGTCATGACAACGTGGCTGCGAGCGGCGTAATCGTCGCGCCCGCGTTGTGTCCGGTTGGGGTTGTGAGGTTGGCTCCGCGTCTGATCACGCAGGCGGTCCCGCCCGTGCCGGCTAGGACTTCGACGGTCTCCGAGTCGATGGTCGCGAAGAATGGAACCGAGTAGCCAAGGGCGGCCGCGGTGTTGATGACCGTCTCGGCTCGGCCGATTGAGACTGTGAGGGTGGTAGTGGTTCCGGCCATGGTGCTAGTCCTTTCGGGTGTGTGCGCGGGCTTCGAACTGGCTGTGAAGCGTGCCGATGCTGGCGGCAAGTTCCGCCTTGGCGGCCTCGAATTCGGCGGAGACGGCCGCAAGATCGGCGCGGGTCGGTAGCTGTCCGAGTCGGTCGGCGAACATGCCGGCGACCTTCCCCATGGGCGTGTGCTCTCCGTTGGAGCCCCTGACCATGCCTTTGCCGTCAGTGCCGCCGAGGGCCGGATCTACCCGCCCGACGAGGAGTATCCGGCTGCGCTCTATGGGTTTGACGGTTGACTTGCGCTCGGGTTCGGGAGTGGCAACAGGCTCATAGTCCGGGTCGGGCTCGGTCTCGCCGAGTAGTTCCCGACACAGTGCCAGGGCTTGCCGGATCTTCGCCTTGCCTTCGGCGTTCATCGAACGATGCCGCGGAGCTTCGCGTCGGAGCGAGCCACCAGGTAACTCCGAGCCATCGAGGCTGCCACACGATCGCCGCTGGCCATCTTGGCGAGGGTCACCGAGTCGACCCGGCTCATCTTCCGGAGCCGAGCCACGCGGGCGCCTCGGACTTCTAGGAGCTGCGAGAAAACACGATTGGCGAGGTCGAGCCGACTGTCACCGGCCCGCTTGTTGAGCCCACTGCCGGGCTGTAGCAGCTTGGCCCGATACCGGCTCAGGTGCATTAGAGCGAGGTCGAGATGTTCGATCGCGGCTGCGCGCTGCGCGACCGTGGGAGCGGGTCGGCGGTACATGGCGGTTTCCTTTCTCTTCGGCCTACAGGCCGAGTTCATATGGCGAAAGACGCGGGTACTTGGTCGGGTCCAGATGGGCGATGCGCTCCACGCGGAGCGGCACGTCCTGGAGTCCGAGGTACGGATGCATGTCCGCGCGGTGCGCCGCGTCGGCGAGGGCGGTCGCTTCCTGAACGAGCGCCCACCGTTCGGCGTACAGGTCGAGCAGTTGAGCGACTACGCCGTCTATCGCTTCGTCCGAGGCTGTCGCGTCGGCGACGATGCGGGCGGCATCTGTTCGGATCTGCTCGGCTTGCCGCTCGGCGACTGCCCGGCCGGCGGCCTGATTGGCCGAATTCCGCTCGGTCTTGGCGATCTCCAGTTGCGCGGCGATCTCGTCTCGGTCGGCGAGGGCGATACGCTCGGCCTCAGTAGCTCCGCGGACGTCGGCGTTGAGACCCATAACCGAGGCGCGGCGGGCCTGCTGTACGAGAGTGCCGGCGTCTTCCGCGGCCACTACAGCGGCGGAATGGCGCGTTTCGAGGTCGGCGACTCGGCCGACCCATTGGACTAGAACGGCCTCCGGATCTTCGGCGATAGGTGCGGTCTTCACGGTTGCGGTCATGGCTTGGGTTCCTTTCGATTGTTGGGGTTGGTCGCTACCACGTCGCGCGCTCCTGTGCCCGTCCTGTGCGCTCGTGGCGCCTCTGACGGAGCCTCTGAGGGCCGACCTATCGGCGACTCGGGTAGATCTCGGGCGTGCGCCCGGTCCATCTGTGCAGCGGCCCTGCGCAGTTCGTGCGCGGTGCCCGGGGCGGACAGGCTGCGCTCGCCGTGGCCATCCCTGCGCGGGTGCAAAGCACGGAAAGCGCGTTCATGCTCGGCGCGGGCTTGCTCGTAACGTCGGCAGGCCGGGCAGGTGCAGGCCAGCGGGTCGGCATTCATGACTTCGGGTCCGGGGGGCGGTTCTGGTAGGCGGCTAGAGCCGTCTCGGAAAGGCGCATAGCGCGAGCCTTCGCGTCCAGCTTCGCGAGGCCAAGATCGGCAGCGGCTCGCGGCGTTAGCCCCAGCTCGGACAGGTTACGCAGCAACTGGCTCTCAAGCCGGGAGTACATGGAGGTGATCTCCTGCGTCGGCTTCGTTAGGTCCTGGAGGCAGGCATCTACCAGGACGTCCAGCCTTCGCAACCTGACGACTAGGCGAGCTGTCGCCTCAACCGCCAAGGCGTCCCGGATCGGGTCCAGCCATGGGGCGGAGGCATAGACCAGAGCGGCCATGTCGAGTACGTCTTCCCGGACGGCAACCGAGCTGTAGACGCCAGACTTCAGAGCGTTCGAGTTGCCGCGGCCTACTGCCTTCGCTCGACTCGCTCTCGCAATCGCTCGGCGACGGCGCACCTCTCCCGGAGCGACCGGCACAAGACCGGACCCGGACTCGCCTCCGACAACGGCCTTGGGGCGGGTCATGATGGCACCGCGCGAACCCCGTGGCGGGCGCTGACGGGCCGCCACTCGCAAGCCTGCCGCGGATTGGTAGTCCGCTGCCAAAGACCATGCGCACGCTTACGAATGCCACCCGAGACCGCATTGGTAGCACAACTGGTAGCGTGACGCTGACCGCTAGAGCCCCGAGAGGGCAGGCCGAGGCTCCCCGGGACGTGTCCCAAGGACGGGACCACCGAGGGGCTCTGCACCTGAGGGGCTGTCGGCCTCGCATCGTGACAGCGCGACAGTGCGACACCCCCTAGACAACGAGTGTTATGTCTCGTTGCCTTCCTAGGCTTTGCGACAGTGTTACGCGACACCGTTACACCTACTGTCTCGCTCACGCTCGAACCTCCCATTGCCCACCTTCGCCATGCGTGAACGTATCGGGGTAGCGGTTGAGAACGGTTCGCACGCTGGACGGCTTGGCGTCCAGTTCGGTGCTCAACTCGGCGACAGTTCGGGGTCGACCGTTGAGCGCCCGGCGGATGAGGTGGCGCAGGTTCCCGGCCGTACGGTCCATATCGGCGTCGTCAGGCGGCGCGGCATCGCCAAGGAAGGCCGACACCCGGCCATCGGCGAAGGTGTAGGACAGGCCCTTAGGCGATAGCAGCGGGCCGTCGTTGCGCTTGCGGCAAGTCAGCGTCACGAGTGCGCAGTCGCGGGCGGTTCCGGCTGTCGCTTGCATCTGCCAGGCGAGCCGGGCGCCATTCGTCCAGTACGCCGAACCAAACGGCCGCGTCGGATCTCCGGTCTTCGGAGTGTGGTGGATCAGCAGACTGGACAGCCCGAGCCCGCGTAGCTCACGGAAGTAGGACGCGGCCACGTCGTCGTCATTTCCGGAACCGGCAAGGCCGAACCCTACGCTATCCAATACGAGCAGAACGGCGCCGCTGTCCATTGCGATCCGGCCTAGTCGTTCGGCCTCATGCACGAATGGGCGGGCGCAGCGGACATAGACCACACCGGAGGGCGGGCGGCCGTCGCAGAGGTCGGCCAGACGATCGCGAGCGACTCGGGCCGTTTGTTCCCAATCGGCGTAGATGACGCAGCCCGCGAGGGTCGGTGCCTCGATACCGAGCGCGAGAGAGCGGCCAGCGGCGACGGTCCCGGCCAGCAGCAGGGCGGTCCTGCTCTTGTGTGTCCCTCCGTCACCGTAGAGGATCGTGGGCTCGTCACGGACCAGCAGCGGGGCCACGAGCCATGGCTCGGACGCAATCGCTTGCGGCAGCTCGGCCAGATCGACGGCGGGTTCACCCTCGCGGTAGGCGCCGAGCACGAGTCGGGCCGCATCATCGACACGAGCGCGCCAGTCGGGGCCAGGTCGCAGACGCTCGATGGCGACCGCGAGCGCTTGCCGAGCCTTGTCGTTGGTGAGGTTGAGCGAGGTCTCGGGCAGGACACGATCGCCGGCATGGGCAACGGCCAAGGCATAGACGGCATGGCCGCTCGTGTCGAGCGCTCGAAACTCCAGGGCCATGCCGGGCCAGTTGACGCGGTACAGGCCAGCGGATCGCTGGAGCGTCGCATCGCCGGCAGCAGGCGATTCGGCATCGTCCGGCCAGGGCGCATCGCCGGCTAGCAGGTCGGCAGTCGGCTCCGCGATCATGCCGCACGCTCCGGCCCGTAGTGGCGATCGAGAGCGCGGGCAAGAGCTGTGCGCTCGCCGAGTTCATCGGCCGTGAGAATGTCGAACCAGACGAGCGGCGCGAGCCGCTGTGCCGTCGCGGGGAATGAGAGAGGCCAGCGTCGGCCGGCATACCGGGCAAGCGCCCGGACGGTCGCGACGGCTTCGGCCACGTCTTCCGCGTGGGCCAGTTCGGCCGAGCGCAGTCGGATCGCCTCATCCTCCGCGGCCATGTTGGAGATGCGCCACTCGCGGGCACCGTCCAGCTCGGCGACGACTGCGCCGATGATCTCCCGGATCGGACTGGGCCGACGGAGTATGAGCAAGTGGTCGGCGATCAGGTCGCGGGCTTGCTCGATCCGCTCCGTGGGCAGACTTGTCGCCGTTTCCCAGACGATACCGGCGTTGTTCATGAGGTTCGACCGGGATGCCGACCCGCGGCGATGGCCTCGATCTCGCTCGACGGGATCGTCACACGCCCACCGATCCGAACCGCCCGCACCTCGCCCCGACCAAGCGCGGCGTAGAGACTAGACCGCGCCAACCCTAGCCTCCGGGCGGCCTCTGGGACGTCTAGCAACTCGATCGGCTGCCGGGGCGCAGGAGTCAAGGCGGCGAGGGCGATCATCGCCTCCGCGAGCTCGCCGCAGATCAGGCGGATGCGATCCTCTGCCGCCTGGCGCTTGGCGGCCGGATCGGCTGAAACCGTCCGGGCAAGACGCAGTGTCATCGGACGGCCTCACCCTCGAACGCGGCGATCAGATCCGCGACGATAGGCAGTAGATCGCTGGCTGGCTCTTCGTCAGACCGAATATCCAGGCCAAGAAGCGCGTCGGCCAGGAGCAGGCCGGCCTCGTCCCGCGGCGCTCTGGCCTCGCGGGAGGCTCTGGCCCTTAGCTCTTGAAGGGCCTCATCTGTGAGTCGGATCGTCAGTGCTGGCATTGCGCCAGCAGTAAACCGCGGCTGCGACGGGGGAAAAAGGCGCCGAAGTGGCGGAGATACGGCGGGTTATTCGCCGAGCGGCCACGCTAGGTTGTGGCGTTTCAGGTAGTCGCGCAGAGTTCGGGCGGAACGGTCCGTGGCGCTTGCGAGTTCCTCCTGGGTCGGCCTTCGCCGATGCTTGGCCTCAAAGTCGCTGTATGTCTTCTTGAGGATTTCAACGCTCAGCTCCCCGGAGCCAGGCGGACGGCCTCGACGTCGCCGAACCGGTACCGTGGGTGGCTCCTGCTCGGCCAGAACGATGTCTCGCTGACGGAAGTCCGGCGACCGGGGGGACGCAGCAGCAACCCAGCCCCAGATGTTCCGCCAGGATGTGGCCTCGCCGGCGAGCAATAGATGGCGACGCGCCCTCATCCAAAGATCTGTAACCTCCAGTTGGGTCAACTCGGGCCGTTCCCGGGCAAGGTGCTCAATCTCACTGCCGGCCCGGGCTGACTCCTCTGCCGTCAGCGGATCTTCCGGTCGTCGCATGGGCCGTGGAGCGCTCACAGCCGGTCACCGGCGCCCGCAGCGTCTCCGATGGCGCGCTCCAGCGCGTCGGCCGCGGCCCGTTTCTGCTCGCGGTCGATGTGGGAGTAGACGTCGCCCGTGATGGCGATGGAGCTGTGTCCGAGCTGCTCGGAGACGAGGCGAAGCGGGACCCCCTGACTCAGGAGCAAGCTCGCGGCACCGTGCCGGAGGTCGTGGAACCGGACATGCGGAAGACCTAGCCGCTTCAGGGCCGCCGTGAAACCCTTCGTGACGGCCCAGGGAGCGAGGGGCCTGCCGATGGGGTCTCGAAATACCAGCCTCACCACGTCCTGCCAGACGTCTCCGGCGGCGAGTTGATCGGCCGCCTGGCGGGCCTTCTGCCGGCGAAGCGCCCGCGCCGCGGTCGGGCCGAGTTCGATGGTCCGTCGCGATCGGTTCGTCTTGGGCTCGGCCAGGGCGTACAGGTTGCGGCCTTCGGCCCGCGCAAGCGAACGGCGAACGGTTAGCGTCGGCTGTGCGCCGTCGAGATCGAGGTCCGTCCATGCGAGCCCGAGTAGCTCGCCGAGCCGAAGGCCCGTCGTCGCGGCGAGGCAGAAGAGCGGCCCGAGCCGATCATCGGCCGAGCCTTCGATCATCCGGTGCGTCTCTTCGGCCGTCAGGATCTGAAGCTCGTGCCGCTCGGCGCGAGGCGGACGGGCAAGACTCGCGACGTTGCGGGCGATCAGACCGTCGCGCTGCGCGTCGTGCAGCACCTGACCGAGCGTCGTACGAACGGCTCGCGCGGTCGACGCGCTGCGGCCCTTCTTGAGGATCATCCCCATCATGCGCTCGACCCCCGAGGGCGTGATCTCCCGGAGCTTCAGCGCCCCAAACGTCGGCAGGATGTAGTCGCGGAGATGCTGCTCGTGTGCCCGGGCCGTTGACGGTCGCACGCGCAGCCGAACGCCTGGCAGCCACGTCTGCTCCGTGTAGGCGTTCAGGGTCTTCGCAGCGCCCTTGGCCGCGACGCCGTTGGCGACGTCCCGCTTCAGATCGGCCAGGCGATCGCGCGCCAGCTCGAACGTTGGAGCCGAGACAACGCGCCGATCCTTCAGCCCAGTCGTGGGATCGGTGACGACGACGGCGCCACGCCAGCGGCCGGACGCCGTTTCATAGATGGAGCCGTCGCCCCTGACTCGCCTTCGTGGCTTCGTGCTACGCTCGGCCATGGCCGCGTGACCTCCTTTACAGGTCTCCGCCAAGGACCCTCGTCGCTTCTCTACTGCGGCGGGGGTCCGTCTTTGTCCGTCCTATGCTACCAGAACTGCTACCACTGGCAACACGCGCCGCAGTCGTGGGCTCGCATAGACGGGCCAAACTGGCCATTTCACGAGTGATTTGTTGGTGCCGGAGCAGGGGCTCGAACCCTGACACCCTTGCGGGCCGCGGAGTTTAAGTCCGCTGCGT
>PMKV01000152.1 GCA_003157875.1 Chloroflexota bacterium
GCCTTCTCCGGCAAGGATCCGACGAAGGTCGATCGCTCGGCCGCGTACGCCGCCCGCTGGGTCGCGAAGAACGTCGTCGCCGCCGGTCTGGCCGACCGCTTCGAGATCGAGCTCGCCTACACCATCGGCGTCGCCCACCCGGTGTCGGTCTCGATCGAGACGTACGGCACCGAGAAGGTCGCCGACGAGAAGATCATGGCCGCGATCGCGAAGAACTTCGACCTCCGCCCATCGCGGATCATCGAAGCCCTGGACCTGCGCCGGCCGATCTACCAGCCGACCGCGGCCTACGGCCACTTCGGCCGCATCGACCACGATTTCCCGTGGGAGCGGACCAACAAGGCGGCGGCACTCGCCGACGCATGCGGGCTTGCGCTGCCGGTAGCGGCTGGACGCTAGGCTCCCGTGTACGCCGTCGTACTTGCCGGCGGAGGCGGAACTCGACTCTGGCCGCTGAGCCGTCCCGAATGCCCAAAGCCGTTCCTGCGGCTGCTGGGCGACCAGACGCTGATCCAGCGAACGGTCGCGCGGCTGGCGCCGATGGTGGAACCGCAGGACGTGTACGTCATCGCGGACCGGCGGCACCTAGGCCTGATCGCGGAGCAGCTACCGGCGATCCCCTCGGCCAACGTGTTCGGCGAGATCCTCGGTCGAAACACCGCCGCAGCCGTGGCCCTGGCCGCTGAGGCGATAGACCGGCCCGACGACGAGGTCATGCTCGTCGTCGCGGCCGACGCCCACATCGCGGACGAGGCCGGTTATCGCGACGCTCTTGCGACCGCGGCTGAGGTAGCCCGAGGCGGCTTGCTCGTGACCCTCGGCGTCACGCCCGATCGGCCCGAGACCGGTTACGGCTACGTCGTGGCCCGACCTCCGGCCCGGCAAGTCGCGGGTCGCCCGACGTTCGACGTAGATCGGTTCGTCGAGAAGCCGTCGGCCGAGCTCGCGGCCGATCTCATCGCCACGGGTTTGGCCAGCTGGAACGCGAGCATATTCGCCTGGACGCGGGCCACGATCAGCGATCGACTGGCCACCTACGCACCGGAGATCCTGGGCCCGCTTCGGGCCGCCATCATGACCGGTGGTTCGGCCGCCCTCGACGAGGTCTACCCGTCGATCAGGGCGACCTCGATCGACTACGCGGTCATGGAGCCGGCCTCGATCGATGGCGCGGTTGCCGTCGTGCCCATGAACGTCGGTTGGAGTGACCTCGGCAGCTGGGCGGCGCTGCGCGACGCCTGGCAGGATTCGGCGCGGGGTTCGGACGCCGGCGCGACCGTCGGCCTGGGCAATCGTCGCGATCTTGGATCGACCAACAGCCTGGTACTGGCCGGGGGTCGTCTGGTGGTTACCATCGGTCTGGACGACGTGATAGTCGTCGACACTCCAGATGCCCTGCTCGTCTGCTCGGCCGAGCGTTCGCAGGAAGTCCGCCAGATCGCCGAGGAAATGGCAAGCCCCGGGCGAGCCGCAGCGACACAGGAGGAGAAGCCTTGAGGGGCACGCACGACACCGGGAACGCCGCTGGAGCGACGAAGATCGTCTTCGGCACGGACGGCTGGCGGGCGAAGATCGCCGACGACTACACCTTCACAAACGTCCGTCGCTGCGCGCAGGCCGTGGCGGAGTACGTTGCGGCCCGTGGCGAGCAGGCCCGCGGCGTCGTCATCGACTACGATCGGCGCTTCGCCAGCGAGCACTTCGCGAAGGCGGCTGCCGAGGTCATCCTCGGCAACGGCATCCCGATCGCCTTCGCGGCCCAGGCACTGCCGACGCAGATGTCCTCGTTCGAGGTGGTTCAGCGGCATGCCGCCGCCGGCATCGTCATCACCGCCAGCCACAACCCCTGGACCGACAACGGCTTCAAGGTAAAGTCGCCGACCGGCGCCGCGGCCGGACCGGAGATGCTGGCCGACATCGAAGCCCGGATTGCCGCCGGCGCCGGCAAGGCCGTCGAGAGCCGGCCGTTCGCGGACGCCGAGGCCGCGGGTCTGGTCGAGCGCTACGACTCGTTCGACGCATACCGCGAGTTCATCGGCCGCAACCTCGATCTCGACCGTCTGCGCGCCGCGGACGTCGACCTGCTCGTAGACCCGCTCTACGGCTCCGGCTCCACGTGGATCCCGCGCCTGCTGGCAGGTGGCAGGATTCGCGTGACCGAGCTTCATTCCGAGCGCAACCCGTACTTCGGGGGCGTCAACCCGGAACCGATCCCGCCCAATGTCGACGAGGCCCTCAGGACGCTCGCCGGGGGCCGCTACGACCTGGGCCTGCTCCTCGATGGCGACGCGGACCGATCGGGTCTGGCCGACGAGCGCGGGACGTTCATCTCCACGTTGCAGATCTTCGCCCTGCTCATGTACTACCTGGCCGAATATCGGGGGCTGCGGGCGCCGGTCGTCAAGACGGTGAACGAGACATCCATGGCCGAGCGACTTGGCGAGCGGTATGGGATACAGGTCTATGAGGTGCCCGTCGGGTTCAAGTACATCGGGCCCAAGATGATCGAGACCGGGGCGATGATGGGCGGCGAGGAGTCCGGTGGCTTCGGCTTCGGCATGCACCTTCCGGAACGAGACGGCATCTTCACCGACCTGATGCTGCTCGACCTCTTCCTCCGGGAGAGAGATGTTGGGCGGTGGCCGGCGTCGCGGGCGATCGCCCATCTCCACGAGATCGCGGGGCCATCGAGCTACCGCCGCGTGGACGTCCATTTCGATCAGGCGGTCTATCCGGCCCTGAAGGATCGACTTCTCGTCGAGTTGCCGCAGAAGGCGCCGACCGAGCTTGCCGGTCGACCTGTCGTCCGGACTCAGACGCTCTCGACGAACGACGGCTTCAAGTTCTTCNNTTCTTCGCCGACGACGGATCGTGGTTGCTGGTCCGGTTCAGCGGTACCGAGCCCCTCGTGCGGGTCTACACGGAAGCCGCATCACCCGCCGCAGTCGACTCGAATCTGGCGGCCGGAGAGGCGATCGTTCGGGGCGCATAGCCCGGTTTCGGACGTCCCCTCGCCGGGCCGGCATACGAACTCGTAAGTACTGCGGGCGGCCACTATTTCCGACGGAACGGAACCCGCCCTTCTTGGCTCGCAGCTGTACAGTGAGTACCTAGCTGCCCACCGCCGCGACCCCGTGGCAGGGCAGTGAACTCTTCGGGGCATGCAGGGCGACGGAGGGCAATCGGCGATGCACAGTTCACTCATCGGGAAGGTCGAGAAGGCAAACCGCTACGCTCGCGAGCTGGACAGGATCTCGGTCCAACAGCTCGTGGTCACGTTCAAAGGCGACAACGACACCCATACGACCCGACTCGACGGCGAAACCTGGCACTGCACTTGCCACTTCTTCGACAGCTTCGGCTCCTGCGTTCACGTCCTGGCCCTGCAAAAGATTCTTGGCGTGATGCTCCCCGAGACGGCCCAGGTCTCAATCTTCGCCTCACCGCCGGCTGTCCCTGCCTGACAGCGTCCACCATCTAACAAACTGTGGCGGTCGTTCGTCTGGACTCCAGCCGACATCTTCTGCCACCACGGGGGGAGATATGGTGAATCCTCAAGGAGTGCTCGTGACTACTAGACGTATGCGCGTCCCCGCGCTCATGACCGTCGCCGCAGGCCTGGCCCTCGCGCTGGCAGCCTGCAGCGCCGCGAGCCCTACACCGATCATCATTCACGTCACGCCTTCACCCAGCCCAACCACCTCCGCGACCCCTATCGCGATCTCGGTCGCGACACCCACTCCGACGGCCCAGCCGACGGACACTCTGGCGGCGCCGACGCCAACGGTTCCGGCCGCGCCGACGGATGTGCCAACTGCGGCTCCGACGGGACCTGCCGGCGGATGCTCAGGTTCGCAAGCCAACAAGGACTGGTGGGCCGCCGAGTCCAAGCACCTCGTCTTCACGGTCTATTGCGGATCGATGCCGAGTGGCTGGTACTTCGAAACGGCGAACGACAACTACAACAACGGCGGCATGATGTACGCCGAGTACAAGGGACCGAGCGGCGCGACGTTCTCGGTCTTCGAGGGCAAATTCGACCCCACCATCCACGGCCCCTCTCTCGGGTCGGCCAACTTCGGCGACCTGGGGGGCACGCTCTACTCGGCGGCTCCTGCCGCGTTCGCGCTGCTGGTAAACCCGGGCACGACGCACGCGTACCAGGCGGTCGCGAGCGGGTCGATCACGCAGGCTACGTTCGTCAACCTGGCGGCGCGCATGGTGCAGGTCCCCAAGTCTTGACGGCATCGGCCCGTCGCCATCGGGCCGATGGTTCGTCTCCTGTGCCGCGGCCCGCGAGAGCGGCTGCACATCGAAAGCGCGACGGGCTCGGTCTCGGGTCGGCGCACCAACCACGACACCCGAGGGTGAGGATGATGACTGAGATGCTCGTAGGTTTCACTCGGCGAGGCGCCGTCATCGTGGCGATTGCCGTCGCTCTGGCCGGCTGTGGAGGCGCCAAGGCCACGCCGATCGTGAAACATGTGACGCCGAGTCCTGCGGCCAGCGTGGAGGACACGCCGACCGCGACGCCTGAGGCCACAGTGGCAGCAGAGTCGCCTTCGGCGGGGCCATCCGACCAGGCGAGCGCGTCGCCGTCGCCTTCGCCGTCGCCTTCGCCCAGCCCCACGCCCGCTTCGACGACCAGCCTTGGTTCGGGGTGCACCGCGTCGGCTGAGATGCAGTCCTACTTCGCGTCTGCCGCGTCCGACCTGAGTTTCGGTGTCTACTGCGCGGTGCTGCCGTCGTCGTGGTGGCTGCAGGACACCCAGTACACGGCGCCCAACGGCGGCCAGATGACGATCATCTACAAGAACAACAGCGGTGGACTCATCAACGTGGGTGAGGGCAACTTCTGCCCGGGCCTTCCTGACTGCTGGACTGCCACCTCCGACCTCGGAGCGGCCTCTTTCGGGGACCTGTCCGGGACGCTGAAGCTGCGAGACGCCACTCCAACGTACGCGGTGTATGTCAACGCCGGGACGACCCACGGCTATCAGATCACCGGCAAGGGATTGTCTCAGGCCACCTTCGTGTCCTTCGCCGCGGCCATGATCAAGGTTCCCAAGGGTTAGCTTCGGGGCCACATGGCCCACTGCCGCGCAAGTCCGCCGCCGGGTTCTCCGGCGGCGGCCCTCTTTCCAGCCGTACCCAAGCGCCGAACCTGAGCTGCCGGGCCGGCCGACCGGCAGCTCACTCGGCAGGTCGTGCCTCCGGTGGCAACGGGTGCCGGCTTGGCGCCGGCTTGGGCTGCCCCTCCGCGGCCACGACTTCCTCCACTTCCTCGTCCAGCCCGGCCTGAGGTAGCCGTGGGATTCGGACGGGCCGGCCCTCGCGCTCCTCGACTCTCTTAGCCGCGCGCGTCGCCACCGATCCCACATCCGGTCGGTGGCCCAGGTAGTAGAAGAAGAACGAGGCAATTACCGCCGCGACGGGAATCGCGAAGATGGCGCCGGGGATACCGGCGAGCTTGCTGCCGATCATGACCGAGCCGAGCACGACCACGGGGTGAAGGCCGACTGCCTCGGCCATCAGCCGCGGCTGAATGATGTTCATCAAGACGAACCAGCCGATGACCATGATGATCAGGACGGGAAGGGTCGCCTCGGGCTCGAAGAAGAGGGCCACCAGAACCGGCGGACCCCACGAGATGAACGGTCCGAAGAACGGGATGGCCTGCAGGATGCCCGACGAAACGGCCGTGACCGGCATGTACGGCAGGCCAAAGAGCACGCTGGCGAGCATCGACACCAGGCCATAGATCAGGCCTGAGAGCGCCTGCCCTCGTAGGAAACCACCGAACGAGCGCGAGACGCTGTGCTCGAGCAGCTGAGCTTCGTCGGTGTAGGCGGGTGGGACAAGGCGGAAGAGGAAGCGGACGATTCGATCCCGGTCGACCGCCATGTAAAGCGACAGGAAGAAGACGAAGAGCAGGTTGCCGAATATGCCCAGGCTTGCGACGGCGATGTCGCCGATCGGTTTGGCCAGCTGGCCGGCGCCGTTTCTGAGGTCATCGAGCAACAGCTTGACCTGATCGTAAAGGTTGATCTGGCCACCGCCGACCGAATTGAGGCGATTCTGCCAGGGGTCGATGAGGTCATGCAGACGCTGGTTGAACGAGCCCGTGCTGATGCTGCTCACCAGGTTGTTGATCGACGAATACAGCTGCTGGGCCACCAGCAAGATGGCCACGACCAGCCCGACGATCAACAGGGCGTAGACCAGGATGACGGCCAGCGCTCGGGGCAGACGTGGGAATAGATGGACGAGGGCGCTGGCGAGCGGGCTCAGGATGAAGGCGAGCAACCAGGCCAGAAAGAAGACCATGATCACGTCGCCGAAGAACATGATCCATTTGCCGACGTAGTCGACGACGACGAAGCCGAACGCGAGCGTCGCGAGGATCAACAGCGCCCCCAGCCAGCGCTGCTCTCGATCGTTCAGGCGGAATGGTTCGGCGGTAGGCGGTTGGCTCATCGTCCCCTCTGTCCTCGGCACGGGCTGACCCGATGATGGTACGACGTGACTGCGGCGGGGTCAGCCCCGCGACACCCCTATGTCGGTATCACGTGTCTAGAATGAAGCCGGCGTGCTCCGGTAGGGGGAGCGCCGGTACAAGGAAGGGGGTCTAATGCAGCAGCATTCGTTCCGTCGAGCCGCCGCCCTCGGCGCGGTCCTAGCACTCAGCCTGGCCCTTGCCGGCTGCGGTGGCGCCAAGGCCACGCCGATCGTGATCCACGTGACGCCGAGCCCCTCTCCCACCGAGGCCGCGACGCTAACCGCGGCGGCGGCGACCACCGAGGCGCCAGCGTCGTCGCCGACCGATACCCCGGCCGCGTCGCCGTCTCCCTCGCCAACTCCCACACCGCCACCCGCCGGAACTACGTGCTCGCGGACGGCAGCCAACAACCAGTGGTTCGTGGATCAGGCTCCGCATCTCAGCTGGAGCGTCTACTGCGCCGTCCTGCCGTCGGGCTGGAGCCTCATAAGCGGCTCGTCTGAGTACAACAACGGTGGCTACGTCACCGTGGCGTATCAGGGTCCCGGTGGAACCCTCACGCTCTACGAGGGCAATATCTGCTACTTCATGAAGAGCGGCTGCGCATCGGCCGGAACGGACCTCGGAGCAGCCACCTTTGGGGATCGCACCGGCAAGGTCTGGAACATCACCCCAACAAGCTACGAGTTCTCGGGCGATGGCGGAACCAACGTTACATACCGCGCCGACAGCAGCGGCCTGAGCGAGGCCACATTCAGGTCGTACCTGGCCGCGATGCATAAGGTGTGATGGCCGGGCCGCGGCCCGGCCCGAACGACCCCGCTAGCGCAGCCCCATCCGCTCGCGGACCTCGGTCATCGTGGCCTCGACGATCGGGCGGATCCGCTCCGCGCCTTCGTCGAGGATGCGGCGCAGTCGGACGGGGTCGGCCATCAGCTCGCGGTATGTCTCGCGGGCCGGGGCATAGTGGGCGATGATCCGCTCGGCCAGCAGCTTCTTGGTGTCGACGCAGCCGGTTCGGGCGGTCCGTTCGCCCTCCCAGATCTCCTCGTAGTCGTCGCCGAAGAAGCGGTGCATCTGGCAGACGTTGCAGACCTGCGGCCGCCCCGGGTCAGAGCGCATGATCCGCTGGGTGTCGGTGACCATCGACATGACCTGCTTGCGGATCACGTCCGGCTCGGCCAGGACTTCGATGGTGTTGCCGACCGACTTGCCCATCTTCTTGACGCCGTCGGTGCCGAGGACGGTCGGCGCCTCGGTGTAAACGGCCTGCGGCTCGGGGAAGGTGACGCCGTATCGGGCGTTGAAGGCGCGGACGATCTCGCGGCTCAGCTCCAGGTGGGGCGCCTGGTCCTTGCCGATCGGAACGAGCGACGCCTTCGGCAGCGCGATGTCGGCGGCCTGAAGGACCGGGTATGTCAGCAGGCCGTGGTTGACGTCATCGGGCTGGTTGGCGCGCTTCTCCTTGTAGGTCGGCGTCCGCTGCAGCCAGCCGACCGGGGTCACGGTGTTGAAGAGCCAGCACAGCTCGGTGACCTCCGGCCGGTCCGACTGGACGAAGACGGTGCATCGCTCTGGATCAAGGCCCAGGGCGATGAGGGCCGCCGCCATCTCGAGAGTCTGGCGCCGCAGCACCTCCGGATCGTGGACGTGCGTCAGGGCGTGGTAGTCCACGATGCAGTAGATCGCCTCATAGCGATCCTGGAGAGCCACGTAGTTCCGGATCGCGCCCAGGTCGTTGCCCAGGTGGGGCCGGCCGGTAGGCTGGATGCCGCTGTAGATGCGCGGCTTGACGGGCAGGCTCGATGGGCGGGCAGCTGGCTTAGGCGCGGCGTCGGTCGTCATGGCGCGGAGTGTAGCGGACCGGCGCATGGCGCCGGGGCGGCCGGCGCCGGGAATCTGCGCGTGGGTGCCGTGGCCGGAGGGGTAGACTCTCGGCAGAGGACGTTGTCTCGGTGCGTTGAGGAGGCGAGATGGCCAGGGGACGACTGCTCTCAATTGGCCTTGCGTGCGTTCTGCTGGTGGTGGCGGCTGCCTGCAGTATGGCGGGGGAGACGCAGTCTGTGGCACCCTCGGGCTCGGCTGAATCTGCCACCGTGTCGTCGAGTTCTTTGCCATCCGACACGGCACTGGCGACTGATGCTGCCTCGGCAGATGCAGCGACACTTCCCACGACCGCTGGAGAGCGGCTCCGTTGGGTCAAGGTCGATGTTCCGTCGGCGCTCGCCGCAGGGGTCGCCGGCGGCACGTTCAACGCCATCTTCGGTTGGAGCCACGGCTACATCGCGTTCCACCAGAGCATGGGCGCGGGCCCGGTCGCGCCCTGGACATCCGCTGACGGTCGTACGTGGAAAGAGGGGACGTCGATGGACGCTACCGGTTTGCCCTACGGCGTCTCAGTCGAGGATGTCGCCGAGGGACCGGCCGGCATGGTCGCCGTGGGCAGACCTCCGGGCTGTGCCGACGACGGGTCGGGGTGCATGCCCAAGCCGGCGACGGCGATCTGGACCTCGACCGACGGCGACGTCTGGAGCCGGCTGGACATGCAAAGGGCATTTGGCGGTGGCGTGGTCGGCGACGTGTCGGCCGGCTCAAAGGGTTACATGGCGCTCGGCCCATCGACCGACGCCGAAGCCGCTTCCCCGGCCGTTTGGCTGTCGAGCAACGGCACCACTTGGCAGCGGGTCGATCTCTCGGGCAGCTCGTTTGCGGACGCCTTTCTGGCACGTGGCATGGTTCTGCCCGATGGCTATCTGATCGCGGGACGGGTTGGCACTGTGGCCGGGCACGGGTCGGGCTACTACCCCGCGACTACTCCGGCGATCTGGTGGTCCCGGGACGGCGTGGTTTGGACTTCGGTTGCGCTCGATGGCATGAAGCCTGATCCCGAAGCCGAGGCCGCTGTCACGAGGATCACCGACGCCAAGCTCGCGGCTCGTGCGGTTTCCTGGGATTGTCGAGGTCCCGCCTGCGTAGTCGAGGGCGCCGATACCACATGGACTTCCACCGACGGACGAGTCTGGACGAAGGCACAGGGTCGGCTCCCGCCGCAACTCACGTTCTCCGACGGTCGACGCGCGCTGGCCATCGGAGAGGTCGATGGCGTGCTGACGGTCGAGACCACGACCGATGGCTTCACCTGGACTCGGCTGCCCGCGTCGGCTGGGGCTCCCGCCGACCTTTTCGACGCCGCCCTTGGCCCGAGCGGCCTGCTGATCGCGAGTGTGGACCAGAGCCTGTGGCTGGCAACGATCGAGTCAACCGGAAGCTGAGGTCCGGACGAGGTTAGCGTCTGCCCCTCGAGCGGAGGCCAGCGCACCATTCGCGGCACGACTACCCGGCGTACGGCGGTAGCGCGTCCCAGAATTGCTGCATGGACTTCTGGAGACTGGCGAGGTCCCGCCCGGGATCGTACAGGAAGGCTGCAAAGAACCCTGCCACCCCGCCGGAGAGGCTGGTCCAGTCGTTGCGGGTGTCACGATCGAAGAAGTTCGTGATCCGCTGGGCCCGGCTGACCAGCTGCACGGACTTCGCGCTCAAACGATCGAGCTTGCTGGCATCGACATCCGAGGCCGTGGGAATGAAGCTCTGCTGGGAGTTGTACATGAGGAGCTGCGTAGAGCCCTGCGCCCAGAACTCGAGGTAGGCGCGGGCGTTGTCCATGTCCGCATCAAGCGTCGGTGACTTGGCAGCCATGGCCCAGACGTCAACCGGCGCTTCAACCGCTCGCTCCGCATCGAACTCGTTGCCGAAGTAGGGGAACTCGAAGAAGTCGAGGTCGTCCAGGACGGATTTGTCGATCGTCGTCTCCTCCCCGGTCATGAAGAGGCCCAGGTAGTACATGCCGGAGGCACCACCGATCAGCGTGTCGCAGGCTTGTTGCCAGGTCAGCTTCTGGAAGTCCTTGGAGTAGTACGGGACCAGCTTCGCCCACTCTTTGAAGACCGCGGTGACCCTGGGGTCGACCCAATACTCCTTGCCGGCCAGCAGATCCATGTGGAACTGGTAGCCGTTGAGGCGCAGGTTCAGCATGTCGAAGGTGCCCAACGCCGACCAGCCCTCAAGGTTGCCAAAAGCGATGGGTGCGAGCCCGTCCTGCTTCATTCGAGCGCTGAGCGCGAGCAGCTGATCCCAGGTGGTCGGCACTTCGTATCCGTGTCTGGCCCAGACGCTCTTGCGATAGAACATCGCCCAGGGGTAGTAGTCGACGGGGATGCCGTAGATGCGGCCGTCATCTCCGGTAACAGCGCCGGCAAGCCCCGGAGCGAACTTGTCCTTGACCGCTGCCCAGACTTCGTCGATCGGCAGGATCAAACCCTGCCGGGCGAAGAAGCGCATCCGGTATCCGGAGAACCAGGTGAAGAGATCCTCGGGCGTACCGTGAAGGTAGTCGCGCGCACGGTCTTGGTAGGTGAGGGGGTCGATCGAGTTCAAGGCAGGCCGCAAGCCAGTGAGCTTCTCAAAAGCGGCGTCGATCGCATCCATCCCGACCCTTTCGGCGGGGTCGGGATTGTTTCCCAGTGTGTTCCAATGGCCGTCTGCCAGCGTGAGGTGCCCGGAGAGATTGCGGCGGAGGAAGCCGCTGGGGATTGGGCTCCCCGTCGGCGTGAGTGGCGCCGTGGGGGGTGGTGTAGCCGCAGCCGTTGGAGCCGTGGCGGCCCCGGCCGCGTTGCAGGCGGCGATCAGCGCCGATAGAGCTGTCAGTCCGGCGGCTCCGGCCAGTCCCGTCTTTATCAGATCTCGCCTCGAGATTGGATCGCTCAGTCCCCGCTCGCCCATTGCCCTCTCCTGCCTCGCCTCAGTCTGACGGCCCACATTCAACAGTACACGCGAGGCGCCCCGGGCGCCCGTACCGGGAGTTCGCCTGGACCGATTTCCGGCCGGGCGGACCCACCCAGGCGCCGCTCGGTTACCATTCGCGAACGACGAGTTACGCCCGTCACCGTCGGCTGCGGCGCCATCTCGGCCTCGCTGGCCCCAGACCACGAGCCTATGCCCTCCGAGAAACGACCCGTCCGTGTCGCGATCCTCGGTGTGGGCACCGTCGGCGCCGAAGTGGCCCGTGGCTTTCTCCGCAACCCCAATCGGCAGATCGGGCCGGCCGGCGGCCGGATGCTGGAACTCGTCGCCATCGCCGACATGAACGTCCAGGGCGCCGTCGATCGCGGCATGCCCCGTGAGCTGATCGTCCCCGACGCGGCGGCTGCGATCCGGCGCGACGACGTCGACGTGATCGTGGAGCTGCTCGGCGGCGACGAGCCGGCCCGGACGCTGATCGCGGCGGCGCTGGAGGCCGGAAAGCCGGTCGTGACCGCGAACAAGCACGTCCTGGCCCACCACGGCCTGGAGCTGGAGACGATTGCCCGCTCGACCGGGGCGGCGCTCCGCTACGAAGCCGCCGTTTGTGGCGGGACGCCGGTCCTGGACGTCATTGCCCGCGGCCTGGCCGCCAATAGCGTCCGCCGGGTACGCGGCATCGTCAACGGCAGCACC
>PMKV01000020.1 GCA_003157875.1 Chloroflexota bacterium
GAAGAGATTGACCTCGAGGACCTTGCGCCAGTCGTCGATCGGCATACGCATGATCAGGTCGTCGCGAGTGATGCCTGCGTTGTTGACCAGGATGTCGATCTTGCCGAAGGCTTCGACGGCGGCCGCGACGGCCTTGACGCAGGCCTCGGGGTCGGTGACGTCGGCTGCGATGAAGACCGCCTTGCGGCCGAGGGCCTCGATCTCCGCCACGGTGGCCTGGGCCACTTCCGGGCGTCCAACGTCGACGAACCCGATGTCGGCCCCCTGACGAGCCAGGGTCAGGCAGATGGCTTTGCCGATGCCACGAGCCCCGCCCGTGACGAGGGCGGACTTGCCGGTCAGATCGAGCATTGAACTCCTCCTCGGTGACTTCGTGTCGGCGCCCCGATCAACGGCGCGCCGGGGGTTGGGTACAGATCAGCTAGCGCCGGTTCAGCAGCCACTCCAGGGCCGGTGGAAATGGATTCACCGGCTCCAGGTAGCCCGGCTGGATGGTGACGTCGCCGGGGCCGATTGCCGCCGCTCGCGACGCCACCGACGGGTCCGCGGTCCACTGGAGTGTGATCGCGCCGGAGGTCAGGCCGGAGCCGAAGGCAACGAGCAACAGGTGATCGCCCACCTTCACCCGGCCGGCGGCGACCGCTTCGGTCAGCGCCAGGGGCACGGAGGCGGCCGAGGTGTTGCCGTATCGGTCGACATTGACGAAGACCTTCTCCATCGGGAAGTCGAGCGACTTCGACAGCGCCTCGATGATGCGGTTGTTCGCCTGATGCGGGACGACGAGATCGATATCGGAGAGCTCGAGTCCCGCCTTCTTCAGGGAGGCCTGAGCCGTCGACCCCAGGGTCCGAACGGCCATCTTGAAGGTCTCCGAGCCCTTCATCTTCATGTAGTGATCGCCTGCGGCGAGCGTCGCCGCCGTCGGCGGTCGAGCCGCGCCGCCGCCCGGCAGCCAGATCAGGTAGGCGCCCGACGGATCGGTCGTCATCTCGATGCCCATCGTTCCGCCCGGCTCGTCAGAGGCCGACAGAACGGCCGCCCCGGCCGCGTCTCCAAACAGGATGCACGTGGCGCGATCGGCGTAGTCCGTAAAGCGGCTCAGTGTCTCGGCACCGATCACAAGAACGTGCCTCGCCATGCCGCTGGCGATGTACGCGTTGGCCGTGGCATAGCCAAAGACAAACCCCGAGCAAGCCGCGCACACGTCCATCCCGGCCGCCCGCTTTGCCCCGATCGCGTCCTTGACGAGGGCGGCGGTCGAGGGCATCACGTAATCCGGCGAGAGCGTGCCGACCAGGATCAGATCGATATCCTCGGGCGTCAGCCCGGCCGTGGCGATGGCTCGCAAGCCGGCGACGGCGGCCATGCTGGCCGTGGTCTCGCTCGGGCCTGCGATGCGGCGTTCGCGCATTCCGGTCCGGCTGACGATCCACTCGTCATTGGTCTCGACCATCTTCTCGAGATCGGCGTTGCTCAGAACCAGGCTCGGGGCGTACGCGCCCCAGCCTGTTACGTGAACACCGGACACGGGACGCGACATCACGGTTCGACCTCGATGAGCGGCTGCTTGGCCTTCACCAGCTTGCCGGACTCGGCGACGATTCGAACCACCCTGCCGGCATGGTCGGACTTGATCTCGTTGAACAGCTTCATGGCCTCGATCAGCCCGATGACCTGCCCGACCGCCACGTGCTGGCCCACGGTCACGAACGGCGGCGACGCGGGCGAGGATGCCGCGTAGAAGATGCCGGTGAGGGGCGCCTTGACCACCCTGGCGGACGAGATCAGGGCTGCGTCCTCGGCAGCCGCGCTCGCGGCCGCGCCACCGGCCGATGATTCCGCGCCGGTCGCGACGGTGGCGACCACGCCGAGCGTCGGGCTCGGCGCGATGGCCGCCGGCTTGCGCAGAAGGATGCCCGTCTCGCCTGCCTCGACCTCGATCTCCACCAGGTCGCTCCGCTCCAGGAGCGACCCGAGCTTGTCGATCAGACCCAGAAGCGAAGTCGTTTCCGGCGACATGGCCGCCTGGCCGCCTGCGGGCGACGCGGTCTTCGGCTCGTCGTGGCGATCGCTCATCTGTGCGCCCTCACTCCGCCCAGCGCCGGATTACCAGGGCGCTGTTCTGGCCGCCGAATCCAAAGGAGTTGGAGACCGCCACGTCGATCTCACGCCGGCGGACCACGTTCGGGGTCAGGTCCAGTCCGGCGGCCCCAACGTCGGGCACTTCGAGGTTGATCGTGGGAGGAATGAGGCCGGTGCGGAGGCTCAGTACCGTGGCAATGGCCTCGATCGCACCGGCGGCCCCCAGCGTATGGCCGAGCATGCTCTTGTTGGCCGTGACGCTGACCTCGCCGGCCCGCTCGCCAAAGAGCGTCTTGATCGCCTCGAGCTCGCGCGGATCACCCTCCGGTGTCGAAGTGGCGTGGGCGTTGACCATCTCCACGTCGTCGACGGTCAGACCGGCCTTCTCGAGCGCTCGGCGGATGGCCCGGACCGCCCCTGCGCCGCCCGGCGCGGGCAGGGTGATATGCGATGCGTCGCCCGTGGCACCGTAGCCGACGATCTCCGCGAGCGGCTCGGCGCCGCGGGCCCGGGCATGCTCGATCGATTCCAGGACCAGGACGCCGGCGCCCTCGCTGATGACGAAGCCGTCGCGCCCGGCGTCGAACGGCCGCGACGCACGCTCGGGCTCGTCGTTCCGGGTGGAGAGGGCCCGCATCGACGCGAAGCCGGCGACCAGAGCCTCGTGGCCCGTGGCCTCGGTCCCGCCGGCAAGCATCACGTCGGCATCGCCACGCCGGATCGTCTCCCATGCCTCGCCGATGGCGTGGCCGCCGGTGGCGCAGGCCGACACGACGCTGAAGTTGGGGCCTTGCGGGCCGAAGACGATCGCGATCACGCCGGCGGCAAGGTTGCCGATGGCCATGGGAATGAGGAAGGGCGACATTCGGTCGGGACCCTTCTCGCCCATCAGCAGAATCTGGTCGGCCAGGGTGCGGATGCCGCCGATGCCGGTGCCGACGATGACGCCGGTCCGTTCGGCCAGCTCGCCGTCGAGATGCGCCGGCAGCCCCGCCTGGTCCATCGCCTGGCGTGACGCCACCAGCGCCAGCTGGACGTAGCGGTCGTTGCGGCGCTGGTCCTTGCGGTCCAGGACCGAGGAGCAGTCGAAGTCCTTGACCTCGCCGGCGATTCGGGTCGTCAGGCGCGAGGCGTCGAACTGAGTGATAGGACCGATGCCGGATCGGCCGGCGACGAGCCCCGCCCAGGTCGATGCGGTGTCGAGCCCGAGAGGCGTGACGGCGCCCATCCCGGTGACGACTACGCGCGGCTGTCGGGCGTTCGTCATCGAACCAGTTTCCCTGTGCGGATGGTCGCGGCCCGATAGACGTCTCCGGGCAGACCGCGCTCCGAGACGGCGTTGGCCGCGGCCATGGCGTCGTATTCGGTCCGGCGGATCTCTGCCTTGACGGCGCCCTCATCGATCTCGATCAGGGCCCAGCTGGCCGTGGGATCGCCATCGAAGACGTATCCGGCGCTGCCGTCGTTGACGATCGTCCGCCAGCCGACCTCGCGGACCTCGGGCATGTGGGTGTGGCCGCAGACGATCACCTTGGCGTCGGTCCGGCCGACGCGCTCCATCGTCACGACCGCGTCGAGATCGGTTCCGAGCCCGTCGGTCAGCGACCCCGGCGAGCCGTGGCAGAAGAGGATCAGGTCATCGCCGACGCGCAGTCGCCGCTCCGACGGCAGCCGCCGCAGGTAGTCGATGCCATCGTCGCCGATCTGGTCGCGAGCCCATTCGGCCGCGACCTGATAGGCGTCCGGAGCGCCGTCCGTGAACCAGGGGAAGGCGGCCGTGAAGTCGCCGTCGCCAACCGCCAGGTCGGTGTTGCCGAGCGTGACGAACGCGCCGGCCCGTTCCAGCTCCTTGACCAGGGCCAGCGTGCCGGCCGGGTCGGGGCCGTTGAAGACCAGGTCGCCGCAGATCGCCACGTAGTCGGGGCGGACCGCGTCGACCGCCTTGTGGACGGCCGCCAGCGCGGGCAGGTTGCCGTGGATGTCGGAAAGAGCCGCTATTCGCACCATCAGCGCAGGGCGCTCTCGGGGGCGATGATGAAGCTCAGCAGAGCCTCGCAGGCAACGTCGCCGTTGACTGTCGCGATGCCCTTGCCGCGGCCGAATTTGCTGCCGAGGCGCTCCATCGTCACGTCCAGGCGGAGCTGATCGCCGGGGGTCACGATGTGCTTGAACCGGCATTCGTCGATCGCCGCGAAGAGGCCCATCCGATCGCCGAAGCCCGGCTGCTGAGCCACGAAGATGCCCATCGTCTGCGCCAGTGCCTCGATCTGGAGGACGCCCGGCATGATCGGCTGGCCGGGGAAGTGACCCTGGAAGAACCACTCCGTGGCCGTCACGGACTTGATGCCGACGATGTGCTTGGCCTCGGCGTCGTACTCGACGATGCGGTCGACCAGCAGGAACGGCCAGCGATGCGGAATGAGCTGCTCGATCTGGCGGGTCGTGAGGATGGTCGCGTTTGTGGCGGGCTCGGTCACGGGGCGGCTCCTGGTGGGCGTGGGCGGCGGCTTAACGGTTGCCGGCGGCGACGAACGGAGCGCTGCCGACTCGGTCGAGCAGGTTCGTCGTCACCTTGCCATCGATGAAGACCTGGTTGGCGAGGATGGCGCGATGAAGCTCGATGTTGGTGGTGACGCCATCGACGAGCAGTTCGCGCAGCGCGGCATCGCCTCGGGCAATGGCTCCGGCCCTGTCGGGGGCCCAGACGCATAACTTCCCGAGCAGCGAGTCGTAGTAGGACGGGATCTCATAGCCGGGGTACAGATGCGAGTCCATGCGGACGCCGGGACCGCCCGGAGCGAGGTACGCCCCGACCTGACCCGCGGCCGGCCGGAAATCCTTGGCGGGGTCTTCGGCCAGGATTCGGAACTCGATGGCGTGGCCGCGGAAGACGACGTCGTTCTGCGTGATGCCGAGCGGCTCGCCGGCGGCGATCTTGATCTGGAGAGCGACCATGTCGATGCCGGTGCAGAGCTCGGTGATCGGATGCTCGACCTGGACGCGGCAGTTGATCTCGATGAAGTAGGCGTCGCCGTTGCCGTCGACGAGGAACTCCAGGGTGCCGAGGCTCTCGTAGCCGGCCGCCGCGACGGCCCCGAGGGCCCGCTCCGCAAGCTCCCGACGGGCGGCATCGGAGAGAGCCGGACTCGGCGTCTCCTCGATGATCTTCTGGTGGCGGCGCTGAACGGAGCAGTCACGATCGCCGAGGTGGATGGCGTTGCCGAAGCGATCGACCGCGACCTGGATCTCGACGTGGCGATTGTCCTCGAGGTACTTCTCCAGGTAGAGCGAGTCGTCGCCGAAGCCGGCCATGGCCTCGGAACGACTGACCTTCAGCGAGGTCTCGAGCTCGCGCGACGTTCGGACGAGGCGCATCCCCTTTCCGCCGCCGCCGGCCGACGGCTTGATCAAGACCGGGTAGCCGATCCGCTCGGCTTCGGCGAAGGCGTGTTCCTCGTCGCGCAGCATCGACGAGCCGGGGATTGTCGTCAGCCCGTGCGCACTCAGCAGGCGACGGGTGGCCTCCTTGGAAGCGAAGCGCTCCAGCACCTCGGCCGAGGGACCGATGAAGGTCAGGTCATGAGCCCGAACGACCTCGGCGAAACCCTCATCCTCGGAGAGAAAGCCATAGCCGGGGTGGATGGCGTCGCAGCCCGTCACGATCGCGGCCGAGATGATGGCGGGCGCCGAGAGGTAGCTGTGCTTGGCGTCCGCCGGGCCGATGCAGATGGCCTCGTCCGCCAGCTGGGCGGCCAGGCTCTCGCGATCGGCCTCGCTGTAGGCGACGACGGCGCCGATGCCGAGCGTCCGGCAGGCGCGCAGGATCCGAAGCGCGATCTCGCCGCGGTTGGCGATCAGGACTTTGGTGACCATCAGGCTTTCCCCGCCACGCCCGCAGGCTCGAGCTCGGGTCGGGCGGCACCGGCACCTGCTGCCGGCTCGGGCAGCTCGATTCGGACCAGCTCCTGACCGTACTCCACGGCTTCCCCGGCCTCGGCCAGGCTGGAGCCGATGATGCCGTCGACCGGCGAAACCACGTCCTGGTTGACGCCCAGGACATTCACCGAGCCGATGCGGTCGCCGGCACGAACCCGCATTCCGACGGTCAGGTCTCGCAACGGCTGATACACGCCCACGGCCGGGGACTTGGCTACGATCCGGTCCGGGGGCTCGACCTCCTCCGGCTCGCGCGGCCGGCGGTCGCGGTCTTCGGTCCGGGCATGGCTCGCGGCCCCTCGACCGGCGGCGTGGGCGGCGCCGGCATGGCTGTCGGCGGCCACTCCGGCGTTCCGGCGCGGCTCGTTGACCGTGGCGGGCATCCGCAGCCGCGCCTTCCAGCCGCCTTCGCGGACCTCGATCTCGCCCAGCCCGCTGGCCGCGAGCTTGGCGATCAAGGCCGGCAGCAGGTCGTCGGCGAGGCGGGCGATGGCGTCGTGGTCGCGCTGCCTCCGGAGGGCATCATCCCCTCCCGCCGGAACGGGCTTGTCACTCTGTGAGCGGGCAGGCATGGCTTACACCTCCTCGCGGCTGGACGGGCCGTTGCGCCGATTTCCCGGGAACTGCGGCATCGTTGGCCTGGTGGCCAGCAGACCGCGCAGTCGATCGGCTATGCCGACCCGCTCGGGCGGGGCATCCGGCCGATCGGCGATCGCGTACGGACCGTAGGCTCGATAGCGCTTGTAGCGGGCCTCGAGGAGGTCGTCGATCGACATCCGGCCCAGTGTGTCGAGGTGCTCCAGGAAGACGCCCTTGATCCGCCGCGCAGTCTCCGCAGGGTCGGTGTGGGCACCCTCCCCGGGCTCCTCGATACAACCGTCGATGATGCCCAGCTCCACTTGCTCCTCGGCGGTGACCTTCATCGCCACTGCCGCGGCCTGGCTCTGGTCGGACGAACGCCACAGGATCGCCGCGCAGCCCTCCGGGCTGATGACCGAGTAGATCGAGTTCTCGAGAGCCAGGACGACGTCGCCCACGGCCAGCCCGAGCGCACCGCCCGAGCCGCCCTCGCCGGTGATGACGACGACGATCGGCGTGCGGAGGTGGGTCATCAGGCCCACGGACCTGGCGATGGCTTCGGCGATGCCGCGCTCTTCCGCGGCGGCGCCGGGGAAGGCGCCCTGGACGTCGACGAAGGTCAGTATCGGCATGGCGTACCGCTCGGCCATGTCCATGACCCGCATCGCCTTGCGGTAGCCCTCCGGATGCGGCAGGCCGAAGTTGCGGCGGATGTTCTC
>PMKV01000071.1 GCA_003157875.1 Chloroflexota bacterium
CTTGAGCATGCCGCGCGCGGCGGCTCGGTCCGGACCGTCGGTCAAGGCCGCGCTGTGGCGCTTGTCGGGGTTGCTCGGCAGGTCGTAGGGGAGTGGACTGGGGACGTCGTTCGGCATTGTGAGTTCGCTCCGCTGGGCTGGGCGGCGATGGTCCGGCCAAGTTTAGGGCAGGGCGCGTCGGTTGAACGACGACCCTAGAGGTGCGAGATCAGCCAGCCCAGGGCTGTGTCCGGTGAGGGAGAGGCGCCGGGCTGGATCACCATCGCGACGGCCGTTCGCTTTCCATCCGCGCTCTTCTGGACGGCGACGACCCACCACTCGTTCGACGGCGGCAGCTTCGTGAGATCGATGGCGCTGGTGGCCACGATCGCCGGCGCCGTCGCGGATCGTTCGACGACGACATACAGACCTTCCGTCGATGCCGGCCACAACTCGAACGTGACGTCCCCGGCCGCCGCCGCCGTGGTGGAATAGTCGAAGGATCCGTCGGTGTGCTGGTTGATGATGACGTAGCTGAACGAGTCCCCCGCGGCAACCGGCGTCCCCGGGATTCCGTTCGGGTCAAAGGCGAACAGCCGGCCGCCGGGAACGAATATGACCGCCAGCATGACGAGGCCGGCAACGATCAGACCCGGAACGGTGTATGAGCTCTCGTTGACATGCTTGGGGCGGAAGGTGCCAGCAATGAAGGCGAGGGGCGCCGCAAGAAGAGTGGCCACGACCAGGGGGTCGTGGTAACAGGGCAGCACCAGGACGACGGCGAGCATCACAGCGGCGCCACCGAGGGCCCATCGCCTTCTGAACGCCGCGTCACTGTGGCGGCTGATCCGGGCCAGGTAGCCCAGGCTCATGCGTCCCATGGCAAACGCCCCTATGCAGAGGGTGATGGCGACCTGATTGGTTGTCCATTCGGCTGAGCGGACGACTGTCAGGTGCAGGCCGGCCACGCGGCCCAGTGAGATGAGTAAGTCACCGATGCCGGGCACCACTGCGATCGGGATCGCCGATAGGACCAGCCACAGAGCCAGCTCACCGATGAACTCGAGGACGCCTCGGCGGATGGCCCGGTTTCGGCGATCGATCGTGTGCTGGGCTGCCTCGATCTTGCGGGCCAGGGTCTGCGCCGGCCCGAGTCGGTCGAGAGCCTCAGTGGTCGCCGTCTCCGGATCCTTGCCGCCGCGGCGAAGAGCGTCGGCGGTGTCGGTGAGATGGTCGGAGATCTCCTGGCGGACTTCCGAGAGATCCGTTCGGGGCAGGTCGAGGGTGGCGACCAGGGCGTCGGCGTATCGGCCGATCGCGGCGTGGCCCGGTTGATCTGGGCCGCCTGCGGTCGGCGCGTTCGAGGCGCGGCCCGGCTCGAGAGTGGAGCCTGTGGGGGCGCCGAGCGTCGAGGTCGAGGGCGGCGGGCTCGTGACCGGCTCCAACTTGGGAGGCACGAACCACGCTCCGGAGTCGGGGTCGGGGCTGTGGGTTCGAGCGGTGCGGGCCGGCTCGATCGGAGCTCGTGATATGCCCGGTTCGCCCTCGTCCCCGGGCGTGCCCCGGAAGGCCAGCGGTGGCCAGCTGCGCTCGTCCGACAGTTCGAGCGCCTTCGCCGTCAGTCGATACCTGCGCCTCGTTCGCTCGCCTTCGTACCAGTCGCCGGCCAGCAGATGCTCGGCTTCGAGTCGATAGAGAGTGGGGTACAGGTCGGCCTCGGTGAGCAGACCGGGCACTCCCTCGCCCGACCCGAGCCAATGCCAGATCTCGAACCCGGAGAGATCTTGACCGCGCAGCGCGCCGACGATGGCCCGATCGATCCTGGATTCGATCGCAACGAGCCCAGTCACCCTTAGTTCGTCCAACGACCCCGCCCTTCATGCTCGCGGCTTCGGCGAATCGACGATTTGCCAGAGTCTATTCCAGTGCCCGTTGCCTGGACCGTGCCGTCCCATCCGGCCGTATTGTGGGCCCGCGGATATCGCCTCGCGCGGAGGTCATCGACGTTGCCACATGCGGGTCGAACGTGGACCGCTCGACTCACCGGCGGTCTCTCCGTGTCCTAACCTTGGGAGCGTCAGTCACGGCCGCCAGGGGACGTGAGAAACCCAGCCGGACGGGTGGATCGGAGCGCGCGGAGTGGAGTTCGAGTCGCCGACGAGTCTCGCCGTAGCCGGCTCGCGGCCGCCCTCGGGCAGCAGGCTCGGCCCGACGCTGCGGCTCGGCCGGTCGTGGGTCGTGCGGCTTGCCGACGAGCGCGGATCGGCCAACCGGCGTCTCACCTGGGTGATCGCGATCGTCGTCGGCTGGATGATGCTGGCCAGTTCGCACAACCTGCGAGAGGCCTTCCCGCTGGGCGTGGACGTCGAGATTCCCCTGCGCGCCGCCGCCCACTGGTCTGCCGGAGCGCCTGTCTACCCGCCCTCCGCAATGCAGGTCGCCTACGGCCCGGACTTGCCCTACCTGTATCCGCCGTTTCTGCTGCCGCTGCTCAGCCCGATCGCGTCTCTCCCTCGCGAGCCGGTGATCGACACCTGGCTCGTCATGTGCGTCCTGGCCGCGGTCTGGACATGCCGGCGACTCGGTATCCCGTGGATCGCCGTGCCGTGCATGCTGGTCTGGCCTCCCTTCGGCGAGGGATTGGTCGTCGGCAACGTCCAGATCTTCCTCTTCGCCGCCTTCGTGGCCGTCTTCTACGAGCCAGGCGCGTCCTGGGCAGGGGCGCCAAACGAGCGCGAACTGCGACCGAGCCGGGACCTGCCAAATGGGATTCTGGCCACACTGGTTGGGGCCCTGAAGTTCGTCCAGGTCCTGCCGCTCCTCTACCTCGCGCGACGGCGGATCCGGGCCGCGCTGATGGGCGTCGCTGTCGTAGGCGCCGTGGCTCTCACTACCCTGCCGGTCACCGGCCTGGCCATCTACGGCGACTGGCTGGCCCAGCTCAACCGGGCATCCAATCCGGCGTGGATCACGGGCGGCATGGGGCTCGTGCACCACTACGGCATCCCGGACCTGCTGCTGCTGGCGATCGGGATGGCGATTGCGCTCGTGCTGAGGGGACGCGACTCCGTGGCGTGGCTCGGTCTGGCGCTGGTCGTCGCCACGCCGAGCGTCCACGGTTTCACGTTCCTCTTCCTGCTCCCGGCGCTGCTCACGATCCGTCGCGACATCGCCATCCCGATCGGCGCGCTCTACCTCATCTACTACAGCGTTCCGTGGTGGCTGGCGTGGTTCGCCGCGGTCTTTCTCCTGGCGGCCGCGAGGCGGTGGCCGCGTCTTCGTGCTCCGGGAGCACCGGAAGTAAGGCCCGGCGCGGCTTCCGGCCCTGCGTTCGGGTGCTCATCAGTGGTTGCACGCTGGCCTAACCTATGGCGGGCCCGGAGCGGGCGAGCCGCAGACTAGGGGAGACGATGGCCTGCGGACCCGCGGCCGCAAGAGCGGCGAGATGCGCGACGCTCCGCTCGGCTACACGATCGTCGGCGATAGCGTTTACTGCGCGGCCGGGTTCGGACGGGCGACGCACTGGTTCCAGAACATTCTGGCCGACCCTCATGTGGAGATCGTCCTGCCCGGCCGGGCCTTCTCGGGCACAGCCGCAGAGGTGACAGACCCGGACGAGCGCCTGCGGGTCCTGGCTCCACTCCTCCGAAGCATGGGCTCGTGGCGGGCATGCTCGGCATGGGCAATCCCTGGCGCGACGACTCGGCCGAGATCGCGCGCAAGTGCGAAGGCACGCCGCTGGTCAGGGTTCGGGAGACAGGAATCGCCGCCGGCCCGAGGATCCGGGTGGCCGCTACTGGGTCGTGCCGATCGCGGTCACGACCGCGCTGGCTGGTTGGTGGCTGCTAAGAAAGTCGCGGCGCCACCGATCGGCATCGCCGCCGCACGTGGCCGGCCCACCCTGCATCGGCGACGTCCGCCGCATCCCCAAACCTCCGGGACGGTTGGCGCCATGGGCTCTTCATGCCACCTACAAGGGCCGGTATCGCCTGCCGTGACCGCAGGCAGATCGTGTACCGTACCCGTGCAACGAACCTACCGGCTCGGCCGCTGGAAGCAAGGCTCGGGTGCGGCCCCATTCCCGCGGCCGCCCAGTGATTGGCGGAAGTGTGCGCGAGAACCTCAGATACTGCGTAATCCTGCCGGCGTACAACGAGGGTCGACACCTGGCGTCCGTCGCGAGTCGGATACCCGACTGGGTGAGCGGCATTCTCATCGTCGACGATGCCAGCACCGACGACACGGCCGCGGTGGCGGAGCGACTGACGGACCCGCGTGTCCACGTCTACCGCCACGACGAGAACCGGGGCGTGGGCGGTGCGATGGTGACCGGCTTCCGAGCGGCAATGGAGGCGGGTTTCGACGTGGCGATCAAGATGGACTCCGACGGCCAGATGGACGCCGGCGAGCTGCCGACTCTGGTGCGCCCCATCGAACTCGGGATGGCGGAGTATGTAAAGGGGAATCGCTTCCGGCGCACCGGTCGCCCCGCGTCGATGCCGCGTCGCCGATGGTTTGGGAACGTGGTCATGTCGTTCCTGACCAAGGTCGCGAGCGGCTACTGGCACGTATTCGATCCGCAGTGTGGGTTCGTCGCCATCACCGCACCCACCCTGCGCAGGCTCAAGCTCGACGGCGTGGCCCGCGACTACTTCTTCGAGAACGACATGCTCATCCGACTCAACGTCATCGACGCGCGCGTGGTGGACGTAGACACGTCGTCGCTTTACGGCGACGAGGTATCTCACCTGAGAATCGGGCGAGTTGGCTGGACGTTTCCCCCTCGGCTCTTGCGAGGCTTCCTCTGGCGCTTCGTCAGACGTCACCTGATGAACGACTTCGGCCTCATCGGCCTCCTGGCGACCCTGGGTCTCATGTTCACGTTGTTCGGTACGCTCTTTGGGCTGTACAACTGGGCTCTATCGGTGTCGAGCCGAATCCCGGCTACGACTGGCACAGTCATGATTGCCGTGGTTCCGCTGATCCTTGGCGTCCAGATGCTCCTTCAGGCCTTGTCACTTGAAGTGCAGAGCTCTCCCGGTGCGACCGAAACGCGCGAGTACTCGCGAATCAGCGGCGACCCAAGGTCCAGGCCCCCGCACACAGGATAGAAGTCCGTCGTTGGCTTGCCGAGTCACTCCGTGGGCGTATCGAAGACCCATCGTTGAGAGATCAGGTAGTTCAACGGGATAATGGCTGCCGACATAGCGATGCGGACCGCTATGTATGGCAGCCCGAATGGGCCTACGAGTAGGCTCGTGAGCGAAACGGTGACCAGGCCGTTGCCCCCGATGAGTGTGACGTACCTTGCGCTGGACACGGGCAACGAGTTCTGCGCGTCAGGGAATACCCAGAACCGCGCGGCCACGAATACCACGGTCGACGCGCAGGACCAGGCCGCGGCGCTGCTCACCACCACGGGGGCACCGATGTGCGTGTACATCAGCCAGAATGTGGTCAGGTCGCATGCCGCCCCCATCAAGCCCAGGACAACGAAGCGGATCACCCTGGGACTGAGGATGGCCTTGTTCGTGACTCTCACCAGCAGCTCCGTTACGGATGTCCCCCGGCACGCTGGACGATGTCGCGCATCAGGTCTGTCGCTCGCAATCCAGCGCCAACGCTCACACTGGGATCCGCAGGCGAACCGCTCACCACGTCGAGCGCCATGCGGAGCACCTGGTCGATGCCGTAGTGCAAGTTGCCGGTGACCCGCCGGGTTCCATTTGCGGCCACGCCAATCCAATGTTGGAGCGTCGACGTCATTGATGTCGTAAGCACCTGCCGCCCGAGGTGGACGCCGTCGTAGGGCAGACGGACTGCGATGTCTCGGAACAGGTCATAGATGATGGTTCCGGCACTGCCGCTGACCACGACCCCCCACTCGCTGATCCCCGCGTCGAAATGCATCGCGATCTCGACTGGTACGCCCGCGGTGGACAGGAGCAGTGCCGTGAGAACGTTCGGGGTTGGGTCGGCAGGGTCTCTGCCTTGCACCGCCGACGCGCCGTCGACATGCATCTCTCCCACGAGGGCTTCGGTCAGATACAGGAAATGGGCCGCTTCATCCCAGAACAGGCCCAGGGGAAGCTCGCGATACCAGGCCGGAAGACGACGCGCTTTGGTGCTCCACTGGTAAGCCTGAACGGAGCGGATTTCCCCAATGGCGCCCTGGTCGATCCAGCGGCGGGCCTTGAGGAATCCGGAAGCGAATTGGAAGTTGTGCATCACCAGGACCGCTGGGTCTCTGCCGGCCAGTGCAACCATCTCGGCTCGGTCCTGAGTGGTTACGACGAGCGGCTTCTCCATGAGTAGCACGCTGTGAGGTGCAACGTCGGCAAGGCGGACCGCGATGCTCGCGTGAGTCGAGGGCGGGGTGCCTACCACTATGAGATCCGTCTGGGACAGCCATTGGGGCACGTCCGCCGTTGCGACGTCACCGACAAACCGCTGCGCCCCGCCTCGACTTGCGAGCGGCCGTACCGCTCGCGCGGTGGCCTCAACTCGTTCCTCGATCGAGCCCAGCACTCCGACTATCTCGACTTCTCCTATGCGCCGAAGAGCGGGGATGTGTCGAGTGTTCGTGATGTTGCCGCAACCCACCAGGGCCACCCGCCGGTTTGTCATGAGGCCCTCGTCTGGTCGAGAATACGATCAACGACGATCGGCCACGTGAACTTCTCCGCGACAAGGACGCGTAACGCTTCTCCAGCACGGTTTGCTCTCGCAGGCTCACGCGCGAGATCGGTCAATAATGCCCGCGCCTCTGTGGGAGATCTCACAATCCAACCGCCGCCCGTGCCGCAGATCAGAGTGGCCGCACCTACCGGATACGTGACGATCGCGGCACCGCATGCGCCCGCTTCAAGGAACACAGTGGGGAATCCCTCTGGGTAGGTGGAAGGCAGGAGCAAGACATCCGCGTCCGCCAAGTGCTCGTGAACTTGCTCCGCGGTGACCTCTCCGGTGAGTGTGACCTGGCCTGCGAAGTGGCGAGCGCTTTCACGTACGGCTTCCGCTTTGGTGCCGTCGCCGCAGATTACGAGAGATACCCCGGTGAGACCGCCGACGATCCGCACCGCATCCAAAGCGCCCTTGCTCACCTCTAGCCGGCCAGCGAATACGACTCGGAGCGGACCATCGTCGCGAGATCCGCGAGGGGGATGTATCAGCTCGGTGTCGACGCCGTTGCCCACGTTTCCTGCAGCGGGGAACCCCAAGTGGCCAGCCCACGCCACCGCTTCGTCTGAGACGGCTACGACGGTGCCAGCGATCCGCCCGAGCACATTGGCCAGCAAGTGTTCGTAGGCTGAGATGATCCGGTCCAGGAACCAGCGACCAGATGGGACATGACCGGAACCGTGGTTTATCCAAACCATCCGTCGACGGTTCTTGCTTGCAGCTATCGCGACCAGAACATTCGCCAAGAACAGGTGCGACTGAACGACGACGAGGTTGTAGCGGCTGACCGACACATGCCGAAGAGCGCCCAGGGTCTCACCGCAAGGCATCGGTACGGCCAGCCGGCCAAGGACGTTTCGCGAAGGCAGGCTGAATAGCCGCTCCCCGAATGCCCCCCTCTTGAGACCGGCCTCGTGAGGCGGTAGCAAACCCTGCACTACGTCAACGTCCCAGCCCCGAGCTCGCAGTTCCGCCACGAGCCCGGCGCTGTATCGTTGTATCCCACCGACGTGAGGCGGGTAGAACGGAGTCACGATCAGCGCCTTCATTCCGGATCAGATGCGAGGAACAGCTGGTTGAGCTGGCGGCCCTGCGACGAAACCCACCGTCCATGAACCAGTTCAAGCGCCTGGTAGTGCAACGGCTCAAGGAGCGCGCAAACCTGGCTGAAAGTCCCCGAACACTCCACGAGAAGCGCCGGCCTCGCTGCATGGATGAGCCGAAGCCCTCCTGCCAACACGCCTAACTCGTGACCCTCCACGTCGATCTTGATCAGATCGGCGCCGGTTGCGTAGGTATCCAGCCGTCCGATTTCCACGCGAAGGGCTTGAGCCCGGAAGTCGCCCTCCCGATACCACCGCACGGTTTCAGCTGAGAACCACCTGTGCGCCCCGACCGTATCGAGCGACGCCAGCCCCGGAAACGAGATTCCGTTGTAGGTCGGCATGTAGAGGGTCGCCGTGCCGGCCTCTTCCCCCAGGGCGACAGGATGGATCTTGATTCCGCCGCGGCTCGCGAATCGTCTACTCAATTGCCCGGCCAATTCCTGGTTCGGCTCAAAGGCCTGAATACTCGCCCGTGGGTAGGCTTTCAGCAGCGCCGTGATCGACTGGCCGAAGTTGGCACCCACGTCAATGACCGACTTCACTCGTGCCGCCGGGAGCACCTGAGGTAACGCCCGAAACTCAGGCTCGTAAGCCGGGCTCAGAATGTCCCGCACTCGCCAGGCCCGGCCAGTCTGCATCAGGCGATAGAGCACCGGAAGCCGCAAAGCAACGGAACGAACCGCAACGACAATTGGGCTGAGGGGCGCGACGCCCGTAGTCATGCCGAGGCTCTTATGTCGCTGGTCATGATCGTCGCAGGTGCCTCCGGTTCAGTTGGGGAAGCCTCGGACACAATACGGGAGAACTCGTCGGTCGCGAGCCTCGAATTGGCAAGAGAGCCGGTCGGAAACCCGGCTGGGCATGGGACCACCAATCGCAGCTGCAGGCTGGGTTGCGCCCCGAGCTAGGCCCTTGCCGTGTCCACTCGCGCCGGGTGCGCTGCCTCCCAGGCCTCGATCGCCGGCAGTCTGGCGAGGACATAGCCGACCTCGTCCGTACCGGCCAGGATCATCGTCCGGGCAAACGGATCGATCTCGAACGGGAATGTTTCGCCGTTCGGGAGGGTTACCTTCTGGGCTTCGAGGTTCACCGACCACTCGCCATCGGGGTTCGCGGCGAGAAGAGCGGTGAGCGCCGCGTATCGCTCGGCGGAGACGACGATCGGCAGCAGCGCGTTCTTCAAGGCATTGCCCTTGAAGATATCCGCGAAGCTGGTCGAGACGATGGCCCGGATGCCCCACGCGCGCAGAGCCCACGGGGCGTGCTCGCGCGAGGAGCCGGCACCGAAGTTGTCGCCCACGAGCAGGATCTGACGGCCGGCGTTGTGGGGCTCGTCGATGAACGAAGGCGGCTGCCGCTTCTGGCCGTCGGGCGTGAAGCGCCAGTCGAAGAAAAGGGCGTCGGCGAGATTTGCCTTGTCGGTGATCTTGAGGAAGCGGGCCGGGCAGATCTGGTCGGTATCGATGTTGGCGCGCGGGATCGCGATCACGCGGCTGGTGGTCTTGACGAACGGTTCGGGCATGTCAGTGGGCCTCCACGGCCGAGGGCTGCGCCGCGGCGCCGATGACGGTGCGCGGGTCGGTGATGACGCCGGTCACGGCGCTGGCGGCGGCGGTGAGCGGTGAGGCGAGGAACGATCGCCCGCCCTTGCCCTGGCGCCCCTGGAAGTTGCGGTTCGAGGTGCTGATGCCGTACTCGCCGGGCTCGAGCTGGTCGCCGTTCATGGCGATGCACATCGAGCAGCCCGACTCGCGCCACTCGGCGCCGGCCGCGGTGAAGACCTTGTCCAGGCCCTCTTCCTCAGCCTGCCGCTTGACTTGCTGCGAACCGGGGACGACCAGGACCCGAAGGCCCTCGGCCACCTTGCGGCCGCGCAGCACCGAAGCCGCTGCCCGCATGTCCTCGATTCGGCCGTTGGTGCACGAACCGATGAAGACGACGTCGAGCTTCTGGCCGGCGATCGACTGGCCGGCCTGCAGGCCCATGTAGGTGAGCGCGCGCTCGAGGTCCTCTCGGGCGCCCGGCTCGACATCGGCCGGGGAGGGGACTCGTCCCGTGACCGCCATACCCATGCCGGGGTTGGTGCCGTAAGTGACCATCGGCTCGAGCTTGTCGCCGTCGATGACGATCCATCGGTCGTAGGTGGCGCCTGCGTCGGTCGGGAGCTGGCGCCAAACGGCTACGGCCTCGTCCCAGGCGGCTTCCTTGGGTGCGTGCGGTCGACCCTTCAGGTATTCGAACGTGGTCTCGTCGGGGGCGACCAGACCGGCTCGAGCTCCGCCTTCGATCGACATATTGCAGAGCGTCATGCGCGCTTCCATCGACAGCGCCCGAACGGCGTCGCCCGTGAACTCGAAGACGTGCTCGGTCCCGCCGCCCACGCCGATCCGGGCGATCAGGGCCAGGATGATGTCCTTGGCGCCGACG
>PMKV01000083.1 GCA_003157875.1 Chloroflexota bacterium
CCTTCTGGAAGCCGATCACGACCACGCGCCGGCCGTCGATTCTGGCCAGCCCGGCCACGATCGCCGCGTCGTCGCCGAAGAGACGATCGCCGTGCAGCTCGATGAACTCGTCGGCCATGGCCTTGACCAGCTCGAGCGTGTGCGGGCGCTTGAGATTTCGAGCCTGCTGGACGTGGGCCCAGACGACCGCGTTGGCGTTCTCCGCCGGGACGTCGGCGTGGCTGCGGCCGAGAAGTCGATCAACCACGGGGCGCCTCCGCTCGAGACCCGTTGGCCTCGCCGTTTCGTGAATCGCCGTTGCGGGACTCGCCGGCGCCGTCGCCTCCCAGCGCACCGGTCAGTGCGGACAGGAAGGAGCGCGGCCTGGTGATCGGCGTGGCCGGCGGCTCGCCGACTCCGTTGAGCGGCGGCGCGATCAGGAAGCCCAGCAGGGCGATGATCTCGTCCCGCAGATGAGGCCGGGCCACGATGCGGTCGACGAAACCGTGGCTGAACCAGAACTCCGAGCGCTGGTAGCCGGGCGGTAGCTCCTCGCCGATGGTGCCGGCAGAGACCCTGTCTCCGGCGAAACGGATGATCGCGTTTGGCTCGGCGATGTTGACGTCGCCCACGACGGCGAAGGAGGCGAAGACGCCGCCGGTTGTTGGGTCGGTGAGGATCGAGATGAACGGCACTCGGGCGACCTTGAGTCGCTCGACCACGCCCATCGTCTTGACCAGCTGCATCAGGGCGAAGGTTCCCTCCTGCATTCGGGCGCCGCCCGACGAGGAGACGATGATCAGCGGGATGCGCTCGGCCAGCGCGGCTTCTCCGGCTCGAGCCACCTTCTCGCCGACGACCGCGCCCATCGAGCCGCCGATGAACCCGAAGTCCATGACGCACATCGAGACGGGCCGGCCGCCAATCGTGGCCAGTCCCCAGACCGCGGCGTCGCGCAGACCCGTAGAAAGCTGGGCGGCAACGAGCCGGTCGGGGTAGGGTTTGAGATCGACGAAGCCGAGCGAGTCGACCGGCTGGAGATTGGCGTCTCGCTCCACGAACGAGCCGGCGTCGGCCAGCTGCTCGATGCGCGCCTTGGCCGGGATCCGGAAATGGTGGCCGCAATGCGGACATACCCGCAGCGACTTGTCGAGCTGCTTGTTGAAGAGCATCTCCGCGCAGCCCGGGCACTTCGTCCACAGGTCCGACGGGTAGGCATCGCGGCGTGGTCGGAACGGCAATCTAACCGGCATCAGGAGACAACTCCAAGAATTCCGTTGATGACCCCCGCCCGACGGCCGTGGCCGGAATGCCCGGTCCGGCCGTGGGCCGCGCGAGCGGCTCGACCCATTCGACTCGAGGCGGGATGGGAGTGGCGCCAGGCTACGTAGACCGCGCCGATGGAGATCGCCGCCGACGCAACACCGACGCCCACGCCGCCGACGATGAGTGGCCTCGAGCGACGTCCCGACATGTCGGGCAGGCGGCGGAACGCAGCCGGGGGCCAGACGGCATGGGCGTGAGCCGATGATTGAGTGGCTTCGGCAGGCTCCGCGGCCGGGAGCGAAGAGACGACGATGCCGGCGCGGTTGCGGAACGACGCGACCGTACCGGGTTCCCCGGCAGCCACGGCCTCCTCGGCCTCGAGACCGGCCTTCAGCCGCGTCGCGCCGGCCGAGAGCCTGGCCGCGAGCGACTCCTCGAAGCGGAACGAGGGGTGGACGCGGGTCAGACTGCCGCGCAGCTCGCGGGCGGCCAGCCGGATGGCCGGATCGAGGTCGGCATCGGCGGGGACTTCGGAGGCACGCCGCTCGTCGGCGGCCACCAGACCATCGAGGTACCGCTCCGTTCGCCGAGCGTCTCGCGTTCCTCCGCCCAGCATCAGCTCAGTCGGCTCCCTCGTCCGGAGCGCTCTCCGGACGCAAGATCCTCGGCCACGGAACGCAGGGCCCGATGCAGAAGGACGCGGACCGCGCCCTCAGAGCGGCCCAGGATCGCGGCGATCTCCGCCGTAGACATCTCGTCGACGAAGCGCAGGATCACGGCCCGGCGGCGATCCTCGGGCAGACGGGCCACGGCCTGCCATGCGGCGCCGATCGCCTCGTGGGCCGCGGCGCTATCGACCACGTCATCCGGGGCGGCGAGCTCGGCCGCGGCCTCGAGGGACGACACGGGACGGCGGCGATCGCGGCGCCGCTCGTTGGCGACGACATTGCGAGCGATTCGGAAGAGCCAGACGCGGAACGTGGAGATGTCGGTCGACTCGGCCGTGCTCAGGGGCGCGCGCGAGGCGATGAACGCGTCGACCCGCTCCTCGAAGCGCGGCAGACCGGCCAGGGCCTGCATGAAGACGCGCTCGGTGGCGTCCTCAGCCGCGTGGTGGTCGCGAAGCTCGTAGTAGGCGAAGCTGTACACCTGGGCCAGGTACTTCCTATACAGGGCATCGAAATGGCTCGGGTCGCGCCGGGCTGCTTCGACAAGACCGCGATCGCGATCGAGCCGGGCGGGACGGGCGCCCTCCTCCGCTGTCCTAAACACCGCCCGGGTCAAGGTGTTACACCGTCGAGCCGAACGTGCGTCACCTCGCCGACGAGCAGCTCCCGCTCGCCGCCCGAATCCTCGACGAGCAGCGCCCCCGAGGCGCCGTCGACGCCAACGGCCCTGGCGATCGATGAGGTCCCGTCCGGCATGTCGACGCGTACCGTCCGACCGGTCGTGACCTGGCGAGCGTGCCAGCCGGCGACGTCGAAGTGCCCGTCACGCAACCCAACCACGCGCGGTTCGAGTCGCACCAGGAATGCTTCCAGCAGCCCGTCCGCCGCGAAGGGCCGGCCTCGCGACACGTCGCGCAGGCTCGTCATCGAGTCCGCCAGCTCGGCCGGGAATCGGTCGCGGGGCCAATCGGCGTTGAGCCCGATGCCTACGGCGGCCGTGACGTCGGCCGTGCCGGCACCGTCAGTCTCGCCCAGCAGTCCGGCGAGCTTTTGCACGCCGGCGGGCGCGCCCTTCGCCTCGACGACGATGTCGTTGGGCCACTTCAGTTTGAGCAGGCCCATCGGCAACCCGACCACTTCCTCGGCGGCATCGGCCATCGCCAGGGCAACGACCGCCGCCAGCCGCCACATCCGGTCGGGTGCGGCGTATGCCGGCCGGAAGCCGAGGGACAGCAGCAAGGCTGCGCCGCTCGGGGCGACCCACGATCGACCGGACCGCCCACGACCGGCGGTCTGCTCGTCGGCTACGGCCAGACACACCTCGGGGGTTCCTTCGGTCAGCCAGGTTCGAACGATCTCGTTGGTCGAGGGGACCGACCGGAACCTCTCGTGTCGCGAGAGAAAGGCGTCGCTCGTGGTCACGCGCCCGTCTTCGAGGCCCCGCCGGTTCCCGCCTCGGCGCCCAGCTCGTCCGGCAGAAGCGGCTCCGGCTCCTCGAGCGCGAAGGCCTTGTGCAGTGCTCGAACGGCGGTCTCGACCTGATCCTCGGCGATCATGCAGGTGATGCGGATCTCCGAGGTCGAGATGATCTCGATGTTCACACCGGCCTCGGCCAGGGCGGCGAACATCTTGGAGGCGTAGCCGGGTGCGTTCTGGATCCCGGCGCCCACGATGGAGACCTTGGCCATCGCCGAGTCGGTCGTCAT
>PMKV01000088.1 GCA_003157875.1 Chloroflexota bacterium
GTGATCTCGTCCTGGTTGACCATGAGCTCGGCCACGACAAGAGTCGTAGGATCGCCGTTGCGGCGCAACAGATTGGCATTCCTGAGTCTGACGAAGCCCTGATTGTGGTTTATCAGGTCGGACAGCCGGCTGAAGTTGAGCAGCGAGATCTCACCGCACACCCGCAGATGCGGCCCGACCAGCTCGATCGTCTCGAACCTGGCGGATTCCTGACCGACGTCGGGACCGAGCGGGTTGAATCCCGCAGGGTCGAACCCCGATGGAGGTCTTCCCCAGCCCATGCGAACCCTCCTCGTATAGACGAGCGGAGTGCTCGGAGCCGATTCTAGGGCGCCGGGCGCCATCCGCCAACGAGCCTATTCCGTCCCGAGCGTCTGCCGGGCGGCCGCCGAGAACTTCGCGTCAGGTGGGACGGACGGCCGGCAGCTCGAGCCAGAGTCTGGCGCCGCCCTCGACCCGGTTCTCCGCACCAACCCGCCAGCCGTGAGCCTCCGCCAGCGCCCGAACGATCGATAGGCCGAGGCCGCTCGTGCCGGTGCCTCTGCTGCGCGATGGGTCGGCCTGGTAGAAGCGCTCGAAGATGCGGGGCAGCGACTCGGAGGGAATGCCCTCGCCGGTGTCTTCGACCGCCAGTCGGACGATGGGCCGTGCCGGTCCGGCCCGGCCCGCGACGACCACTCCGGGTGAGGTCGATCCTTTCGCCACCACCGTCACCGTCCCGCCGGCCGGCGTGTGGCGCAGGGCGTTGTCGACCAGAGCGCCGATGACTTGCCGCAGCCGATCCGGGTCCGCCTCGACGGTCAGGCCTTGCGGTCCGGCCACGGCAAGCGTGATCGAGCTCGAGGCGGCCCGGGCTTCGAAGCCCGCCGCCACGGAGTCGAGCACGGCCCGAACATCGAGCGGGCGGCGCTCCAGCGGCAGGTGCCCACCCTCGGCCAGGCTGATGGTGCGCAGGTCGTCGACGATTCGAGCGAGGATGCGCGACTGGTCGCGGATCGTCTCCAGGTGACGGCGCTCGGGAGTGTAGACGCCGTCGAGGATCGCGCTGGACGTGGCGTCGATGACCGCCAGCGGCGTCTTGAGCTCATGGGCGGCGTCCTGGAGGAAGCGTCGACGGCTCTCGTCGGCCGCCTGAAGCTGGTCGGCCATCGAGTCGAACGTCCGGCCAAGCTGCCCGAACTCGTCGCTCCTGTCTGCCAGTCCGGAGCGCCGGCCGAGGTCTCCGCGGGCGACTCCCAGGGCTGCTCCCTCGAGCGTGGTCAGCGGCCTTACGAGCCGGCCCGCGGCGAGGAGCCCGAGCAGGGAGGCCGCCGCGGCCGCGGCCAGGGCCGCCAGGATGAGCCGCATGATCGTCGTCTGCGGGGCCCCGCCGTTGTTGGCCGGTGTGGTGAGTGGCGCCAGGGGAACCGGTGTCGGGGTGGCCTGCACGCCGGCGTCGCTGGAATCCCCGCCGGCGGATGCGACGGCAGTCGGGATCGGCAGGCCGGCGTCGTTGTCGTTGTCGTAGTCGGAGAAGCCCTGGTTGACGATGGGCGGCGTCGCCAGCGCGATGACCACGGCCGTGGCCAGCGCCACGAGCGCGAACCCAAGCGCGATCCGCCAGCGCAGGCTCACCGCCGCTTCTCCGGCATCAGCCCTGTTCGACCGGCCGGGCGGCCCGATAGCCGATGCCTCGGACGGTCTCCACGTACGAGCCGCCGTCCGGACGTGCGCCGAGCTTGGCGCGGAGGTTCTTGACGTGGCTGTCGATCGTTCGGTCGAAGGTGTCGAACGCCTCACCGAAAACGCGCTGCCCGATCTGCTCGCGAGTCCAGACGCGACCCGGTCCCTCGGACAAGGCGCCCAGGATGTCGAACTCGGTCCGCGTCAGCGGCACGACCGTCCCGGCCCGAAGGACGTCCCGGGCGTCGACGTCGATGGTCAGATCGAAGAAGACCGTTGGCTGCGAGCGCGCGGACTCGACGGCGATGCTCGCTCCGGCGGCCGTCGGCCGGCCGAACCGCCGCAGGATGGCCCCGACGCGGGCGACGACCTCGCGGGGCTCGAACGGCTTGGTCACGTAGTCGTCGGCGCCCAACTCGAGCCCGGCGACGCGGTCGATGATGTCGTCGCGGGCGGTGAGCATCAGCACGCCGACGCTCGAGCCTTCGCTCCGAAGCGCGCGCAGGACGTCGAAGCCGGATCGGCCCGGCAGCATCACGTCGAGGACCAGCAGGTCGAGGCCGGAGTTCCGGCCGTGCTCGAGCGCGGTCTCGCCATCCTCGGCCTCGAGGACCTCGTAGCCCTCGCGCTCCAGGTAGGCACGGACCACTTCACGGATGTGCGGCTCGTCGTCGGCGACGAGAATTCGCGATCCCATGCCTGCAACGATAGTCGAGTCGGCCCACGGACGGTACAAGTCCGCCGCGGCTTGGACGGGCGAAACGGCCCCGAGCGTGTTCATTGCGCCTCCGCCGGCCGAGTCTCGAGTCTTGAGGTGAACTGGCAGTGGAGTGGCAATGGAGGCTTCATGGGGATTTGGGCTGAGGGCGCACCGGGCGCCTCACCTTGCGGCCGCCGTGCCGGTAATCTCTGGTCGTGAACATTGAAATCAGAGACGCCCGGGACGCCGATGCCGACGCGTTGTCGCCGCTGATGGAGCAGCTCATGCACCAGCCCACGACGCCGGCACAGATTCGGTCGCGGTTGCGCCGCCTTGCGGCGAGCGGCGTCGATCGGGTCTTCATCGCGCAGGTCGAGGGGCGCGTCGTCGGCTTCGCCGGAGTGACCTATGCCTGGCTATTCCACGCCGATCTCCCCACCGCGCGGCTGATGAGCATCGTCGTTGACGAGGGCTGCCGCGGGCAGGGGATCGGGCGGCGACTCGTCGAGGCGAGCATCGATCAGGCCCGTGCCTGGGGCTGCGACCGGCTGGAACTCACTAGCCGTCTCGAGCGTGCCGCGGCGCATTCCTTCTACGAGTCCGTGGGCTTCAGCCACGTCTCGAAGAAGTTCCAGATGCCGGTCTGAGCCGCGACCGCCGCACCTGGCCGACGGCCGAGCCACGCGGCCGGCCGAGCCCAGGACGCTAGCGCCGCGCGAACTCGGCCACGAACCTTGGCACCGGCGGATCTCCGGGCTCCACCAGCTCGGTCAAGCTGGTGAGCTGCAAACCGGGAACGAGGAAAGTGTCCAATTCCGCGCGGGTCAGCGGCCACGGCATCAGCCCCTCCGGGTCATCGGGGCGACGGCTCCTGGCCACGACAACGAGGCGTCCCCCCGGGCCGACCATTCGACCGATCGATCGCGCGCAGGCCGCCCGGGCCTCGCCGGGCAGCACCTGGACCGTGTAGGCCTCGAAGACGAGGTCGAAGGCGCCGGTCCACTCCTGCGGCGGCCGAAGTGCGTCGGCGACCAGATACTCCACGCGCGAGTCGGGGAAGCGGTCGCGGCAGCGGTCGACGGCCGTGGGCGAGATGTCGAAGGCGGTTACGGCGAGGCCCATCTTCGCCAGCAGCTCCGCGTCGTCGCCGTAGCCGCAGCCGACGACCATGGCCCGGCCGCGCGGCGGCGTCCGAAGTCCCGCGAGCCACTCCACCAGGTACGGGTTCGGGGCCAGGTCCACCCACGAGATGGCGAAGCCGTCACGCGCCGACTCGCTGTAGAGCCGCTCGAACCAGCCGGTGACGTCACCGCGAGCGATAGACTCGCGAGCCAGTTCTCGGGCATGGGCTCGGGGGTCCGACAAGTGGCCTCCTGAATCAAACGGGCCAGGTCGATGGACCCGGCCCGTTTCGTAGAACTGTTCGAGGGCTCAGCCCTTGGGCTTCTTCTCGGCCTTCGGCGCGGGCTTCTCGGCCTTGGCTGCGGCCTTGGCCGCGGTCTTGGTCGGAGTCTTCTCCACCTTGGCGGCCTTCGGCGCGGGCTTCTCGGCCTTGACGGCGGCCTTGACGGCGGTCTTGGCTGCGGTCTTGGCTGCGGTCTTGGCTGCGGTCTTGGTCGGAGTCTTCTCCACCTTGGCGGCGGCCTTCGGCGCGGCCTTCGGCGCGGCCTTGACGGCGACCTTGGGCGCTTCGGCCACCGGGGCGACAGGAGCGGTTTCGGCGCGGGCCGACTTCGAGAGAGCGGCCTTGGCTTTGCCGGCGGCGGTCTGCGGGCCCTTGGCCTTGGTGGCCTTGGCCGTGGCGATACGAGTTCGAGCGGCCTTGACCGCGGCGGCCGTGCCGGTGCTCTTGGTGGCCCGCGCGCTCGTCTGAGTGGCGGTTCCGTCGGCCAGGGCATTCAACCGGAGGGCCAGGCGCGACTTGCGGCGGGCGGCGTTGTTGGGGTGGATTGCCCCGACCTTGGCGGCCCTATCGAGCGCGCTCATCGCCTCGGCCAGAGCCGTGGCGGACTCGGCCTCGCCGGCGCCGCTGCTGGCTACCCGGACGGCGTTCGCCGCGTATGTCTTCGCCGCGCTCTTGCGCGGTTGATTGATGGCCCGCCGGCGCTCTGCCTGGCGGACCCGCTTGATCGCTGACGGCGTGCGGGCGCCGGTCCAGCCTCGGGGCGTCTTGGCCAAGTTCGAAGACCTCTGTGCTGCAGAAGGAAGGCGACAGGCGACCGAAATCGGGCCGACTGACGCGACGGTTGATGGTAGCAGAGTCCGCCAAAGCCGCGCAGGCGCTGTCGATGCCCACGCCCACGTGAGCCTCGGCGGCCGGCGACGCCGAGTGGGGACTGTTAGGCAGGCTGTCCCGGGTCCCATAATGGTTGGACCAATCGCGCCACGCCGCCACCTGGAGGGTCCTGTGAACATCATCGATGTCGAAGGCATCGGCCCCGTCTACGCCGAGCAGCTCACCGCGGCAAAGGTCCATACGACCGACGACCTGCTCGAGCGGGGCGCCACGGAAAAGGGCCGCGATGATCTCGAGAAGGCGACCGGCATCGGCCACGCCCTGATCCTCAAGTGGGTCAACCGCGTCGACCTGTACCGTATCAAGGGCATCGGTTCCGAGTACTCGGACCTCCTGGAGATCGCCGGCGTCGACACCGTCCCGGAGCTGGCCCAGCGCAACGCCGCGAACCTCACCGAGACCCTGGCGGAGGCCAACGCGGCCCGCAACCTGGTCCGCAAGCTGCCCACTGTGGAGCAGGTCACGGACTGGATCGCTCAGGCCAAGCAGCTTCCCAGGGTCGTCCAGTACTAAGCCGAGGAGGCGCGGTCGCACCTCCCGGCTCCCAACAACGGATCTACTCCGGGGAGTTCCTCGTTCCGCTTCTGCGCGGGGCCTGATCTCCCCGGAGTTTCACGTCCGGGGCCGGGCGCCGCGCCTTAGATCGGCGTCGGCGGCGCCGGAAGGTCCGTCCCAAGTCGACCTTCGCAACTGTCGTCTTGTCCCCGCTAAACTCCCCCAGTGACCATCCCGCAAGACCGCCTGNNATCGCCCATATCGACCACGGCAAGACGACGCTGTCCGATCGGCTGCTCGAGCTGACCCATACCGTCGACGCGCGCCAGATGTCCAGCCAGATGCTCGACTCCATGGACCTCGAGAAAGAGCACGGCATCACCATCAAAGCCCGGGCGGTGCGGCTCGAGTACACGGCCGCCGACGGCCTCGTCTACGGCCTGAACCTGATCGACACCCCCGGCCACGTCGACTTCAGCTAC
>PMKV01000056.1 GCA_003157875.1 Chloroflexota bacterium
GCGTACAAACTCGACCGCCAGCGGGAGGAGCCAGCGTCTGTCAAGCGTCTGTCTCTGTCCCTTGACAACAAGACGTTGTCAATTGGCTCGGGCTAACAGTGTCAATGGCTGACTCCGTGCCAGCCTAGGTGTCACGGGAGCGTGCCATAGTTCTTCTGCACGCAGGGACCTGCGACCTATCTAGAGCGGGCGAGAGACTTGGCTCGATGACCCCGCAGCAACCGATCGGCTACCTCGGCCGCCACGGTGCTACCGCCAAGGTGCGATAGGAGACGAGGATGAGCGAGACCGTGGTGAACTACACGCCCGCGGAGCGCGGCGACGAAGACGACATGTCCTGGGAGCAGTTCGAGGGTCGGCTCGCGGCCGTTCTGGGTCGAATGGCCGCCAGGAGCTACCTGATCCTCTCCAGTCGGGCGGATGACGAAATCGTCTACTACGTTCAATTTGCACAAGGCGGCCGCGGAGGCTTCCGAGCTGAAGCCGAGAGCAACAACTTCCTCTCGGGTCGCTGGGCGTTGTCGCCCGCGCAAGAGGAGCAGCTGGCCGGGCTCAGCTGGCAATGCCCAACGCCTGGCGACAGCGATCTCAACTTCATGCGCCAGTGGCCCAATCCTGCGCCTTATGCCGAGATTGCCAGCCTTGCCGTACGGAGCCTGCGCGAGGTCTACGGCATTGAGCGGCCGTCTGAGCTCGTATACCGGCGGTTCGCGAAGCGCGGGCCCGACTTCGCCGAGCCGGAGTTGGGTATTCAACGCGAGATGCCGACGGCTCCGAAAGGTCGTGGGCAGGTTGCAGCCCCAAAGCTCGCGGAACTGGCCCCTCTCGTCGAACAAGCAGTCAAGGGCTTCCTCGGCACAGACGAGGTCGTCCGGGACAAGGACGGCGACATCCCCATTCGCCAGGGGAGCGCCCTCCTCTATGTCAGGACGATGGACGGCACGCCGCCGGTTGTGCGGGTCTTCTCGCTGGTCCTGCGTGGCGTTGAGTCAAGCCAGCCGCTGCTCGAAGCTCTCAACGAAATCAACGGAAAGATCATGTTCGGTAGGGTTCTGTGGGCGTCGGACCGAGTTATCGTCTCGGCCGAAGTCTCCGCGGTCGGCATCAGCACCGAGCAGATCGCCTTCCTATGCCTCCAAATCGGAGCGCTTGCCGACCATCTCGACGACGAATTGAGCAACCGGTTCGGCGGCGAGAAGATGTTCGACGGGCCCAAGAAGCTTGTGAACTAGCCCGACTCAACCCTCCTCCGCGACCTACAGGAGCACATGGACATGGAGAATGGNNAAGGGCACAGAGATCCCGTACCTGAGCCACCTGCTCGGCACGTGCTCCATCGCACTCGAATACGGTGCGAACGAAGACGAGGCGATCGCCGCCCTGCTCCACGACGCTATCGAGGATGGTCGGCCCACAGCTGCGGCCCGGGCGACCGTCTGGAGCTTCGGTGACGAAGTCGGCCGGATCGTTGAAGCCTGCACCGACGCGGACACGCAGCCCAAGCCGCCCTGGCGGCCGCGGAAGGAGGCATACCTGGCGAGCCTGGACAAGAAGGACCATTCGGTTCTGCTCGTCTCCGCCTCAGACAAGCTTCACAACGCTCGCTCAATCGTCCGCGACCGGCGCGGGGTGGGCGAAAAGGTCTGGGACCGCTTCAAGGTGCAGAAGAGCGACACTCTCTGGTATTACCGCAGCCTAGTGGTGGCCTACAGAGAGAATTCTGAGCACAACCCCGCCCTTGTCGCCGAGCTGGATCGAACGGTGGCCGAGATGGAGGCTACAGCCGTAGCGCAGCCATGACGAACGACCCCTACCCGCTGAAGACCGAACCCGTATTCGACCGCGAGGCCGAGGACCGCTTCTTCGTCTCGCTCTTCGATCCGACCGGAATCATGATGACGGCGAGCAAGATGCAAGAGCATCTGACCCTTGCGGAAGCGAAGGCCCTGCAGGCCGACGTGACGGAACAGGGCGGCATGCTACTGATTTACAAGGAGAAACGGCCGCCCCACCAGCCCGATTCCATGAAGCCGGGCAAACCCAACGCCCGAGAGGACGAGTCCTGATCCGGAGACCCTCCTTATCGGATAGGTCGGCCAATTTGCCGTGCCATGCAAGCTGACGCGACGCGCAGGCACCCTGCCACGGATCGTGTGAGATGGGGCAAGAGACGTCCGGCGGACACGCAGGTCAAACCGTCACCAACGGCAAACGAAGCCGTCTTCGAGTCCGCGTTTGAACTCCGCTTCTGCTGCATCTGCGGCGCCCTCCTCGCCGGAGACCTTGAGGACGAGATCAACGGCGAAGGATGGGGCAGAGACATTCGCTGATGTGGAGGGATTCCTGCGAGACGTATTGGCATACCCGGAACCGGTCGCCACAGCCGAGCTTGTCGGGCGGATCGAAGCCCTCGGGCTGGAGTCGGGGCACAGCGATGGAAACTAACGAGCTTGACGGACGTCGCGCGTCGCTGGTAAGGCCGCCGACGCGCACGGGCGCCGTTGGCGTTCGCGCGCTTTAGCGCATGGGCGACATCCCACGACGCCACCTTCCCGGTTCCCGGTTCCCGGTTCGCGGTTCGCGCGGCTTCACGCAGGACGACACACATGCGTCGTGGACGTCGTACGAGGATTGTTCCCGAGGCAGCCCGCCACAGGCTATCGTTGACGGGGCGTCGGTGGCGACCTATTCGATCTCCATTTGGGGGGCACATGCCTGAGCTTGTCTGGGATGGAAAGTACGATCACGACGGTCGCCGGACAGCGCCGTTGAAGGTGACCCTGCCCTTCCAGACCATCGAAACGGTCAATGAGTCCGGGCAGGAGCGCCAGCGATCCCTCGACCTATTCAGCGCCGGACGAGACACGGACTGGCGCAACCGGCTGATCTGGGGTGACAGGAAGTACGTGCTGCCCGCTCTCCTAGACGAGCTAGCGGGCCAAGTTGACATGATCTACATCGACCCGCCCTTTGCCACCGGCGGCGACTTCTCAATGCCGACCGAAGTTCCGGGGACGGAGGATCCGTTCGACCGCCAGCCAACGGTGATCGAGCAGAAGGCGTACAGGGACACATGGGGCAAGACCTGGGACAGCTACGCCGAATGGTTCAGCGAGACGGTCGCCCTTCTATACCCACTGCTATCGCCTCGCGGTCTACTCTGGGTTCACTGTGATTGGCACGCCAATGCACTCATTCGGCTGTGCTTGGATGAAGTCTTCACTCGCGATCGGTTCGTCAACGAGGTCGTGTGGCACTACCGGACCTTCCAAGGGCAGGTACAGCGGTATTTCGCTCGGAAACACGACGTTCTGTTCCTGTATTCCAAATCCCCCGAGTTCACTTTCAACCGACAGTTCGATACAGCCTTCGAGGACACCATCGACTCGAGCCGATGGGCATCGTTCATCAATGAGAACCGTCAGATTGTCGGCTCGAAGATGCCGATCCAGGATTCGCGCTTCACTCGCTACCTGCGGGCGTGGGAGCGCGAGCACGGTAGGAGTCCTGGTCCTGACGACGTCGTGTTCGAAGTTCTCGGCCAGCCCATTGATTCCGTCTGGGACCTGAAGGGCCTTGATCCCAAATCCTCCGAGAAGGTCGGATACCCGACGCAGAAGCCCGAGGCTCTGCTTGAGCGCGTTGTGCTCACAACATCCAATCCCGGCGACTTGATTCTGGATTGTTTCGCGGGGAGCGGGACGACCGCGGTAGTGGCGGAGAGGCTTGGTCGTCGCTGGGTAGCCGCGGACTTGGGCCGATTTTCGATCCACACGACTCGCAAGCGGCTTCTGTCGATGAGCGATTTGCGACCATTCGTCGTCCAGAACCTCGGCAAGTACGAGCGACAGCTCTGGCAAACGAGTGAGTTCGGCCAGGACGCGGAGACCCAGACGAGGTCGTACCGACGCTTCATCGTCAACCTCTACAAGGGTCAGCCCCTAGATGGCCACCTCTGGCTCCACGGCGTGAAGTCTGGCCGCATGGTCCACGTGGGTACCGTCGATTCGCCAGTCACTCTCGGAGATGTCCGCCAGATTGTCGCCGAGTTCAAGCGGCTATCCGGGCAGGGTCCTGGCAGCCCATCGATGAACGGAATCGACGTTCTCGGATGGGACTTCGCATTCGAACTCAACGAGGTTGCGAAACAGGAAGCCGCCAAGGCGAAGCTGGACTTGCGCTTCGTTCGAATCCCACGTGAGGTTCTTGACAAGCGGGCCGCGGCCCAAGGCGATATCCAGTTCTTTGAACTCGCCGCGCTGGCCGTGAACGTTGCTCAGGCAAATCGTGAGGTGTCTGTCGAAATCGCTGACTTCGTGATCCCTGCGGATGACGTCCCAGAAGAAGTCCAGCAGGCAGTGACCCATTGGTCTCAATGGATCGACTACTGGGCCATCGACTGGGACAACCAAGGTGATGCCTTTCACAACGAGTGGCAGAGCTACCGCACGAAAGCGGATTCGGCTCTGAAGTTGAGGGCGACCAAGTCGTTTGACGGACCCGGCAGGTATCGAGTGGTGGTCAAGGTCATCGACATCCTCGGCAATGACACAACCAAGAGCATTGAGGTGGAGGTGGCGTAGTGCCACGGCGTCGGACTGATCCCGGACTGGAGCAGATAGGCTTGTTCGAGGCTAGGGTCACCACGGCCCCAGCGGTCCCCGCTATTCGCCGAGCGGTCACCGCTTGGCGCGACGAGGGTTACGCGGGAGCGACCGACACGAGCCGCCTGCTCTTACGCCACTGGTTCGGGAAGGAACATCGCGTTCGGGGCGGCCAGAGCTTCCGCTACTACTTTTCGCAACGCGAAGCCATTGAAACTCTGGTATTCCTCTATGAGGTCGCCGGCGTCCGCAGCCACAAGGACCTCCTGGAGCGGTTCGTTCCGAACATCCCTGGACTGCACCTGCTGCAATACGATCTCTTCCCCCGGTACGCCGTCAAGATGGCGACGGGGAGCGGAAAGACCAAGGTTCTGTCGCTCATCATCGCCTGGCAATACTTCAATGCGGTTGCCGAAGGGCGCCCGGACTACGCGAAGTCGTTCCTGGTCGTTGCCCCAAACGTGATCGTCTTCGAACGGCTCCGAGCCGACTTTGCGAGCGGACGCATCTTCAGGCTCGATCCGGTTGTACCGCCCGAACTGGCGGTCTACTGGGACTTCGAGTGCTACATGCGGGGTGATGCGGAGCGCGCCGCCTCGACTGGCGCGCTCTACCTGACCAATATCCAACAGCTCTACGAGCGAGATGCGGTCCCCGAGGACGAGCCCGAGGAAATGGTCGCGGTACTCGGACCAAAGCCGTTCTCAAACGAAACCGAAAGAGACGATTTCGACCTCCGACTGACGGCTAGAGGTGACCGGTGCCTCGTCCTCAATGACGAGGGCCACCACACCCACGACGAAGAGAGTCAGTGGAATCGGGTCATTCGACGTCTCCATGCCGACATACCAGGCGGCCTCATCGGTCAAGTCGATGTATCGGCTACGCCTCGCTACCCCAAGGGCGGTCTCTTCACCTGGACGATCTTCGATTATCCATTGAAGCAGGCGATCATCGACAACGTCGTGAAGCGGCCCATGAAGGGCATGACCGCCGGAATACGTGAGCAGCCGTCCGGAATCGCCAGTGTCAGGTATCGCGCCTACCTGACAGCTGGCGTCGAGCGATGGCGGGAGTATCGGGAGCAGCTGGCTCCGCTGGGCAAGAAGCCACTCCTGTTCGTGATGATGAACAGCACTGCCGAGGCTGACGAAGTTGGCGACTACCTCCGCACCAAGTACCCCGAAGAGTTTGGCGCTGACCCGCAGGGGAAGGACAGACTCCTAGTCATTCACACCGACAAGAAGGGCGAGGTCTCCACGAGGGACCTGGGGGTGGCCCGCGAGGCAGCTCGCCGGGTGGACGACGGAAGCAGCGCGATCGCCGCTATCGTGAGCGTTCTAATGCTGCGCGAAGGCTGGGATGTCCAGAGCGTGACCGTCATTGTCGGACTCCGCCCGTACACGTCGAAGGCGAACATCCTGCCTGAGCAGACTATCGGGCGCGGTCTGCGACTCATGTTCGGGAATGGCAGTTCGCAGTACACGGAGCGCGTGGACGTAATCGGGAATGCTGCGTTTCTGGACTTCGTAACCCAGCTGGAGAAGGAAGAAGACATCACGCTTGACACCTTCGACTTGAAGGACAAGCTGGTCATCGCGACCATCGCGCCCGATCCGGCGAAGATGGCCCACGACATCGCCCTTCCCACCTTGAGTCCGATTCTCGCACGCAAGAAGACGTTGGGCGAGGAAATTCAAGCGCTCGACGTCGCGGCCATGAACTGTCCGCGCCTCCCGAGGAAAGAGGGCGATTCTGCGGCGGAGACGTTTCACTACGAAGGTGTGGACATAATCACGCTCCAAAAGCTGGTTGAGCGCGACTACACCATCCCAGAACCACAGACCGCCGAAGAGGTCATTTCCTACTACTCCAAGCGCATCGCAGAGGACCTCAAGCTCCCGTCGCAGTTCGCTACTCTTGTCCCCAAAGTCCGCGAGTTCCTTGCCACACGCGCCTTTGGCGAGCAGGTCGACCTCGCAGACCGGAGCATGGTAAAAGCGATCTCAACCAGCGTCGCGCAATACGTCACGGTGAAGACGTTCGCCGTAGCACTCCGAGCCTTGGTCATCGAGCCCCTTAGCCCTTCCGTCGAGGACGAAGGTCGGCGCCTAAGCACGACAGAACCGTTCCCGTTCTCTCGGCCAACATTCGCTGCATCCAAGACGGTCTTCAACCTGGTGGCAGGTGACAACGAATTCGAGCGCGCGTTCGCCAGGTTCCTGGAAGCCGCTCCGGATGTCGTCTCATTCGCCAAGCTGCCGGTGCGTTTCGGCTTTGTCATCGAGTACACGGACAGCGCAGCGAGCCTGCGTTACTACGAGCCCGACTTTGTGGCGGTTGGCGCGAATGCCGAGCACCTGCTGATCGAGACGAAGGGTCGCGAGGATGTGGATGTTGCCTTCAAGGATCGAGCAGCTCGAATCTGGTGTGAGAATGCCACCCTCTTGACCGGCGTCTCATGGAGTTACTTGAAGGTCCCCCAGGCTGAGTTCGAGAGACTCCGCGCCTCTGATCTATCCGATCTGAGGCTAGCATTCGCCGGAGCGGACGGCATCTGGGGGTAGAGCCTGCCGCTGTTCGCCTGCCGTTGTCCAGATAAGGTGCGCTCGGGGTGGAACGTGGCGTGCCCAGAATTGACAGATAAGGCGGAGATAAGCGGCGGTCTATAGGCTCCTTACTCAGCCCCCGCTCCGCGGGTTGCCGACGATCCCGCAGACGTGCGGCCAGTCCTGGTGATTGCGTCGGGGGCTTGCCGTTTCCGTTGAGATAGTGCCGTTTCTGTGTCAGCCTAGCTGTCACTGGCCGCTGCCAAACTGAGGTGCAGACTGGGCAGCATCAGGAGGTCAGCATGGATTACGAAGCCGAACGTCAGGAGGCACGAACCCACTACGACAACGCCCGGAAGGCGGCAGCGGCGGCGGCCACGGAGTTCTATGCCGCCACGACAAAGGCTGTTGCGTCTCGGTATCGGGATGATGTCGAGCGCGCGGTGCGCGAGGATCACACTACAACTGGCAGTCTTTCAGACACACAGCTCACGGATTTGAAGCGCGAACTCGACGAGCTGGTGAGCGCCACACCGGTCATCGTGCAGGCGGCGCTGGACAAGCTGCTCATCTGGACATACCGCTCGGATGACCCGCCGGGCGTCGGTCCAACGACACCGCAGGACCTGAGCATGGCCGTGTGGGCTGCACGCGCGTACCACAAGTCCACGCCGCGCCCTAACGACAGTTCCGTGACTGGGTTATCCCACCAAGTCAGGGGCGCGTTGGAGGCAGCAATGTTGCCGCTTGCCAATCTCATCAAGCCGCTCGGCTATAGAGCCTACCTGGAGACCCCGAAGGTGGACGACCTCATGGTCGCAATCTTCGCACGCTACTCGACTGCACTCGACGCGATGTATGACGCCCTGGCCCGCATACGCGAGATCGACAAGGCCGAGGCCACGGAGAACGCTGCGGCTCGCTGGGACAAGGCGTAGGTGACTGCGATGAAGCCCGACGAGATACAAGCGATGGCATCAGTCGCTAGCTTCGTGATAGCCGCCGTGATCGCCGTCGTCGCGGTGCTGGCTCTCAAGGTTGCCCACGACCAGAGCAAGAGCGCCGCGAAGGCGATCGGAGAAGTGATCCAAGACCGGCACATGAGCGCCGTGCCGATGCTGGGCGTCAAACCCGGTAAGGTCGAATGGCCGGAGGGCGAATTTGGCAACCCGAGCATGGTGGTTCTAGTCACGAACGACACCGACGCACCGGCCCTCAACGTCTGCGTCAAGGTCGGCGAGGTCCGGGACCTGGCAGCCGAGCCGGACAGTTGGGCGGCGGTTCCGCCCCCGGTGCCGTGGATCGGCGGGCATGGCGAGGCGAAGCTGCCCATCCCGCTCAACCTGTTCACGCCGGTCGGCAGAGAGAAGAAGCTGCGGACCAGCTGGGCCATGATCCGCGTCACCTACGAGGGCGCGCTGCGCGCCAAAGTCACCGAGACGCTCTACTGGTCGCCGAACGACTGGGAGGGCTTCGAGGAACCGACGCCGGGGAAGGGCGAGCTTCTGCGCCTGTGGTCGATCAAGGGGACCAGCGGCGCCCAGCCTGACGATATCTCGTGGGATTGGAGCCCGCGAGACTGACCGTTACAGGTCACCGTTACCGTAACGCCCTTCTACCCCGACA
>PMKV01000008.1 GCA_003157875.1 Chloroflexota bacterium
CATCGCCACGGTCCCCGGCAAGGGCTACCGGTTCATCCCCACGTTCTCGAATCAGGGCTGGGACTACGGGGCGGACGCAGACGAACGGCCGCGCCACTGATCCTGTCGCGGGAGACGTCGGCGGCATCTTCCCGAGCAGCATCGTCCTCGGGCGCTCTACGCCAGTTCACATGACGGACTGTCATGACGACGCGGCGCTGGGGCGGCAGACTGCCTGAGCGAGGGGAGATCGAGGTCGACATCTTCAAAGCGACTCGGGACGGACAACATGCCCGAACGATGGATCGAAAGGAGTCGCCCCATGGACGAAGCGCAAACATCTGCACTAGACAAGGATCGGCCGCACCCGTTCCAGGCCCGCCCAGAGATCGTCGCCATCTCTTCGGGTGGCCCGGCGATGTTGCAGGAAACACCGGGTGGACCCACCTGCGCACTCTGCGGCGCTCCCAGGGACTCACGGCTTCACGTCGAAGGCAAGGCCGAGGCCAACCAGGAAACGCCTGACTGGGGCTAGCAGCCACGACCGACGATTCGCACTGTGAGTGCCTCCGGGACACTCGCGAATTGCGACACCGGCCATATGACGAGCCGTCATGACGATCCAGCGCCCCGGCGGCAGACTGTCTCCGCGAGGGCATGTCGCGAGTTTCATTGTCGGCAACGCGACCTGGCGAGGCTTTGTGCTTCGTAGGCCCGCAACGGCAGGCTCGCTTTGAAGCAGGATGGAGATACCTGGTGGCAGATCTTCTCGATCTGGTTGTTATCGGATACCCCGATGAAGTCACAGCAGAGAAGGCCTACGAGGTCGTAGTTCAGCTCGAGCACGACCTCATCATGCAGGTCGCTGGAGCCGCCGTCGTTGCCAAGGACGCCGACGGCAAGGCCAAGATGGTGACCAAGACAGGAGCCACCAGGTCGGGTGCCCTGATGGGCGGTTTCTTCGGCCTGCTCTTCGGTCTGCTTTTCCTGATCCCCGTGGGTGGCCTGATCCTCGGCGGGATCATGGGCGCCGTCGTCGGCACAATGACCGGCTGGGGCATCAAGGACGACTTCCGACAGCGGGCCCAGGACGTTCTGAAGCCGGGCACGGCCGCACTCGTCCTCTTCGTCAAGAAGTGGACCGAGGACAAGGCTCTCGCGGCGCTGGCGCCCCTTGGTGGCGAGGTCCTCAAGACTTCGCTGTCCGATGAGGCCACCAAGGAGATCAACGACGCTCTCGAGGCCGACTGACTCGATCGTCAACGAGCGACTGCCCGCGAACTCGTTGCGTGACGGCAAGAGAAGAAGCCCGGTGAAGGCTTGAACAGCGACGGACCCGCGGTCGAGGCGGAGATTGAATCGCTCCAGCGCGACGCGTTCAGATACTTCCTGCAGGAGACCGACCGGAAAACTGGGCTGGTGCCCGACAAGACCGCGGCCGATTGGCCGGCCAGTATTGCCGCCACCGGTCTCGCCTTGGCGGCCTATCCGGTCGCGGTCGACCGCGGTTTCATCACGCGCACGGCGGCGACAAGGAGGATCCTCGCCACGCTGCGGTTCTTCCGGAACAGCCGACAGGGCCCCGAGCCAGACGCCACCGGCTACCACGGCTTCTACTACCACTTCCTCGACATGCAGACCGGGCGGCGCGCCTGGCAATGCGAACTTTCGACTGTGGACAGCACCATTCTGCTCGCCGGTGCATTGGCAGCCGGTGCCTATTTCGACGCGGATACGACAGAGGAAAAGGAACTACGCGCCCTTGCCGACGCGCTCTACCGCCGCGCTGACTGGCCGTGGGCGCAGGACGGCGGCGCCACGGTCACGCACGGCTGGAAGCCCGAGAGCGGATTCCTGAAATTTCGGTGGCAGGGCTACGACGAAGCGCTTGTGCTGTATGTCCTGGGCCTCGGCTCACCGACGTATCCGCTGCCGGAGCAGAGCTATTCGGCGTGGGCTTCCACATATGAGTGGAAGAGCAGCTACGGGTACGACTACCTGTACGCCGGCCCGTTGTTCACGCATCAGATATCGCATGTCTGGATCGACTTTCGCGGTATTCGGGACGCATTCATGCGCGAGAAGGGCATCGACTACTTCGAGAACACCCGCCGCGCGACCTACGTGCAACAACGCTATGCGATCGACAATCCTCTCAAGTTCGTGGGCTACGGAAGGGATTGCTGGGGGATCACGGCGAGCGACGGCCCGGGCTCTGGACCCGGCCCAGACACCATCAAGCTGAACGGCATCGAGCGGAGGTTCTTCGGCTACCTGGCGCGCGGGGTGCCCTATGGACCGGACGACGGCACGATCGCGCCGTGGGCAGTGGTGGCGTCGCTCCCGTTTACCCCCGAAATCGTATTGCCGGCAATCGACTATCTCGTCCATGAGGCCGACCTCAAGATGGGCAATCCGTACGGCTTCAAGGCCTCGTTCAATCCGACCTACCCGGCCATGTCCGGCAATCCCTACGGCTGGGTATCACCGTGGCATTACGGGATCAACCAGGGGCCGATCATCCCGCTGATCGAAAACTACCGGACGGGTTTGTTGTGGCGCCTGATGCGAGACTGCCCCTACGTCGTCACCGGGTTGCGACGAGCGGGATTCACCGGCGGCTGGCTATGACTCTCCGCCTCATGGCCTGCGGCCTGAGCCTTCGGGGCCGGTGGCTGAGGCGCCGCCAGGGTTGACGGCGAGACCGTGCTGCTTCTCCGGGTCGAGGATCTGCGTGGTATTTCGTCTCTGTACATAGCGCGCTTCTGAGTTCCAATGCTGCGCCGATGACGAAACGTAATGACCATCTCGGGCGCCGACTGCATGCTGGCGAGCGAATGTAGGAGCCAGTCTGTCTGGTCGACGCTCCGAAGTGGAGCGCGGACCCCCCGAACCCCCGGAGCGCCACGGCGGCGTTCGCCTCGAGACGGGGTAGATCACTCGGGCGCCAGGCAAGCAGCCCGGTCGATCCGGCCCAGGAGGTCATCGTGAACGAGCGACGCGCCCGCGAACTCGTTGCCCGCGAGCGAACGCGAGTCGAAGCCCTGCTAGCAGAGCAGGTCGGCGAGATCCGCGCCGATGGATCGCTCCAACGCCAGCAGACCGGCGAATACGAAGACGCCGCCAGCGCTCTCGACTCGGAGTCGGTCTCGGTCGCCCTCGCGGCCGATCTGCGCGAGCAGCTCGCCGCCGTCGGTCGCGCCGAGGAGCGCATCGCACAGGGCAGCTATGGCCGCTCGATCGAGAGCGGCCTATCGATCCCGGACGAGCGACTCGAGGCCGAACCACTTGCCGAACGCACCATCGAGGAGCAGAGGGGCTACGAGACTCACGGATCCAGGAGGTTCTAGTCATGACCACCGAGAAGACCGCGGCCGATCAGCCGGGCGCCGAGAAGGTCCCACAACTCGTCAGGCTGCGCGACACGGACCGGACCGTTTCGAGATCAGATGAGGACATCCGCGGCCGGATGGCCAAGGACAAGGACGGCCACGATCTCGGCACGATCGAAGGCCTTCTGATCGACGAGGCCGAACGAAAAGTCCGCTTCATGGAAGTCGCGTCCGGCGGCTTCCTGGGCCTGGGCGAGAGCAAGTCGTTGATCCCAGTCGAAGCGATCACGCGGATGACCCCAGACGCGGTCTACATCGGCCA
>PMKV01000006.1 GCA_003157875.1 Chloroflexota bacterium
CCAGTTCTACCGCTACGTCCCGCCGCGGCCTCTCGCGGAGATCGACGCGGAGATCAAGGCGTTGGAGGAGGAAATCCAGCGGCTGCTTGGCGAGGTGACCGCGTGACAGATCGACGCTTGGCGCACCTGGCCGAAGTGAGGTTCAGCTCGGTCGACAAGAAGACCGTTGACGGTCAGGTCCGCGTTCAGCTTTGCAACTACGTGGATGTCTACTACAACGAGTACATAGGCCCCGGACTGGAGTTCATGGAGGCTTCCGCGACCCTTGAGCAGGTTCGGGACTTCGAGCTGAAGCAGGGTGACGTGCTTCTGACCAAGGACTCTGAGACTGCTGAGGACATCGGCGTCTCTGCTTGCGTGAGAATGAACCTGCCTGGGGTGGTCTCCGGCTATCACCTGGCCTTGATCCGGCCCAGATCCGACGTGGACGGCAGGTACCTCCGTTGGGCGTTGTCATCTCGTGGATGCCGATCCCAGTTGGAGGTTGCTGCAACTGGCGTTACCAGGTTCGGTCTGCGTCAGGAGGCCGTTGCAGCTTTGGCGGTTCCATCGTGGCCGTTGGCCTTGCAACGTTCGATCGCGGACTACCTAGACGTCGAGACGGCGCGGATCGACGAGCTGGTTGCCGATCGCCAGCAGATGGTACGACTCCTAGACGAACGCGCTGAGGCATTGGCCACGCTCTCGATCACAGGCCAGGATTGGCCATTGGTGCCCATCAAGTGGATCGCGGAGACGACGGTAGGGATCGTGGTGCGGCCCTCCGAGCTGTACGCGGACACTGGTGCTCCTTGTGTCCGCGGCTTCAACGTCTCACCTGGGGAGGTCAGTGACGAGGGCATCACCTTCATCAGCGACGAGGCCAACGAGGCCAACGCCAAGTCAAGGCTCCACGCGGGCGACGTGATCGTGGTCAGAACGGGGAACGCGGGCGCAGCTGCCGTTGTGCCGGAATGGCTGGATGGTGGCAACTGCGTCGACCTGCTGATTGTTCGCAGAACCTCGCGCCTGTTGCCGCGTTTCCTGGAACTGGTGCTCAACTCCCATTTCGTGCGCGGGCAGATAGCCGAGGAGTCCGTCGGGGCGCTACAGGCCCACTTCAACACGGAGTCCCTCTCGGGCCTTCGAGTACCGGCGCCAGACATCCAGGTTCAGCGTGCCACAGTCCAAGCCCTGGACAGGCAGCTAGCCCAAGTGCACCGCTTGCGCGCCGCGCAGGCCCAGCAGGTAGATCTCCTCCAGGAGCGCCGCCAGGCGTTGATAACGGCGGCCGTCACGGGCCAGCTGGAGATACCCGGAGTGGCCGCATGACTGTGTCGGAGCGCGGNNGGGCACCAAGTCCGAGTGGTCCGCCGACTTCGATCGCGCTCGCGGGCTCGATGTCGCCGAACTGTTCGCCTTCCTTGCCGAGACGCAGCCGAAGGCGTGGGAACGTCTCGTCGCGGTCCACGGGGGCGAGGTCGGAGCGCACCAGCAGTTCGCCGATCGACTGGCCAAGCAGATCGACGAGCGCGGCACGGTCGATGTCTTGCGCCACGGCGTCAACGATCACGGCATCGAAGTCCGCCTAGCCTTCTTCAAGCCGGCACACGGCCTGACGCCCGAGCTGACCGAGCGATACCTCGCCAACCGCCTCACGGTCACGCGCCAGCTCCCATACGAAGCGGCGGCGGCGAAGACCCTGGACCTATGCCTCTTCCTCAACGGCATCCCGGTCGCCACGGCGGAGCTGAAGAACCCGCTGACGCACCAGACCGTCGAGCACGCCAAGCATCAGTACCGGACCGATCGCGATCCGGCCAACGTCACCCTCGGCCGTCGGGCGCTGGTGCACTTCGCCGTCGATCCCGAGTCGGTCGAGATGACCACGCGGCTCGCGGGCGAGAAGACCGGCTTCCTACCGTTCAACCGCGGCAATGCTGGCGGCAAGGGCAACCCGCCAGATCCCGACGGCCACCGAACGCGATACCTCTGGGAACAGGTCTGGGCTCGCGATGCCTGGCTCGACCTGCTGGGCCGGTTCATTCACGTGGTGCCCGGCGAGGGTTCGACCCATGCCGCCAAGATGCGCTCGGGCTCCACGATCTTCCCGCGGTATCACCAGTGGGACGCCGTCCGGAGGATGGAGGCGGCGGCGCGCGACGAAGGGTCGGGCCAGAGCTACCTCGTGCAGCATTCGGCCGGCTCGGGTAAGTCGAACACAATCGCCTGGCTTGCCCATCGGCTGATGTCGCTGCATGGTCGTGACGATCATCCGGTCTTCGACAAGGTCGTGGTGATCACTGACCGGGTCATCCTCGATCGCCAGCTGCAGGAGACCATCTTCCAGTTCGAGCACGCGACCGGCGTGGTCACGCCGCTCCTGCAGGACAGTACACAGCTCGCCGACGCGCTCCTGGGCGACCAGTTCCGGATCGTCATCACGACGCTTCAGAAGTTCCCTTTCACGCTCGACAAGGTCAAGAACCTTGGTCATCGGCGCTTCGCGGTTATCGTGGACGAGGCACACTCGAGCCAGACCGGCGAGGCCGCGAAGGATCTGAAGGCGGCTCTCGGCTCTGCGTCGATCGAGGCGCAGCTGGCCCTAGCCGAGCAGGCCGACGCGGCGTCGACGGCGCCAGATCCCCAGGACGCGCTCGTATCGACTGTCGCGGCGCGTGGCCGCCAGCCGAACCTATCGTTCTTCGCCTTCACAGCGACGCCCAAGGGACGGACGCTTGAGCTATTCGGCCGACTGAACGCGGACGGCGTGCATGTGCCCTTCCATCTGTACTCGATGCGCCAGGCCATCGAGGAGGGCTTCATCCTCGATGTGCTGGCTAACTACACCACGTACAAGCTGTACTGGAAGGTCGGCAAGGCGGTCACCGACGACCCGGTCTATGAGAAGCGACGAGCGCGCCGGTCGATCGCGCGCTTCGTCTCGCTGCACCCGCACAACATCTCCCAGAAGGCCGAGATCATCGTCGAGCACTTCCGCGAACACAC
>PMKV01000098.1 GCA_003157875.1 Chloroflexota bacterium
GACGAGGAGGAAGAGGAGCTGACGCTGATCTACCAGGCCAAGGGACTCACGGCCGAACAGGCGCGGCTGATGGCCCAATCCATCGTGGGCGGCGAGATCGGCCGGGCGGTCGACACGCTGGCCCGCGAGGAGCTCGGCATCGATCCCGACGAACTGGGCGGTTCGGCCTGGGTCGCCGCTCTCACCTCGTTCTTCCTCTTCGCCGCCGGCGCCATAGTGCCGCTCTCGCCGTTCTTCTTCGCCTCGGGGGCGAGCGCGGTGGTGGCGTCCATCATCGTCAGCGCCGCCGCCCTGATGCTCGTCGGCGCGGCGATTACCGTAGTCACCGGATCGAGCGTGCTGCGGACCGGCGGGCGGCAGGTATTGCTGGGCATGTTCGCGGCCGCGGTCACCTTCGGTCTGGGGACGCTGGTCGGTCACGCGGTCGGGTAGGGGGTAGCGGCGTACGAGGTGATCGCATGAGCGAGACCAGGCCTTTCGACGTGATCGTCGTCGGCGGCGGCGCGACCGGGGCCGGAGTCCTGCGTGACCTTGCCCGCCGGGGGCTGCGGTCGCTGCTCGTCGAGCGCGGGGACTACGGCACGGGCACTACCGGCCGCTACCACGGTCTGCTCCACTCCGGCGGCCGGTACGCGATGCGTGATTCGCAGGCGGCCCGGGAGTGCATCGTGGAGAACCGGATCCTGCGCCGCATCGCGCCGGCCAGCATCGAGGCGACCGGGGGTTACTTCGTCGCGACGCCCGATGATCCCGAGGACTACGTCGACGGGTTTCCGGCTGCCTGCGCGGCCGCCGGGATCGAATGCGAGGAGATCCCGGTCCTTCAGGCGCTCGCCCGCGAGCCGGCCCTCAACCCGAAGATCAGGCGGGTCTTCCGGGTGCCCGACGGTTCGGTCGAGCCGTGGAACCTGATCGAGGCCAACCTGGCCGACGCCCGCCTGCACGGCAGCGAGGCCTGGTCGTACCACCGCGTCGTCGGCTTCGAACGGGCAGGGGACCGCATCACCGCGGCGACGATCCGCGACGAGAGCTCCGGCACCACCTCCAGGATCTCCACCCGGTTCGTGGTCTCGGCCGCCGGCGCCTGGGCCGGCGGGATCGCGGCTCTGGCCGGCGTCCAGCTCTCGATGCGTCCTGGCAAGGGCGTGATGCTGATCTACAACCAGCGCATGACCGACACGGTCATCAACCGCTGCCATCTCTCGAGCGACGGCGACATCATGGTCCCCGTCCACACCGTCGCCATCCTGGGCACGACCGACGTCCGCGTCGCCGACCCCGACTCCAACGAGATCACCCGCGAGGAAGTGGCGGCCCTGATCGGCGAGGGCGAGAAGCTCTTCCCGGACCTGCGAAGGATGCGGCTGTTGCGAGCCTACGCCGGGGTTCGGCCGCTCTACGATCCGCCCGACGACGTCGGGGTGAGCGAGAACCGCAAGATGTCCCGCGCCCACAGCGTCATCGACCACGGAGAGCGGGACGGCGTCGACAACTTCGTCTCGATCGTCGGCGGCAAGCTGACGACATACCGATTGATGGCGGAGGACACCGTGAACGTGGTGGCCGCCAGACTCGGCGTGACCGAGCGCTGCACCACGGCGGGGGCCGTCCTGCCGAACCAGGTCCAAGGCAAGACGTACTGGCTGGGCCATCGACTGGCCGAGCACGAGGCTCAAGGTGGCGGCGACGCGGCCCTCATCTGCGAGTGCGAGTTCGTTACCCGCCCGATGCTGGAGGCCTACCTGGACGAGCACTGGCCGTGCAGCATCGACGATGTCCGGCGCGGGACGAGGCTGGGGATGGGCCCCTGCCAGGGCGGCTTCTGCACCTTCCGAGCCGCGGGTCTGGTCTCCGAACGTGGGGCCGGGGCCGAGACCGACGCCATCGTCGACTACCTGCGCGAGCGGTTCATGGGAACGCGGCCGATCGCCAGCGGTCGCCAGCTGCAGGAATTGTGGATGGTTCACGGCATGTACCTCGGCTCGCTTGGGCTCGAGTCGCTCGTAGACCGCGGGCCCGCCTCGGCGGCTGTGGAGGTGCCGAATGCCCGGCGCTGACGTCGTCGTCGTGGGGGCCGGTCTCTCCGGACTCACCGCCGCCCTGGCCGCGGCCGACTCCGGGGCGCGAGTCCAGGTCCTGGCCAGGGGCAACGCCGGAACGCACTGGGGCAGCGGCGGGATCGATATCGCCGCGCCATCGGGCGCGGCGACGCCACGGGCGGGGCTGGAGGCGCTGGCGGCCGTGCCCGGTCACCCCTACGCCGCTCTTTCAGGCGAGGTGGAGCCGGCGCTCAACTGGATTCGCGGCATCCTGGCTGCGGAAGGGCTGACGTTCGAAGGCACCCTTGACTCGCCGCTTCAGCCGGCTCCGACCTCGATCGGCGGCACGCGGCCGGTCGCCATCCTGCCGACAGCCCAGGCCGCCGGGGCGCGGCCGTGGGTCTCCGGCGAGCGGCTCATCGTCTGCGGCGTCGCCGGCTTCAAGGACTTCTGGCCCGATGCCATCGCCGCGAGCCTGTCGCGCCCGGGGGTCTGGGGCGGCGGTTCGCGCCCGGATGGCGTGGTCGCTGTGAGCGTCGAGCTGCCGGGCCTGGCCGCGCGCCACAACCTCAGCGCGGTTGAGCTGGCGCGTCGCTTCGACGACAAAGCGTGGCGAGCGGACGCGATCGAACGGATCGCCACGGCCGTGGAGGGTGCCGCCGCGGGCCACGCGCCCGGCCAGGGTCCCGGCCGTGTTGCTCTGCCGGCGATCCTGGGCCTCAACGACCATCCCGCGATCTTCGACGAGTTGCGGCGCCGGCTGCCGCTGGAGCCTTTCGAGCTGCCGCTTGTCCCGCCCAGCGTGCCGGGGATGCGCCTCTACTTCGCCCTTCGAGCCGCGCTCATTCGAAGGGGCGGGCGGGTCAGGATCGGGGAGATGATCGACCACGTCGAATGCGACGGCGCCCGGGTCACGGCCGTCGCGACCGCGGCGGCCGCCCGGACCTCCACCGTCCGGACCGGCGCGCTGATCCTGGCAACCGGCGGCATCGCCGGTGGCGGCATCGTGGCGGATGACGCCGGCCACCTCGAGGAGGTCGTCCTGGGTCTGCCGGTCGAGGCGCCGCCGGTCGAAGCCTGGCTGTCGGCCGACGCCTTCGACCCGGAGGGTCATCCGCTCGAGTCCGCGGGGATCAGGACCGACGCAGATCTTCGGCCGGTCGATCGGTCGGGGAAGCCCATCTACTCGAACGCCCGAGTCGTCGGCAGCCTGCTGGCCGGCGGGCGCCTTCGCGATCGATGCCGCGATGGGGTGGCGGTGGCGAGTGGAAGGCGGGCCGCGCGATGACGATCGCCGAACTCGTTCGCGAAGCCGCGCTGGAGCAGGTGGGCTATTCCGCCGACGAGTGCCTCAAGTGCAACGTCTGCAACACCGTCTGCCCGGTCGCCCGGGTAACGGACCTCTTTCCCGGTCCCAAGTACGTCGGTCCGCAGGCCGCCCGGTTCCGGATGGGTCACACGCTCCCCGCGCAGGCGAAGGGATTGCCCCGGCTGGCCTCGCCCGACCGAACCGTTGACTGGTGCTCCGGCTGCGGTTGCTGCACTGCCGCCTGCCCGGCGGGCGTCAAGGTCGCCGAGATGAACAGCCAGTCGCGGGCCCGCATGAAGGCCGGCAAGCTGCCCAAGCTGCGTGACTGGGGCCTAGGCCAGACCGACCTGGTCGGTACCGTGGGCGTCCTATTCCGACCCATAGCCAATTGGGCCCTGGCGAATCGGCCGATCCGCCGACTCCTGCACATCACCTTCGGTATCCATCATTCGGCGCCGTTCCCCAAGTTCTCGCGCGGGACCTACCAGTCGGCCTGGAAGCGCCGCCAGAAGCGGCTCCAGAAGCAGTTCGGGATCACCGCCGAGCCGGGCCCGGGGGCAGCCGTGGTCTACTTCCACGGCTGCTCGGTCAACTACTACGAGCCCGAGGTCGCCGAGGCGATGATCGCGGTCCTGGCGCGCAACGGCTACGAGGTGATCGTTCCGCCGCAGGTCTGCTGCGGGCTGCCGCTGATCAGCAACGGCATCTACGGCGAGGCCCGCGCGCACGCCCACAAGAACCTCGAGATCCTGGCCGGCTACGCCCGCCGGGGCTACAAGATCCTGGGCACGTCGTCGTCGTGCATCCACACCATCAAGGCCGAATACCGCGAGATGCTCGACATCCACGACGACGAAGCAACCGTCGTGGCCAATGCGACCTGGGACATCTGCGAGTTCCTGCTGGACCTCCACGACCAGGGAAAGCTGGACACGGGCTTCGGGCCACTACCCCAGGATCTGCCGTACCACGCCCCCTGCCAGCTGCGGAGCCACGGGATCGGGCTGCCGGCCATGGATCTCTTCGCCCTGGTCCCGGGGTTGCGGGCCAGGGATATAGACCACGACTGCTGCGGCATCGCCGGCACCTACGGCATGAAGAAGGAGAAGTACGGCATCGCCATGGCCGTGGGCGCGCCGCTCTTCGAGAAGGTACGGGCCAGCGGGGCGACGGAAGCCGCGTGCGACTCGGAGACCTGCCGCTGGCAGATCCAGGGCGCCACCGGCGTCCGAACACGCCACCCTGTCGAAATCCTGCTGGCGGCCTACCGGGCCGCCGACGCGGCGGACGCTGCCGAAGCCGCCAGACGGTAAGCTACACGTCAATCAGCCACGAGTCGGGAGCCGCTGCCACGTGAGCATCGAGACGGAATCCTCGTCCGCAGGAGCCTCGCCGGAACGTAGCGATTTCATCCGTGAGATCGTGGCCGCCGACCTGCGCGACGGCAAGCATCAGACGATCGTGACTCGCTTCCCGCCCGAGCCNNCGGCGTCGCCCGCGACTTCGGCGGTCGCACCAACCTGCGCTTCGACGACACCAACCCGGCCAAGGAAGAGCAGGAGTACATCGACGGAATCCAGGCCGACATCCACTGGCTCGGCTTCGATTGGGGCGAGCACCTCTATTACGCGTCGAGCTACTTCGAGCAGTTGTACGAGTGGGCCGTCTATCTCATCAATGCCGGAAAGGCCTACGTCGACGACCTGACTGCCGACGAGATCCGCGAGCATCGCGGCACGCTCACCGAACCCGGCAAGAACAGCCCCTGGCGAGACCGACCGATCGAGGAGAGCCTCGATCTATTCGATCGGATGAGGAAGGGCGAGTTCCCCGACGGGGCGCGGGTCCTGCGCGCCAGGATCGACATGGCCGCTCCGAACATGAACCTGCGCGACCCCGTGATGTACCGGATCCTGCATGCCGAACATCCGCGCACGGGCAACGCCTGGTGCATCTACCCGATGTACGACTTCGCGCACGGCCAGTCCGACGCCATCGAGGGAGTCACGCACTCGCTTTGCAGCCTCGAGTTCGAGATTCACCGGCCTCTCTACGACTGGTTCCTCGACAACCTGCCTGTGCCGGCCCGCCCGCGACAGATCGAGTTCGCCCGGCTGAACATCACCTACACCGTCCTGTCCAAACGCGTCCTGCTGCGCCTCGTCAACGAGGGGCACGTGCGCGGCTGGGACGACCCACGGATGCCGACCATCTCGGCCCTGCGCCGGCGCGGCTACCCGCCCGAAGGCATACGCGAGTTCGCCACCCTGGTCGGCGTGGCGAAGGCGGACAGCACCGTGGAAGTGGGCATGCTCGAGCATGTCATCCGCGACGTGTTGAATCAGAAGGCCGCGCGCCGCTTCGCCGTCCTGGCGCCGCTCAAGGTGGTCATCGAGAACTACCCCGAAGGCCGGGTCGAAGAGATGGACGTCGTCAACAACCCGGAGGACCCCTCGGCCGGGACCCGCAAGGTGGCGTTCTCTCGCGAACTCTGGATCGAGCGTGACGACTTCATGGAGGAGCCGCCGCCGAAGTTCTTCCGCCTGTCCCCCGGTCGCGAGGTGCGGCTCCGGTCCGCGTACTTCGTCACCTGCACGGCCGTAGTCAAGGACGCGGCCGGCGAGGTCGTGGAGCTGCGTTGCACGTACGACCCGGCCACTCGAGGCGGCGACTCGCCCGACGGCCGGCGGCCCAAAGCCACGCTCCATTGGATCTCCGCCGCGCACTCCATCCCGGCCGAGGTGCGGCTGTACGACCATCTCTTCAGCCGGCCCGACCCCGGCGCCGACGGCGATCTCTTCGCCGATCTGAACCCCAACTCCGAGACGGTCCTCCAGGGTTGCCAGGTTGAGCCGGGGCTTGCGGACCTGCCGATGGGGGAGACCGTTCAGTTCGAGCGCCTCGGCTACTTCTGCCCCGACCCCGACTCGAAGCCCGGCCACCTGGTCTTCAACCGCACCCTGACCCTCAAGGACACCTGGGCCAAGCTCCAGGCGCAGGGCGCCACGGGGTAGCCGTCACCGCGCCCGCCTGACCCGGCTTCTCGGGGTCGCGATGGCTCCGTCACCTCTTCACAACGTGTGCACATTTCGGCGCCAGAATGCGCGGCGGCGCCGTTTCAGCGCCACTCACGGCCGGCAACGGCCCGACACTCGAGGGAAAGCATGAAGGCGATCGTCTTCCGGCGGTTCGGCTCGCCGGATGTCCTGGAACTTGCGGAAGTCGACCGGCCGACTGCCGCCGACGACGAGGTCCTGGTTCGGATCCGGGCTGCCGGTATCAATCCCTATGACTGGCACTTCATGCGCGGCGAACCCATTCTCTTCCGGTCGATGATGGGCCTGGGCCTCCGCAAGCCGCGGCGCGCCACCGTCCTGGGCTCCGACATGGCTGGTGTGGTCGAGTCGGTTGGCAAGAACGTGACTCGCTTGCGCCCCGGAGACGAGGTCTACGGGTGCGTCGGGCAGGGAGGATGCGCCGAATATGCGGCCGTGCCGGAGAAGGCGCTCGCCGTGAAGCCCGCCAACCTGAGCTTCGAGGAGGCCGCGGCCGTGCCGATGGCGGCCGTGACCGCCCTGCAGGGCCTGCGCGATTTCGGCCGCCTTGCGCAGGGGCAGGACGTGCTCATCAACGGTGCGTCCGGAGGGATCGGAACGTTCGCGGTCCAGATCGCGAGAGTGCTGGGCGCCGCCGAAGTCACGGGTGTCTGCAGCACGGGGAACGTCGAGCTGGTCCGATCGCTGGGCGCCGACCACGTTGTCGACTACACGCAGCAGGATTTCGCCCGAAGCGACCGGCGCTACGACCTGATCCTCGACACGGTGGGGAACCGATCGTTGGGCGCTTTCAGGCGGGCTCTGAAGCCCAAGGGAACCCTCGTCATCGTCGGCGGAGGGGCCGGCCGGCTGGTCGGACCGATGGCGCAGTTGCTTCGGGCCAAGCTGCTGGCGCCCTTCGTCAGCCAGACACTGGCGACCATGTTGACCCGACGCAATATCGACGATCTGGACTATCTGCGTGGCCTCATCGAGGCCGGCAAGGTCAGGCCGGTCATCGATCGCGCCTACCCGCTGGCCGAGGCGCCGGATGCAATGCGGCATCTCGAATCGCACCACGCCCGCGGCAAAGTCGTCATCTCGGCCTGAAGCCGACCCGGCCGCCGGCCCGCCGGCCATTCGCCGCCTGGCGCCCGAATCCGTTATCCTTTCGGTCGCTCCGCTGGCGAGTGGCCTAACGGTAAGGCACCTGACTCTGGATCAGGGGATTGAAGGTTCGAATCCTTCCTCGCCAGCCATACTCCCCGATCAGTTTCCCTGTATACGGCGCGCCCTGCCGGCGACGCCGAGCGCGGCAAACTACCTCACGCCAAGGTACGCGAGCAGGAGCGCGACTGCGAGGCCCAGGAACAGACCGGCTCCGAATCGTGCCAGGCCCGGCCAGCGCTGCGCAGTCTCGGACGAGGGCGCGATCTGGAAAGCCGCGCCTACGGGCGCACCGCATGCAGGACACCTTGTGGAATCCGCGGGGACATCGCGACCGCACCGTTCGCACATAACGAGCTGATCGCGATCGGCCGGTTCATCGCCCGCCTTGCTGAGGTCGATCGGGTCACTCATACGGAAAGCGTGGCGCTCAGCGTGGGCTGGCGGAGGCCAGCGGGCCGGTTGGGCTGAAGGTGCCGGTCGCCGGGTCGTACAGCTCGGCAGAGGCGAGATCCACTGTTCCGTCAGAACCTCCGGCGATGAGGACGCGACCGTTGGGGAGCAGCGTGGCGGTGTGGTACTCGCGAGCGGTAGCCATCGAGCCGGTGGGGCTGAAGGTGCCGGTCTTGGGGTCGTAGAGTTCGGCCGGGGCGATGAGATTGCCGGCGTTGCCGCCGGCGATGAGGACGCGACCGTCGGGGAGCGGCGTCGCGGTGAGGAGCTGGCGAGCGGTAGCCATCGAGCCGGT
>PMKV01000040.1 GCA_003157875.1 Chloroflexota bacterium
CGCCGCTCCCGCCGCTCCCGCCGATGAGTGGCCGCGCGGCCGACCATGCCGCCCGTAGCTCAGCCCGACCCACCGCCGGAACGAGCACCGAACTCTCGCGGAGCATCGCCGCGATCTCGTCGGCCGGGGCGGTCAAATCGTCCGGGTCGTCCACGACGCGTGAGCTGGTTCCAACCACGGTCATCGCTCGCTGCGGCAGGACGATATCGCCGTCGCCCGGGGCGTTGAGCCGGCTGATCACCATGTTGCAGTGGCGGCCGCGGACGGCGACCATCACGCCCCTGTCCGCCACGACCGGCACCTTGACGCCCGCCAGAACCGCGACCCTCCCGGCCCACGGCCCGGCGGCGTTGATCACGATGTCCGCGCCGATCTCGTATTCGCGGTCCGCCGCGCGATCCCTGACCCTCACGCCGCCCACCGTCGCTCCGGACATCGTCATGGCAACCACTTCCGTGAACGGCCGGATCTCGGCCCCGTTGCGGCGCGCCGTGGCGAAGAAGCGCAGCGGCACGCGCATGGCGTCCATCGTCGCGTCGGGGACCTGGATCGCGAACCGCAGGTCTGGATTGAGGCCGGGCTCGGCGCGCAGGGCCTCGTCCCGTTCGAGGCGTCGGGTCGGCACGGCGCACTGCCAGCACGCCTCGAGGAACTCCTTCTCGTACGCGACATCCTCGTCGGTGATGGCTACGAACAGGCCGTCGTTCTCCTCGAACGATCCTGGGCATATCCGCCGCAGGATCTTGTTCTCGGCGCTGCACTCGATCGCGGTGGCGCGGTCCGTGGTGGCGTAGCGGGCCCCGCTGTGGAGCAGGCCGTGGTGCCGGCCCGTGGTTCCGGAGGTGACCTCGCCCCGCTCGACGAGGGTGACTCGCAGCCCGCGCAGGGTCAGGTCGTGGGCCAGCGCGCCGCCGGTCCCGCCGCCGCCGATGATCAGGATGTGCGGCGCTCCGGGTCCGGCAGTCGTCTCTGGGAGAGCGCCCACCTCGGGCGCCTCGCCGGTCCGGGGTCGCGCCATCCGCCTCGAGCGCGCCATAGGCGGCCGCGGGCCCGTCTGGACCGTCGGCGCCTTGACCGCCCTCTTCGCCGCCTTCTCGCCGGTCATTCGACCCAGTCGAAGGTCTTGGTCACGGCCTTCTTCCACAGGCCGTACTCCCGCGCCCGCCGGCTCGGGTCCATCGTTGGACGCCACTCGCGGTCGCTGGCCCAATTGGCGCGCAGATCGTCGATCGCGCTCCAGAACCCGACGGCCAGGCCGGCCGCGTAGGCGGCGCCGAGAGCGGTCGTCTCGGCCACCTTCGGTCGGATCACCGGCACGCCCAGGACATCCGCCTGGAACTGCATGAGCAGCTCATTGCCGGTCATGCCGCCGTCCACCTTGAGCGCCCGCAGGGCTACGCCCGAGTCGGCGTTCATGGCGTCGAGGACCTCGCGCGTCTGCCAGGCCGTCGCCTCGAGCACGGCCCGGGCGATGTGGCCGCGATTGACGTAGCGCGTCAGGCCGGCGATCAGGCCGCGGGCGTCGCTCCGCCAGTACGGCGCGAAGAGGCCGGAGAACGCGGGCACGAAGTAGACGCCGCCGTTGTCGTCGACCGTGCGGGCCAGCGTCTCGATCTCTGCCGATTCGTGGATCAGGCCCAGGTTGTCGCGCAGCCACTGGACCAGGGCCCCGGCGATGGCGATCGAGCCTTCCAGGGCGTACGTGGCGGGTTCGCGCCCGACCCGGTAGCCGACGGTGGTGAGCAGACCGCTCTTGCTGGCGACCGGCGCCGTGCCGGTGTTCATGAGCATGAAGCAGCCGGTGCCGTAGGTGTTCTTCGCCTCTCCCGGAGCGAAGCAGGTCTGGCCGAAGAGGGCGGCCTGCTGGTCGCCCAGGTCCCCGGCGACCGGCACACCGGCAAGATCGCCGACGGCCTCGCCGTAGACCTCGCTCGAGGACTTGATGGCCGGCAGAATGGTGCTCGGGACGCCCATGACCGCCAGCATCTCGTCGTCCCAGTTGAGGGTCCGGAGGTCCATGAGCATCGACCGGCTGGCATTCGAGACGTCGGTCACGTGGACGCCCGGGGTCGTGCCCGGGCCCCCGATTCCGCCGGTCAGGTTCCAGATGATCCAGCTGTCGATGGTGCCGAAGAGCAGGTCGCCCGCCTCGGCCTTCTCGCGGGCGCCGCGGACGTTGTCGAGGAGCCAGCGGAGCTTGGGCCCCGAGAAGTAGGTAGCGAGCGGCAGCCCCACTTTGCCGCGAAACCTGTCCTGCCCGCCGTCGCGGGCCATCTCGGCGATCAGCCCGTCGGTTCGCGTGTCCTGCCACACGATGGCGTTGTGAATCGGCTTGCCCGTTCGCCGATCCCATACGACCGTCGTCTCGCGCTGGTTGGTCACCCCGACGGCGGCCAGGTTCAGAGCCGTCAGCCCGGCCTTCGCCAGCGCCCCGCGGATGACCTCCCCGCAGCGGGTCCATATCTCGAGCGGGTCGTGCTCAACCCAGCCGGGGCGAGGGTAGACCTGCGTATGCTCGCGCTGGTCGATGGCGACGACCGCACCGGCGTGATCGAAGACCATGAAGCGTGTGCTGGTCGTGCCCTGATCCAGCGCTCCCACGTACTTGGCCATGCCTAAGACTAGCCGCCAGGTGCGTTCTTCGTCGCGGGCGTGGCGCTGATGCAGCCCCGACCGCTACTGTATCGATGCCGGCTACCGAAACCGTGGGACCCGGCGGGCGGCGCCCGCCGCAACGGCCCGACTCGGAGAGGTTCGCGATGACTCGAATGACACCCGATGAGGCCGAGGCGTATCGCCGCCCCGCCCTCGACGCCCTCGGCGGAGACGATCCGCTCGCCGTACAGGAGGCCGAGCCCGAGCTCTGGCGCCGGCTCATCGAGGGGGCCGGAGCCCACATGCGCACGCGCCCCGAACCCGACGAGTGGTCCGTGCTGGAGTGTCTGGGACACATGACCGACTCGGAGTTGATAACCTCGGCCCGCTATCGCTGGGTATTGTCCGAGACCGAGCCGACGCTCCTGGGCTTCGACCAGACCGCCTGGGCGGCCCGCCCTGATCGAGCCGCCGACGACCCGGCGCTGCTTCTCGAGGTGTTCGGCGTTCTGCGGCGAGCCAACGTGGCTCTGTGGCGGCGAATTCCGATCAGCGAGCGCGGTCGCGTCGGCCTTCATGCCGAACGCGGTCCCGAGTCGTATGAGCTGCTGTTCCGCCTCCAGGCCGGACACGGCCGCCTCCACCGAGCCCAGGCCGAGCGCGCCCTGGCTCACGCGCGACGGCCGAGACCGGTCGGCTGACGCTTGGCACCCGGAGGACGCGCCGTATGAGCATGGCGGTCATCACAGCCGCGGGAATATCGGCGCTGGCGGTCTTCTTCTTTCTCGCCGAAGGTGACAGCCTGTCGGAGGGCCATGCCCGCACGCGCACGCAGGTCCTGAACGCGGCGCGGTGGGCGGTCGTGATTGTGCTCACCTGGGCGCTCATTCCGGCCGCCACCGCCGATCCGGCCCCTCAGCGCGGGCCGACGATCCTTGGGCTGGCGTTGCTGATAGGCGCGACGATGCTCCTGCCGGTGCGCTGGTTCGTTCGTCTGGGTGGAATCGACCCGGCCTGGGAGCTGCGCCGGTCCAAGATCGAAGTCGCGCAACTCGCCACAAAGCTGAGGCGGCGCCGAGGCTCGGTCTCGACCCTGAGACTCCGCGACGCGATCGCCCGCATTGAGTCCCTTCGATCGCCGGAGACGTGCGAGCTGTGCGATCTGCTGGTCGCCCAACTCGACGACCTCATCGTTGGGGCCGAGTCCTGGAACGAGTCTGGCCGCCGCTCGATCCGGATCGACGAGATCAGCCGCGAGCTGTGGCCCGATGACATGCCCCCGCCCGACTTCGACCCCGATGAAGCCACCTTCCGCTGGCACTTCTACCGAGCCTTTGGTTCGATGATCGAGCTCGGCCTGGCCGAGCCCTCACGCAGCTCGCTGGATACGTTCGGCAAGCTGCGGGTCTCCCTCGAGGAGTTCCGCCGGGACGACACCTTCCGCTTCATAGATGCGGTCTGGCAGTCGGCGGATCGCTGGCTGGCGCAGCCGTCCATCTCCCGGCCGTGGATCACGTCCTTCGATTTCGAGACCCTGGGCCCGGATGGCCTGGCCGAGGTCCGCAAGATCTGGGGCCGCGATTCCGCGATGTGGGGCGCACGCCTCGACGACGACGACCGCCTGGCCATCGCGGCGGACCTGGCCAGGCGAGCCGCCACGACCGAACCGACCACAGAGCCGGCCACGGAACCGGCCACGGAACCGGCCACGGAACCGGCCGATGAGCAGGTGGGGCCCGCCGCGGAGCAGGCTGGCTAGGCCCTAGCTCGGGGTCAGTGCCATTCGATCGGGGTGATGCCCTTGGCTCGGGCGGCGGCCACGTCCACTATGTCGTATGCGGTGTCGCCCGCCTTGATGTGCTCGGCGGCGGTCTGAAACTCGCTTTCGCCTTCCGTCACGGCGTCCGCGAAGGCGTAACGCCCGATCATCGTCGTCTCGATGACCTCGTAGTTCGTGGCCTGGCCGTCCAGGTCCACCAGGAAGTAGGCGTGACCCGGGATGAGGACGATGTAGGCATTGAGCCCCAGGGCCTCAGCGACGGCGGCGTAGAGCAAGCTCAACTCGATGCAATTGCCGCTTGCCTCTGGCAGAACCTCGCCGGGCAGCCGGATGCGCTGCGATTTGGCGGCGAACGTCTCGGTGGTGCTGACGTAAGTCAGGTGGTAGTCCTTGTCCTCGGACTGCCAGATCGCCCCGAGCTGGTCGAGTGCATCGCTGGCGTCCGTAATGTCGCCCATGACGTGCTGGGAACTGTAGTTGGCGGCCTTGCGGATCAACTCCTCGACGGACGGGTCGGACGGCGTGACCATGGCCGCGATGAGCTGATGCTCCGCGTGCTCGTCGAAGCCATCGATTTCCCACGGGAAGTCCCGCCGAGAGGAGATGAGCGTGGTGCTGGTCTGGTCGAGCACGGTCCGCGACTGACCATTGTCCAGGTACGAGACCGTCACATGAACGTCGGCCTGGTGGGCGCTATTGAGGCCATCGATTGCGGCCGTCGTCAGGCGAGGGTTCTGGTCGATCTCCTCGGTGGCGCCCGCGGCGATGTCGATCGTGTCCTTGGACTGACTGGTGTAGTTGGGGACCTCGCTCATGGCGACGATCCTGATCGGCGAGGAGTTGTTGTTCTGGACCGTGATGACGACGAAGTCGCCCAGCTGCGTGCCGTAGAGGTGGGCGAGCGGCGTGATGAGTTCGTCCCGGTACTCGTAGCTGGCCGTGATCTGGTCGACGGTGACTGGTGGGACGGTCGCCGCCGGACCGATGGTGGAGTTTGCCCCTGACTCCTTGGGAACGACGATCGGCGCGGCCGAGGCGAGTGGCCCGGCACCGGGTGGCTGTGTTGCGCCCGAGCTGTTGCAGCCCGCGACGACCACCAGTATCAGGGCGAGAGCCCCGAACCCTGCGTACCCCTGTCGGCGGTTGCTCCGTGAACTCATCGGAACCTCCTCGCCCGTCCGCGACGGTGGCTACTCACCGGAGAACGACAGGGAGATCGTACTGTCAGGCTCGTCTCACTACTAGCCACCAATATTCCGACCGCGGACGCTCCGGCCCAATCGTCTAGCCGCGAACGGCGCGCAGGTCCAGGCCCGAGCGATTCAAGACTTCGACACCGGACTCGGTGCACATGACGATGTCCTCGAGGCGCACGCCCCAGCGGCCGGGAAGGTAGATGCCCGGCTCGACGCTGAAGGCCATGCCGGGGCCGACCGCCGTGGCGTTGCCGGCCACGATGTACGGATCCTCGTGCACCTCGAGGCCGATGCCGTGGCCGGTTCGGTGGGTGAAGTAGTCGCCGCACCCCGCGGCGGCGATGACCTCACGCGCCGCGGAGTCGATCTGCTGCGCGGGAACGCCGGGCCGAACGGCGGCCACGGCCCGGGCTTGTGCCTCGCGGACCAGGTCGTAGACCCGGCGGAACTCACGATCGGGCTCGATGCGGGCCTCGCCGGCGACCCAGATCGTTCGGGTCGTGTCGCTGCAGTAACCTCCCAGCGAGCCGCCGATATCCAGGACCACGGGTTCGCCGGCGGCGATGACCCGATCCGTCGCCTCATGGTGGGGGGAGGCGCTGTTGGGCCCGGAGCCGACGATCGCGAAGTCGGCCACGTCGTGGCCCTCTTCGACGAGGCGGGCGCGGATCTCTCGACTGACCTCGGCTTCGGTGCGGCCGACGAGGGGTCCGGCAGCGATCGCATCCACGGTCCGGTCGGCGGCGGCGGCGGCAAGCCGCAGGATTCGGGTCTCGTCGGCGTCCTTGACGCTCCGCAGGTCGCGCATGACGGCGCTCGCGGACTCGAAACGGCGGTCGATCAGGGCGCGTTGCAGCCGCAGGACGTGAGCGGCCCACAGGCGGTCGGAGAGGCCGATCGGCCTCGCGGGGTCGGTGCCCGCGCCCGAGATCAGCCCCGCGACGAGCGCGGCCACATCGTCGGTCTCCTCGAAGGCGACGACCGCCGCGGCCCCAGCGCTCACAAGGGGAGTGGCGCCGGCCTTGGCCGCCTCGAGGCGAGGGACGACGAACGAGACCGGGCCCTCGTACGGAACCACGAGCAGCGTCATCCGCTCCATCGGCTCGCCCACGAACCCGCTCAGGTATCGAAGGTCCGGCCCGACGCCGATCAGCAGCGCCCCGAACCCTCGCTCGGCGATCAGCTCGCGGCACCCCTCCAGGCGTTCGGAGTACCGTGCCGGCGGAGTCATCAAGGTTGCATCGCTCATGGTCGGAGGGTAGCGCGGCCCCGAGCTGGCCGCTGCCTGGTTACTTGCCGGCCAGCGCCTCGACCAGCGGCGCCATCGATTCCATCGCGTGGCTCGGCACGGTGTAGTAGCTGATGCCGAGCCGATCGCGCCGCCGTAGCAGCCTTTCGCGCGCCGAACTCAGCGTCCCGTACAGAACGTAGGGGCTGTCGTAGACCGCCGTCGGCGCCCACCGAGCCGCCGCCCAGGCCGACCCGACCAGCGAGTTGCCGCTCCCGACCAGGCCCGCGTCAGCCAGCCACAGGTTGATCTCCAATCGCTCGAACCGGTCCCCGGCCGCCGTGCGAATGAGGGCGATCTTCTCGGCCGTGGAGGTCTCGGAGGCCTGCCTCAGGTGGACGCGGCCGTGCGAGTCGAAGCCGGGCGTCAAGCCGACGATCTCGGCCTCGCGTGCGGCCAGCTTCAGCATGCGCGGCCCGCCCGCCCCGATCGCCAGCGGCGGCCGTGGCCGCTGCACTATCGGCACTCCAACCGATGCCCGGTCGAGCTGGTAGTGCTCGCCCCGATGGCTGACCGTCTCGCCGGCGAGCAGCCGCTTGATCAGCGGGACGGCTTCCTCGAGCCGATCGATGCGCCGCGGTGGCGGATCGTAGCTCAGGCCGAGACGACGGTAGTCGCCGGGCATCCAGCCCGCCCCCAGGCCCATCTCGAAGCGGCCGCCGGATAGGAAGTCCAGCGTGGCCGCCTCGCGGGCGAGGATGAGGGGGTGGCGATAGTCGTTGGCGAAGACGAAGGCCCCAACACGCAGCCTGGTTGTGGCGGCCGCAGCCGCGGCCAGTGCCGCGAACGGGGAGAGCTGATGGCCGAGGTGGTCGGGCATGACCAGCATGTCGTAGCCGAGCGACTCCGCGCGTCGCGCCGTCGCCGCCCACGCCTCGCCACTCCGAGCCGATCCCTGCTGAATGGCGAATCGAAACGGGTGCATCGGTTGAGGTTACTCCGGGTGCGAAGGCTTGGCCCGGCCGGGCGGACCGCCCTCCGCGGCTCGCCCGGCCGGCGCCTGCCCGGGCCCGGAATCGAAGAAGGGCCGGGCAAAGCGCCCGGCCCTCCAGCGTCTCGGTTCGATCGATCCGGCTAGAGCGCTTCCGCTATCGCCTCCTCGAACTGGGAGTTGTAGAGGTCGTAGTAGAAGCCCTTCTTGGCGATCAGCTCGTCGTGGCTGCCCTGCTCGACGATCTTGCCGGCGTCCATGACCAGGATCTCGTCGGCGTTCCGGATCGTGGAGAGGCGGTGGGCGATGACGAAGGCCGTGCGGCCCTTCATCAGCCGGGCCATCGCCTGCTGAACGAGGACTTCGGTTCGGGTGTCCACCGAGCTGGTGGCCTCATCGAGGATCAGGATCTCCGGGTCGGCCAGGAAGGCTCGGGCGATCGTCAGCAGCTGCTTCTCGCCCGAGGAGAGGTTCGAGGCGTCGTCATCGATGACGGTGTCGTAACCGTGGGGCATGGTGCGAACGAAGTGGTCCACGTGGGCGGCCTTCGCCGCGGCGATGATCTCGTCCTCCGTAGCGTTCTCGCGACCGTAGGCGATGTTCTCGCGGATCGTGCCGCCGAAGAGCCACGTGTCCTGGAGGACCATGCCGAAGGTGGAGCGCAGCTTGTCGCGGGTCAGCATCCGCGTGTCCACGCCGTCGATCGAGATCTTGCCGCCGTCGAGTTCATAGAACCGCATCAGCAGGTTGACGAGGGTCGTCTTGCCGGCGCCGGTGGGACCGACGATCGCCAGGACCTCGCCGGAACGGACGTCGACGTTGAGGTCGTCGATGAGAGGCTTGTCCGGCTCGTAGCGGAACGACACGTCGCTCATTGTCACGTGGCCGGCCACGTGCTCCAACTCTGCGGGAACGGCTGCCTCGGGCACTTCCTCGGCTTCGTCCAGAAGCTGGAAGACGCGTTCGGCGGAGGCCATGGTCGACTGGAGCAGGTTGGCGATGCTGGCAGTTTGGGTGATTGGCTGCGTGAACGAGCGTGAGTACTGGATGAAAGCCTGGACGTCTCCGAGCGACATTCGCCCGGTGGCGACCTGCACGCCGCCGATCACCGCGATGGCGACGTAGTTGAGGTTGCTGATGAAGTTCATCGTCGGCATGATGATTCCCGAGATGAACTGGGCCTTGAAGCTTGCTTCGAAGACGCGCTGGTTCTCTTCGTCGAACTGGCGGATGGCGTCTTCCTGGTGGCCGAATGCCTTGACGATCGCGTGGCCGGTGTGCGACTCCTCGACGTGGCCGTTGAGCGTCCCGGTCCGGTCCCACTGGGCCGCGAATTGCGACTGCGACCGCCTGGCGATGAGCATGGTAGTGATGGCGGCCGCTGGGATGACCAGCAGGGAGATCACGGCCAGCAACGGGCTGATCCAGAACATCATCGCCAGGATGCCGACGACGACGGCCAGCGACGTGATGATCTGCGTCAGCGACTGCTGAAGGGTGTTCCCGATGTTGTCGATGTCGTTGGTGACGCGGCTCAGGGTGTCACCGCGCTGGTGGGTGTCGAAGTACTTGAGGGGCAGCTTGGCCAGCTTCAGGTCCACTTCGCGGCGGAGCCGGTAGACGGTCCGCTGAGAGACGCCGGCCATCACGTACCACGACACCCAGCTGAAGAAGGTGGCCATCAGGTAGAGCCCGACGAGGCCGAGAAGGACGATGCCCAGCGCCCCGAAGTCGACCCCGACGCCGGGCTTGGCATTGGTCGCCGCAACGAGGTCCGCGATTTGGGGCATCGTCTGGCGGACGATGGCCACGGCCTGCTCGTGCGTCGTGCCCAGAGGCATGTACTGGCCGAGCATCTTGCCGACCAGGCCGTCCATGAGCTGGTTGATGCCGTTGCCCAGGATCTTCGGGCCGAAGACCTGGCCGGCCGTGCTGAAGAGGGCGACAACGGCCACGAGGCCGATCCACTTGCGCTCCGGGCGGAGTTCGCCGAGAAGACGCCGGAAGGTGGCTCGGAAGTTCTTCGCCTTCTCCACGGGCATTGCCATGTGGCCCATCGGCCCCATGCCGCCGCCCATCGGACCGCGGCGTCGAGGACCACCCGGCCCACCGAAGCCGCCCGATGTTGCGCGGCCGGCCGCGCCGGCAGGTCTTCCGGCGGGTGCGCCTGTCGGGCGCCCGCCCATGCCGCCGGCCCTTTGGCCGTCGGCGCCGTTCGCGGGGCCGCTCATGCGACTTCCTCCCGGGTCAGCTGCGAGTA
>PMKV01000137.1 GCA_003157875.1 Chloroflexota bacterium
CAACTTCCTGATCCCTCGAAAAGTGGCTGTTCCCGCCGCCGGCGGCGCCTATCGAGCCTGGCAGCACGACATCGCCAGCCGCGAGGAGAAGCGCAAGCGCGAGCGTGAAGAGGCCGAGATCGCGGCGACTCGCATCGGCAGCACGACTCTGACCATGGGCGTGAAGGTGGGCNNGGCGAGGGCGGCAAGCTCTACGGCTCGATCACGGCCAAGGAAATCGCGGAAGCCCTGGCGCGCCGTGGCATCACCGTCGACCGCCACAAGATCGAGCTGCCGGAACCGCTCAAGACGCTCGGCACCTACAAGGTGGCGGTCAAGGTCTATTCGGGCCTGACCCCCGAAGTGACCGTGGTGGTGGAGCCCAAGGGCTAGCCTCGTCGCCGAAGCGGGCACGAGCCATTGCACAGCAATGGCTTTGGAGCCAAAGGGCTGAAGCCGCGCGGCTCGCCATCGACCGCCGCGCGGGGCGTTGGCCGTCCTTGTCCGCTTCACTGTCCGGGACGGGGCTAACAACGCTTCGCTGGTTCGGATCGATGCGGCGGGCGACAAGGCGCGACGCGCCAGCTGGAACCCCTCGGCCGCGCGGCCGACACGCAGCCGCCCACGAATCGAGAACCGGCGCCCGCTTTGGGCGCCGGTCCGATGGTCCTGCCGTATGGCAGAAGCTACCGCTGAGTCAGGCGGCGTCGAGAGATCGAGACGAAGACGGCTGCCGAGGCGGCCGCGGCGAGTCCGGCGAAGATGAGCAGGTAGCTCGGATTACCGGGGGTGCCGCTGCCGGTGTCGCCGGCCGTGCTGGTCGGCGGGGCAGTGTGCGTCGGGGCAGGCGTCGCTGCTGCCACGACGATGTACGTCTGGAAGGCGAAGGTGGCCAGGCAGTCCTGGGCGTCGAAGGCGAAGATCGACTTCCAGGTTGTGCTGAAGATGAGCGCGTTCCCGGGGCCGTACGGCTGCGCGCAGTCGAAGTCCCATCGAGTGGTATCTCCCGCACCCTGCGAGAGCTCGATTGCGTATTTGGTGCCCGCAACCACGTTTGTCGGGGCAGTGAAAGTAACCAAAGTCCACCCGCCGTCAACCGGAGTGATGGTTTGCGTGGCGAGCGTGCTCCCCGGGTCGGCGCCGCTCATGCTGGTGATGTTGACCGTGATGTCGGTCACGTTTGGCTGGACAATGACCGTCGGCGTTGGGACGAACATGTTGGTGTGGACCAGGACCGTCCCGAGGGATCCGGTCAGCGTGGGCACGAACGTCTGGGCTTCGAGTGCCGTCGGCGCCGGCAGATTCGTGTCGTACGAGGTGTTTGAGGCGTCCGGCGTGCCCGGAATCGGGATGGCCATCACGCTGCCCGTGGAGAGCGCCAGAATGCTCGCCACGGCAGCGGCGACAAACAGCAACCGTCGTTTCATGGGATCTCCTCTTCGCTGCCCGCTGGCGCCGGTCGATCCGTCGAGCCTCCGTCTTGGCGCTACCCCGGAGACTGCGTCGACCGGCCGCTCTTTCGCTGAGCCCGCTCGTCGATGGCAGATTCGACGGGCGGCATGATCCTGAGGGGCCCGATGCCGCCCGGATCAACAGCGCCTTACCTGTGCCGGCCGGCGGGACTCGACGGGAGGTCCCGAGCCGCCCGTCTCGGCAGGCGCGACGCCGGCCGTACCCGGTCTGGCGCGTCGGGTCGCCGGCCGAAAGGGTCTAGGGGCGCGGCGGCCCCCGGCGAATCCGGCGGCGCATCTCGGCGAGATCGCCGCGCGACGTGTTGATCCGCTCGGTCCACCACGTCGCCCCCGCCTCGGCGAACTCGCGAGCCGTCGCGGCGGCCGCGGCCGGATCGTCGGCCGGGGTGACGCCGGCGACGAGGACGTCGAATGGGGCCCCGGGGTCGGCCGCGAGCCCGGCCGGCAGCCCCGCCGCGGCGCGCTCCTCGGCGATCACCGCGCAGACGCCACGGATGTCGTCCGGCGACATCGGCCGGCTGATGCCGTCCGGGTCGCGTCGGAGCGGCCAGGTGCCGTCCCATCGCGCCGCACGCCGGAACGGGGCGCGGATGGGCCAGGTGGTCGCGAGCCAGATCGGCATCCTCGGCCGCTGGAGCGGAGTCGGCAGGAATTCGACTTCGTCGAGCCGGTAGTGCTCGCCGGTGAAGCTGAACGGCCGGCCGCCGAAGAGCCCGTCGATGATGGCCAGCCCTTCATCTAGCTTGGCCGCCCTGATGCGCAGATCGGCCTCTTCGCCGAACGCAGCAAACTCCCGTATCGGGCTGCCGTTGCCGAGCCCGAGCGTCAGCCGCCCGCCGGAAAGAATGTCGAGCGTGACCGCCTCGCGGGCAACCAGCCAGGGCCGCCGGCGCGGCAGCGGCGTGACCATCGGGCCGAGCCGGACACGTTTCGTGGCCAGGGCGATCACCGTCAGCAGAATCCACGGATCGGCGTACGGCACCCCGGGATCGCGCTGGATGTGGTCCCAGACCCAGACCGCGTCCCAGCCGGCCGCCTCGGCCTCGCGGGCGACCTCCGCCGTGAGCCGTGGGTCGGCGAAATCGCCGAAGTTGGGGATGTCGATGGCGAACTGCATGGTCGGTAGCGTAGACGAAGGTGGCGCAATCGCGCGGTGGCACCGGGCCTCGCGGCCGGCCGGCGCCAAAGCGGCCCACGGGCGGTTGCCGAAGGTAATGGCTCCTCGCCACCCGGCCGCCGCCGCGCCATGATGTGGCCATGAGCCGCGGCCGCCTCAGCATCATCCACTGCGATCTCGACGCCTTCTTCGCCGCGGTCGAGCAGCGCGACCGGCCCGAGCTACGCGGCAAGCCGGTGATCGTGGGCGGCGATCCGCGGTCGCGCGGCGTCGTCAGCACCTGCAGCTACGAGGCCCGCAAGTTCGGCGTCCATTCGGCCATGCCGCTCCGGACCGCCCTGTCCCTCTGTCCCGACGGCATCTTCCTGCCGGTGGACGGCGCCAAGTACCAGCGCGTCAGCCGGGAGGTTATGACCGTCTTCCGGCACTACACGCCCGCCGTCGAGCAGGTCTCGATCGACGAGGCGTTTCTCGACGTCGCCGGTTCGGAGGCTCTATTCGGACCCGCGCCGGAGATCGCCCGGCGAATCAAGGCGGAGGTGGTCCAGTCGGTCGGCCTGACCGTCTCGGTCGGCGTCGCGACAAACAAGCTCGTCGCCAAGGTGGCGAGCGACCTGCGCAAGCCCGACGGCCTGGTCATCGTCCAGCCCGGCGAGGAGGCCGCCTTCCTGGCGCCGCTCGAGATCAGGCGGCTGTGGGGCATCGGGCCCAAGACGGCCGATCGACTGCACGGCCTCGGCGTTCGAACGGTCGGCGAGCTGGCGGCGCTGTCGGTCGAGACGCTGACCCGCGCCCTCGGCGATCACGGCGCCACGCTCCACGATCGGGCGCTCGGCATCGACACAGACCCGGTCGTCGGCGGCGGCGAGGCGGCCAAGTCGGTCAGCCACGAAACCACCTTTGCGGTCGACGTGACGGACACGGCCGAAATCGAGCGGACCTTGCTGGCCCTCACCGAGGGTGTGTCGGCGAGGTTGCGCGCCGCCGGGGTCCGCGCCGGAACGGTCGCGGTCAAGATCCGCGATGCGCAGTTCCGAACGATCACGCGCCAGAAGACGCTCCCCGAGCCCTCCGACCTGACCGACACGATCTGGCGGGCGGCGCTGGAGCTGGTCCGGCCTGAGGTCCGCGGCAAGAAGATCCGATTGCTCGGAGTGGCCGCCACTCAGCTCGGGGCGCCGGAGCAGATCAGCATGTTCGAGGTCGTCGACGCCAGGCAGCGGCGAGTCGTGGACGCGACGGACGCGGTCCGGCGGCGCTTTGGGGATCGCGCCGTCACCCGCGCGAGCCTGCTCCACCGCGGCCTGCCCGCTCCCTTCGAGCGGGACCCGGCCTCGGCGGTGGAGGGCCGCGTCGGCGTCCCCAAGATCGAAGACGAGATCGAGTAGGCAAGCATGACCAGCCCGACGCTTCTTGCGTTGCCGAACCTGGCCCCTACCCGCCGGGCAGTCGAATGGGCGGTCTCGGCCAGTGGGGGAGGCCGGGCCGTATCGGTCAAGCTGCTGCGGGGCGGCATGTCGCACGCCAACCATGCCATTCGTATCGAGTCGGCCGGATCGATCCGCGAGGTCGTGCTCCGGCGCTGGGTTCGGCCTGATTGGCGCGAGACCGACCCGGAGTTCTCGCCTGACCAGGAGGCCGCGACCTACGATCTGCTGGCTTCGTCCGCCGTTCCCGCGCCCCGGTTCCTCGCCGTCGACGCGGAGGCTCACGAATGCGACGTGCCGGCGCTGTTGATGACTCGGGCACCCGGGAGTCGGCTTGTGCGACCTCGCGACGAGGCGGCCTTCCTGGCCCAACTGGCGGGTGCGTTGCCGCTCATCCACTGCGTCGACCCGGATCGCGCGCGACGGACGGTTCCGGCGTTCCAGCCCTGGTACGAGCTCGACAGTCTTCACGTCCCGGAGTGGACGAGGCTGCCTTCGGCCTGGGCGGGGGCCATCGAAGTCGTCCGTGGACCCGAACCGGACGAGCCCCTCGCGTTCATCCACCGCGATCTCTACCACGGCAACACGCTGTGGGTCGACGGTCGGCTTACCGCGATCGTCGATTGGACGACAACCTCGTGGGGCCCGCGATCGGTCGACCTGGCCCACACGCGGCTCAACCTGGCGTTCTCGTTCGGCGTCGGGACGTCAGACCGGTTCCTCGACGCCTGTCGTGAAGTCGGCGCCGCCGACGATCTGGATCCGTACTGGGATCTCCGCGACGCGGTCGAGTTCCTGCCGGACATGCGGCCGGACCTTGTCTCAGCGGCGAAGCTCCGCCGGCTCGACGACTTCGTTGTCGCGGCGCTCGCCAGGCTCGAAGGGCGACGGGGCTAGCATCTGGACCGCTCGCCGCCGCGAGGCGTCGACCCGCGGCGTGGCGTCGACCCGTGGCGTGGAACTTGCCCAATTCTCACCGTAGGAACATTGAGCAAGAGTCTGGTTTCGAGAGGGGCTTCGACGTCCCACCGTAGTCTGCCGCAGGTTGTCTTCGAGCCGGAAAGGGATCTTCGACCCCCGTTCGGGCGGCCTCGACCGGCCTCGACCCCCAGTTCGGGAGGCCTCCACCAGCCTCGACCTCGCCGAATGTTCTGCTGGTGAGAATTGGGCAAGAAGGCCGCGTTCTGCCGGCCGAGCGACGGGGCCGCTACCGAGCCACCGCTACCGAGCCACCGCCGGCCTTGGGTAGACCACCGCACCGGCGATCGCGACGATGCCCGCCAGGACGAAGAAGAGCAGCGTTGTCAAGCGGGCGTTCGAACGATCGGATCCGGTCGCCGGGATGGGTCAGGCGCCGATGACCCAGTAGAGCTGAAACCATGTCTGCCGTCGGGCGAACGGCCGACGATGATGCCGCGTCCTGAGTACCGATCGGCCGGGAAGCCTCGATCGCCATGTCTCCTCCCGAGGTGGCAAGGCTATGCGACCCCAGGGGCCTCGGATGTGGTCGCTGCGAGGGCGGCGGGTTCAGCGCCGCCGGCCTCGGCGTCGAGGAGCTGGCGCTTGCGGGCCAGGCCGTAGGCATAGCCGCCGAGCGACCCGTCGGAGGCCACGACCCGATGGCACGGAACAACCACCGCCACCGGGTTCGTGGCGCAGGCAGTGCCGACGGCCCGCGCCGCGCCCGGAGCGCCCACGGCAGCGGCGATCTGCCCGTACGAGCGCGTCTCGCCGAAGGGGATGCGGCGCAGCTCCTCCCACACGCGCCGCCGGAAGGCAGTGGCGTGAACGTCGAGTGGCAGCGTCTCCGCCTCGCGCCGGCGGCGGCCGGCGGCCAGGTCCGAGACGATCGAGGCGGCCTCGGAGAGGGCGGCGTCGTCTCGGGAGAGGGCGGCGTGGGGGAACTCCGCCCGCAATTCGGCGGCGAGCGAGTTGTCATCGTGGCCGAGCCGGACGGCGCACAGGCCGCGGTCCGTGGCCGCGATCAAAGCCACTCCCTCCGGGATCGGGGCGATCGTCCAGCGGATGGACTCGCCCGCCGCCCCGGTCCGGTACCGCCCCGGCGCCATGCCCAGCTCGCCGCTGGCGGCCACGTACGCGGCGCTCGATGAGCCGTAGCCCGCGTCGTAGAGCGCGGCGGTCACGGCCTGGCCGCCGGCGAGCCTCGAGCGGAGCATCTCCGCGCGGCGGGCCGCGAGCCACGCCCGGGGAGTGACGCCGAGGGAGTGCCGGAACAACTCGCGCAGACGCCGCTCCGGGAGACGCAGCTCGGCGGCCAGCTCGCGGTCGGATGGGGCATCGTCGCCGGCCTCGAGGGCGTCCGCGAGACGGTCGACCGCCGCCTGGACCGGATCGCGGTCCGGCTTCGCAAGCCCGTCGGCCGCGGAGGTATTCGAGCCGAAGAGGCGGTCCGGGCGGCAGCGCAGGCATGGGCGGGCGCCGGCGGCCAGGCCTTCATCGAGCCCGGAGACGACCCGGATTCGGTCGCGACCGGGACTGCGGGCCGGGCAGCCCGGTGTGCAGACGATGCCGGTGCTCGTGACCACGAACAGGAACGGCGGTGACGCGCGACGGCTCGAGATGGCGGCCCATTCGGCGTCGGTGGGGTATCGACCGGATGTTTGGAGGCGTTTCGACTCACTCATGTCGTCGCCGAGCATAGGCTCAGGCCTCCGCGTCGGCTTCCGCCTTTCGGCTTTGGCGCCTGGGCCGACAGAGCCGGCTCGGCTTTGACGCCCGCCGACCGAACCGGCCCGCCTCCGAGAGCCCGATTGTTGCCCAATACCACTGGGGGTAGTCGAACCCATCGAACGTCCGATCTCGATTGTTCGGCCGCCAACGAGGTCGTGACACGCTAGGTGTCACTGGCGCCCCTCAATCTCAGCTCAAAAGTGGAGAGCGGGCGGCGTCGGTCTTGACATCGAACGCCTGTTCGCATAGTCTGCCCGAAGCAATAGAACGTCCGTTCATCCGCTCAGTGCCCGAGCGAACGACGGCCAGCCATAGCGAAGAGGAGCGCCGCGATGGCCATCGTCCGCATGGAGCCTGTGGATGTGCGTGTTCGAGTCAACTGGTTCGATGGCACGCCCAACGAGATCACCTGGGGCGGGATTCGTCTTCCCGTGACTCGACTCGCCGCCGTGCGCCGCGAGGATTCCGCGTACCGCGTCGAAGTCGGGCCGCGCACGGTCTTCGAGGTCGAGACGCCCGGCGCCAGGCTTGCCCTGACCTTCCGGCATCGATCGCGGCGCTGGACCGTCGACGGAGTCGATGACGAAGTCGGCCTGAGCTGACCTCGGGCCGCGGCGCTAGACGCGGACGGCCACGAGCTCACCCGACCCGATCGGCACTACGAGCCCGCTGAGACGCGGGTCGGCGAGTGCGCGGGAGCGGAACTCCACGAGCTCCGACTCATGGGAGACGAGACTGTCCGCGACGAGCAGCCCCCGATTCGAAGGGCGCTGATCGCCGGCTCGAGCAGCCGCAGGTAGTCGCTCTTCTCCGAGTCGATGAATACCAGGTCGGCCGGGCCGGCGACTTGGGTTAGGCCGGCGCCACCGTCGCCTTCGCGAAGTTCCACGACCGAGTCGACCCCGGCAGCCCGGAACGAATGCCGCGCCAGGGCAACCTTGGGCGCGTCGACTTCGAAGGTGATCACCTTGCCTCCCGTTCGGGTCGCGGCCACCTCTTCGCACAGCCGAACCCGATACCTTCGCCGCTGCCTACAATCTCCCCATGGACAAACCCAGCGGCGATGTCTCCTTCGCAAACCTGACCGTCGGCGAGTTCGTCGAGCGCCTATCGTCGGCCGAGCCGGTTCCCGGTGGGGGAGCGGCGTCGGCGGCCGCCGGGGCACTCGGAGCCTCGCTGGTGTCGATGGTCGCCGCGCTTTCGCGGGGCAAACCCAGATACGCGGAATACGAGTCGACCCTGGCCCGGTGCTACGAGACCGGCCACGAGATGGGGGCCCTGTTCCTCGAGCTGGCGGATCGAGACGCGGCGGCGTTCGCGGGCTACTCCGCGGCGCTCAAGCTGCCCCGCGAGACTGAAGAGCAGCGCGAGACCCGCAAGACCGCCATCGGCGCCGCGGCGCGGGCTGCTTCCGATGCGCCCTGGGAGTGCGTCAAGGCCTGTGCGCGGTTAGTGGTCGCGGCGGAGGCGCTGGCCGGACGCAGCAACGTCAATGCCGCGAGCGACGTCCTCGTCGCGGCGCTCCTCGGCGAGGCCGCGGCGCGTGGCGCTGCCGAGAACGTCAGGATCAACCTTCCCTCCACCGGCGACGCGGACTACGCCGAGACGATGGGCTCCCAGGTGGACGCCGCCCTGCATGAGATCGCGGCCGTCGCGGCGCGGACGAGGGAGATCGTTCTGTCGGGCCAGTCTCAGGATCCGGAGCCGGCGTGAGCGATCGGAGCGACGGAGCCACGACCACAGTCGCGGCCGTCGGGGTCTCGGGCACGGAACCGGCCACGTCCGGGCCGCGTCTCCTCGCCGGCAGCCCGATCGCGGCGGAGATTCGCGCCCGCCTCACCGAGGACTTCGCCGCGTTCAAGGAGCGCTGGGGCCAAACTCCCACGCTCGCGGTGGTGCTCGTCGGCGCCGACGCGCCGTCGGCCGTGTACCTGCAGCAGATCCTGCGCACCTGCCAGAAGGTGGGTGTCGACGGGCGGCTCGTCGAGATCGGAGCCGAGGTGACGCCGGAGGCGCTGTGCACCGAGATCGAGAGTCTCAACGCCGACCCCTCGGTAGCCGGGATCATCGTCCAGATGCCGCTGCCGTCCCACATCCCGCTGCGCACGGTTATCGATTCGATCGACCCGGCCAAGGACATCGACGGCATCCACCCCCGCAACGCCGGCCTGCTCTCGCTCGGCTATGACGGCTTCCTCCCGGCGACCGCCCAGGCCTCGGTCGAGATCCTCAAGCGCTCGGGGATCGAGATCGCCGGCAAGCGCGTCGTCGTGATCGGGCGGTCGAACGTGGTCGGAAAGCCGGCCGCGCTGCTGCTCATTCGCGAGCACGGCACGGTCACCGTGCTCCACTCCAAGACACGGGACCTGGGCCACCACACCCGCGACGCCGAGATTCTCATCGTGGCCGCGGGTCGCCCCGGCCTCGTGACGGGCGAGATGCTCTCGCCGGGGGCCGTCGTCGTGGACGTGGGCATCAACGTCGTTCCGGACGGGGCAGGGGGCGAGAAGCTCGTCGGCGACGTGGACTTCGAATCGGCCAAGGGCGTCGTCTCGGCAATCACACCGGTACCGGGCGGCGTCGGGCCGCTGACGAACGCGCTGCTGCTGAGCCACTTGCTCCGGGCCGCCACGGATCAGGCGGAGGCTCGCCGATGACCTCGCCCAAGCCCATGCCCAACAGCCTCGAGATAGCCCGATCGGTGACGCCGCGGCCGATCATGGAACTGGCTCGCGAGCTGGGCATCCACGAAGACGAGGTCGAGCTGTACGGGCCTTACAAGGCCAAGATCCGCCTCGAAGCTATCACCCGCCTGGAGGCCGAGGCGGCGGCGGCTGGGCGGCGTGGCAAGTACGTCGTCGTCACGGCAATCACCCCGACGCCGCTCGGCGAGGGCAAGACCACCACCAACATCGGTCTCGTGCAGGGGCTCAACCGGATCGGGCGCCGGGCCGCCGTCTGCATCCGCCAGCCGTCGCTCGGGCCCGTCTTCGGGATCAAGGGCGGCGCGGCGGGCGGTGGCTACAGCCAGGTGATCCCGATGGAGGATTTCAACCTCCACCTGACCGGCGACAACCACGCCGTCGGCGCCGCGCACAACCTGCTGGCGGCATTCGTCGACAACTCGCTGACCCACAACAACCCGCTCGGCATCGATCCGCTGGGCGTGCTCTGGCCGCGCGTCGTCGACATCTCCGACCGGGCGATCCGCAAGGCGATCATCGGCCTCGGCGGCCGCGAGAACGGCTATCCACGCGAGACCGAATGGGAGATCACCGTCGCCAGCGAGGTGATGGCTATTCTGGCTCTCGCTTCGGACCTGCAGGACCTCCGGGCGCGCCTCCGCCGAACGGTCGTCGCGACCACCTTCGACGGCCGCCGCATCACCGCCGAGGACCTGCGCTGCGCCGGCTCCATGACGGTCCTGCTCCGCGACGCAATCAAGCCGAACCTGCTCCAGACGCTCGAAGGTGGGCCGGCATTCGTCCACTGCGGCCCGTTCGCCAACATCGCCCATGGCAACAACAGCGTCCTGGCCGACCGGCTGGCGCTGGCGACGTGCGAGATCGCCTGCACCGAGGCCGGCTTCGGGGCCGACATGGGCGCCGAGAAGTTCTTCGACATCAAGTGCCGCCAGAGCGGGCTCCGCCCCGACGCCGCGGTCATGGTCGCCACTATCCGCGCCCTCAAGATGCACGGCGGCGTCGGCCGAATCGTGGCCGGCAAGCCGCTGGACCCGGCGCTGGAGCAAGAGAACGTCGACGCGGTCCGGAAGGGCTCGGCCAACCTCGCCGCCCAGATCGAGAACGTCCGCGTCTTCAACGTGCCGGTCGTGGTGGCTGTGAACCATTTCCCCGGCGACACGGAGGCGGAAGTGGCCGCGATCCGGGAAGTGGCGCTGGCTGCCGGCGCTCGCGACGTGGTCGTCAGCCGCCACTTCGCGCAAGGCGGGGCCGGGGCCGAGGACCTGGCACGGGCGGTCTGGTCGGCTGCGGAGGAAGGGGCGCCCGAGTTCCGGCTCCTCTACCCGGACGACATCCCGTTGCGCGAGAAGATCGAGACGGTGGCCGTGCGTATCTACGGCGCCCGCGGCGTCGACGAGCTGCCGGCCGCGACCAAGGCGCTGAAGCTGTACGAGGACCTGGGCTTCGGCAAGCTGCCGGTCTGCATGGCTAAGACGCACCTCTCGCTAAGCCACGACCCGTCGCTCAAGGGCCGCCCGACGGGCTTCCGCGTCCCGATCCGCGAGGTCCGGCTCTCCGCCGGTGCCGGCTTCATCACGCCGCTGCTCGGCGAGATGCGGACGATGCCCGGCCTGCCCTCGCACCCCGCCGGCGAGAACATCGACATCGACGCCGACGGCAACATCGTCGGCCTGTTCTAGGTCGCACCTGCTGCGCGCACGCCGATCCGCCAATAGACTTTGCCCGTGCTCACACTGATCCTCACTCGCCACGGTCGGGCAGCCGCCGACGACATCATGCTCGGCGGGCAGCTGGACGTGCCGCTCACGGCCGACGGCCGGAGGGAGGCCGAAGCGCTCGGGCGCCGGCTGGCGGGCGTTCGAATCGACCGCATCGTCGCCAGCCCCATGGCCCGGGCGCTCGAGACGGCGCAGGTGGTCGGGGCCGGCCGGCCGATCGAGGTCGACGAGCGATTGCGCGAGCTCGACTACGGGCGCTGGGAAGGCCTGACCTACGAGGAGGTCGATGCCCACGACCCGGAGCTGCGGGCCCGCTGGGAGCACGACCCGGCCTCGACCCATTCGCCCGGCGGCGAGTCCGGGGACGACGTGGCGGCCAGGGCTCTGGGCTTCCTCGTCGACCTGATCGCGGCCGAACTGCCCGCTCCGGCCGTCTCCACCGGCGCGGCCGGCCCGAACGCGGCCGGCCCGAACGCGGCCGGCCGGCACTCGCCCGATCCCGGCGGCTCGCGCGGAGCCCCCTCCGAGTCGCGGGCCGAAGCTGCCGGCGAGCGGCGTGTCCTGGTCGTTGCCCACGGCACCCTCAACCGCATCCTGCTGTGCGTGGCCCTGGGCGTGCCTGTTCGCGACTACCGGCGCCGCTTCCTGCAGGATCGCACCAACCTGACGGTCCTGCGCTACGAGCCCGGCGACACTCCCGACGGCGCCCAGCTCGCGCTGGCCAACGACATCGCCCACCTGCGCCACCCGGGCGAGGCCCCCTGGGGCTAGAGGCTCAGCTTGCGGCGTAGGGCCCTGCCGGGAGACGGTGGCCCGGGGCATCAGAACTTGCCCAATCCCCACCACAACGACATTGAGCATGATTCGAGTCGCTCTGGTGCCCAATCTGGCTCGTCTGTGGCCCGCGCCACGCCGCTGTGAGCTCACAATCGCCGATTCGGGGCCGAAATCACGCCACTCACCCCGCATTCCAGACAGCTTCGGGTCGCGGCCTTCGCCCCATGTCGCCCTGGTGAGAATTCGGCAAGGACCGGGGCGGTTGCGCTCGAGGTCAGACCGCCCCAGCGACGATCGAACAGGTCCCTCAGGTGCGGCGCTTGCCCGGACAAGGCGCAACCCATAGCGCGCGGCCCGCGACGGCCGGCGGCGCGATCCGCCGGTGGGTGGCAGACTGACGGCACTTACCGGAACGCCGCGGGCGGCCCGGGCGAGCCCCTCTGGAGTCGAGTCGTTGCGTCGCGCCGTTCTCGCCTACGTCACCCTGTACGTTGCGGTCGCAGCCTATTCCCCCTACCTGCAGCAGTACTACAAGAGTCTCGGACTCTCGCTGGGCACGATCGGCGCCCTGGCCGCCTTCACCTCGGCCGTTGCGCTGATCAGCGCGCCGACGTGGGGCGCGATCCACGATCGGTACCCGACCTCGCGATTGCTGCTGCCAATGGCGGCGGGGATCGGCGCGCTCGGCGCCGCGGGACTGGCAACCGCCGGGGCATCGTGGCTGCTCATCCCGTCCGCGGCGGCGTTCGCCATGGGGATGGCCGGCATGGGCCCGATGATGGACGTCCGCGTGCTGGATATGGCCGGATCGGAGCGAACCCGCTACGCGCGAATTCGAGTCTGGGGCTCGATCAGCTTCATGGTCGCGACGCCGATCGTCGGCTTCGCCATTGGCGAGGACTACCGCAGCCTCTTCTTCGTCGCGGTCCCGATGATCCTGGTCGGCGGCCTGGCCGCGATGCTGCTGCCCGGACGGGCCGGAGGCGTCCACGGCGCCAGTCTGCGGCGGGCGCCCGGGCGGGTGCTCGGCCACCGGCCGATCGCGCTCTTCTTGATCGGCGCATTCGTTGGCTGGACGGCGGTCTACTCCCAGTACGCCTTCTTCTCGATCTACCTCCGTCAGATCGGCGCCTCCAGCGACCAGATCGGCCTGGCGTGGTCCATCCAGGCGGCCCTCGAGATCCCCTCGATGTTCTTCTTCCCGCAACTGTCGCGAAGGTTCGGAACGGAACGGCTCATAGTCCTGGGGATGGCGATCATGGCTCTGCGGCTGATCGTCAACGCCTTCTTCGTCTCGCCGACGATCCTGATCGCCTGTTCGCTCATGCAGGGCGCCGGCTACGGCCTGGCCCTGATCGGCGGCATCTCATTCGTCTCTCGACAGGCCCCCAAGGGGACCGCGGCAACCGCACAGGGGATTCTGAACGCGGTCACATTCAGCCTGTCGTCGATCATCGGCTCGGGGGTCGGCGGGCAGGTCGCAGGCTGGCTGACCATCCGCGGGCTGTACGCCATCACCGCCGTCCTCGGCTTGGTGGCGATCGTTCTCGTTGCCCTGGCGGTCCTGCCGGCGTCGGGGCAGGCGGCCCTCGAACCGCCGCCGGCACCTCGGCCGGCCGACTAATACCCGAGGCGGTGGATGCGGCTGAAGATGGCGTTGGCCACCGTCTGCGCCCCGAGGTCGGTGAAGTGCAGTCCGTCGCTCGTATACCTGGGTTGGAACGTCCCGTTGTCCTGCGAAAGAGGTGCGTGGATGTCGATCGCGACGATGGTATAGATGTTGGCCAGGTGCGTGATGGCCGCGTTCAGCGAATCGATAGGCGCCGCCATGTTCGTGTAGGAGTCCGGCGGGACGAGGATCAAGAAGATCCGGATCCCCTTGGCCCTCGCGGCGAGGATGATCGACTTGAGGTTGGCGATGATGGTCGCCTCACTGACGTTGCGTCCCAGATCGTTCGTTCCGCCGAGAATGAACAGCACGTCCGGCTTGTAGGCAAAGACGTCCCTGTCCAGACGCGCCAGCATGTCGGCCGTCGTGTTGCCCGGTACTCCGGCGTTGTTCACGAGCGCGAGGTTGGCGTCCTCGGCGTTCAGCCGGTTCGGCCAGGGCCCGGTAGTCGGCCAGGCAGTGAGCGAATCGCCGAGCGTCACGAACGAGTATTTCCTGGCGACGGGCTTGGGCGTCGGGGCCGGTGTCAACTGGGGCGTTGGCGTCGGCGACGGCGGGATCAGCGGCGGATCGGCGAAGGTTTCGGGCGCGAACGGCGTGGACGAAATCGAAGCCATTATGTTTGCCACCATTCCCTCGCGCGGACCGTCCGAAGAGCCGGCCGCGGCCGAGCCGCCCCAGCCGCCGGGCAGGCTCGCGCACACGACGGCTGCCACAACCAGCAGCGCCAGAACGACGAGTAGCTCTCGATGTCTCGGCGCTTTGGGCCCGAACCGCCGAACGAGCCCGGCCGGTGCGCCACCCGAGCCGGCAGCGGCTGAACCGGGCTCAATGCCCCCGAACGCGGCTCGAAACCAGCCGCGGAAACCGCGGCGAACCGGGTGGGCCATGCGACGCTTCGCTTGAGCCACCTTAGGACTGAAGTGGGCCATTTCCAAAGGTGGTGGCGGTGTTGCGGCGTCGGCCCCGCCGCGAAGCCTGGGTCCGTCTCGGAGCGGACTCACGCGAACTCGCCCGAGAGGCCCCGGCCCCGCATGTCGATGTGGATGCTCAGCGCCTGCAACCGGACGCGAGTTGGTCTACTGCGCATCAGCGTTCCTGTGTGTCGCCTGTTCGCCGGCGGCCGTTGCTGTGCCCCTGGCCACACCCTAGTCTGCCACGCAATCGGCAATCCGCGCACGCAACCCTCGGCCGAGACGGCAGCGAACGGCGCCGTGGCGGAGGTTCGTAGACCCCGACTCAGGCCTCGGCCTCGGCCGGATCGGGACCCCGATGAGACAGCCGCCAGACCACGAACAGCACGACCGCGGCCACGCATGCGACCAGAATCAGGTTGTCGAACGGCTTCAAGTCGTCGCGGATGCGGATCCAATTGGAGCCGAGGACGGTGCCCGCGTAGACCAGGGCGATCGTCCACGGGATGGCTCCCAGAGTGGAATAGACGGTGAACCGGCGGATAGGCATGTGGGAAACGCCGGCGACGAAGCTGATCATGGTTCGAACGCCCGGCAGAAGGCGGCTGATGAAGGCGGTGGGCGATCCCCAGCGGGCGAAGAAGCGTTCGGCCTGATCGACCTCGTGCTTACGAACGAGCAGGTACCGACCCCAGCGATCGAGGAACGGCCGCCCGAGCTTGATCCCCAGCGCGTAGCCACACAACGAGCCGGTCGTGTTGGCCGCGATGCCGATCACGACCACGATCCAGAAGTTCCACGGACCATGGGTTAGCGGCTCGATGGCTCCAGGGTCCACAACCTTCCAGCCGGCGAACGGCAGAATCAACTCCGAAGGAATCGGCACGATAGTCGACTCCGCAACCATGGCGAAGAAGACGCCCAGGTATCCGACGGCGGCGTAGAGGTGGTCCAGGAAGGGAATGACAGCTGTGTCGATGAAGCCGAGCACGGGGACCTCGTTCTAGGGGGACGCAAGCGGCAACTGGCCGCAGGTCGTTCGCAGGATACTCGAAGAGGGAGTGGCGACGTCGTTCGCCCCTGGGCCGTGACGCCCAGTGCAGCTTGGGCAGATTCAGCGCGGCGACGGACGCCACCGCCGCTCGCCAAGCGCTCCAATCGCGACACGATTCTGCGCCCGCCCAGCTTGCTGGGCGCAGCGTTGGCGAGTGGCGGCCACGCGCCGCGCGTGTGCGGGCACGGATAGCCCGGACCCCAATGTGAGATGCGGGATATGCTCATCGGGTGAGCGACACGCCACGGTCTCCCGATCTTGGACCGCACCGACACCTTCCCGAATCCCACTGGCTCCGGCAGCCACTCCCCGCCGAGGCGGACCTGATGCTGACCGGCGCCGACCTCTCGATCGCGGACGTGGAAGCCGTGGCGCGGGCGGGGCGGCGCGTCTCGCTGGGGCCGGAAGCCCGGGCGCGGGTCGTGGAAGCCCGCGACGTGATCGAACGCCTCGTCGCGGCGGGGGAGATCGTCTACGGCGTGACCACGGGTTTCGGCGACCTGGCCACGACCTTCATCGACCCGGCCGACTCCGCTCGGCTGCAGGAGAACCTCCTCCTGTCACACGCTGCCGGCGTCGGGGAACCGCTGCCGCGCGACGTGGTGCGGGCGATGCTGCTGCTGCGGGCCAACACCCTGGCCCTCGGCCACTCCGGCTGCCGGCCCGTCGTGATCGATCGAATCTGCGATCTGCTGCGCCTCGGCATCCACCCGATCGTGCCGTCGCAAGGTTCGGTGGGCGCATCGGGCGATCTGGCCCCGCTGGCGCATCTCGCCCTGCCGCTCACGGGTCGGGGGCATGTGGAGGTGGGCGGTCGCGTCATGGCCGCCTCCGAAGCGCTGGCGGCGGCGAACCTCGAACCGCTCGAGCTGCAGGCCAAGGAGGGGCTGGCCCTCCTCAACGGCACCCAGATGATGAGCGCCATCGGCGCGCTGGTGGCTGCCGACGCGCAACGACTGGCCCGGGCCGCGAGCGTGGCCGCGGCGATTAGTTGCGAGGCGCTGCTGGGCACCGACGTGGCCTACTCCGCCGCATACCAGCTCGCGCGGCCCCACCCCGGCCAGATCGCCGTCGCCGCGGAGCTGCGCTGGCTCCTGCGCGAATCGACGCTCATGACCAGCCATCACCCATCGGCGCACAAGGTCCAGGACCCATACTCGCTGCGTTGCGTACCCCAGGTCCACGGCGCCGTCCGTGACGCGCTCGACTACCTGAGCGGCGTTCTGGACATCGAGTTGAACTCAGCCACTGACAATCCGCTGGTCTTTCCGGGGGGCGGCGTGGCCGACGCCACGGCGGCGGCGACCGGCGGCGGGCTGGTCATCAGCGGCGGCAACTTCCACGGCGAGCCCGTGGCCATCGCCCTGGACTTCGCCAAGCTGGCCATCTCCGAACTGGGCGCGATCTCAGAGCGGCGGATCGCGCTAATGGTCGACTCGCGCCTCAACGGCGGCCTGCCGCCATTCCTCTCCTCGGGCAGTGGCCTCGAGTCCGGCATGATGCTGCTCCAGTACACCGCCGCCGCGCTCGCCTCCGAGAACAAGGTCCTGGCTCACCCCGCCAGTGCCGATTCGATCCCGACTTCGGCCAATCAGGAAGACCACGTCTCGATGGGTTCGATATCCGCCCGGCATGCCATGGCCGTGTTGGGCAACGTCCAGAGGATCGTCGCCCTCGAGCTGCTGGTGGCCGCGCAGGCGCTCGACTTCAGGCTCGAGCGAGTCGCCGCCGAAGGATCGCATGTTCGACCGGGCGCCGGCGTCGAGGAAGCCCACCGCCGCATTCGGTCGGTCGTGCCGCATCTCGACCGTGACAGGCTCCAGGGCAGCGACATCGAATCCGCCGCTCGCCTGGTTCGCGAAGGCTCGCTCGTCGACCTGGTAAGCCCCGAGTCCTAGGAGAGAAGGGCCGGCCGATCCCGTCCTGAGCAGCGGTCTATGGCCCGGCGGAGGCGGCCCTCATCCGCCCTACCGGCATGCTGGAGAGCCCACAACGCCGGCAACAACCGGGGATCGGCGGCTGCCGCGGCGGCATCCACCTCGAGCCCGCCGACGAGTGGCGACTGCAACGCCCGGATGAGATGCGGCACCGCTCGCGGGTCGCGCCGGACCGCCAGCCCGAAGAGCGCTTCCGCTCGAGCCTCGTGGCTGGCGTCCTCGGTTCGTTCCAGGAGCGCCGCCCGAACGTCCGGACCGTCGACGTCGGAGAGCGTGCCGAGTCCGAACGTGGCCCAGTCGCGCACCTCGGGGTCCTTGTCGCGCGACAGGCTGATCAGGGCGGTGCGCCCGTCCGAAGCCAGTGGTTGGGGACTGACGGTTGCCACGGCGAAAGCGACCGCCAGCCTGACCTCCGCGCTCGGGTCGTTGGCAAGCGGAAAGATGAGCCCAAGCGTTCCCGGGTCTCCGACGTGCCCCAGCGCAGCCACGATCGAGGCCAGCGGGGCCGGCGCCGTCTCGACCGCGAGGGCCCCAACGAGCGTTTCCAGGACCGCGGATCGGCTGCCCGTCTCCACGCCCACGAGCCGCCCCAGGATGTCGGCGCCCAGAGTTCTATTGCGCTCGGCATCGCCCAGGATCAAGCCCTTCGCCTCGGCCAGCACGTCATCGGGGCACTCGGTCAGGATGCCGCCGATCAGATCCCAGCGGCAGTCCTCGTCGTAGGTGCCGAGAGCTGCTTCGATGCGGACGTCGAGTGACCGCATTGCCTACCTCATAGATGAGAATCGGCCTCCCCGTGGCCGCGAATCGTGTCTTCGACGGGCGTTGCGACCTTTGCCCCGCCGGTCGGGCAAATCAACGTTAACGCTTCGTTGGTGCCACCACAAAAGGGTCGCACGTAGGGGAACGGCCGCGACCGCGGGGCTCAGCGGGCGGGCCGCGGGCCGAGCCGGACCGTGGCCAGGAGAAGAACGACGGCCGCGCCGGCACACGCCGCCCCGAACCAGAACGGCGCAGCGGGAGCGATGAGGCTCCACAGGAGCCCGGCCACCAACGAGGCGGGCAGGATCATCAGGCCCTGGACCGAGTTCAGGATGCCGAAGGCCGTCGCCCGCATCTCGGTTGGGGCCAGATCGGCGACGAGCGCCTTGCCCACGCCCTCGCTCAGGGCGTAGTACGTGCCGTAGGCGATCCACAGCGGGACGACCCAGACCGCCGAGGCGGCCACGGCGAAACCGGCATAGCAGCCGGCATAGATGAGCCAGGCCAGGGCGATCAAGCCCCGCCGCCCTATTCGGTCTGAGAGCGCTCCGGCCGGCCAGGCCACGATGGCGTTGGTGGCGTTGAAAGCGACGATGGTCAGCAGCAGAGCCAGCAGCGTCAGGCCCAGGTTCTGTGACCGCAGCGCCAGGAAGGCATCGCTCGAATTGCCCAGCGTGAACAGGGCGTTGGCGAGCATGAAGAGCCAGAACGGCCGTGGGAAGCGGCGCCACTGCGCGCGGTCGCCGACGATTCGGTGAGGCAGGCTCGATATCGTGAGCGGGGCAACCGGGGCGGCCGGGGCGGCCGGAGCCGGCGCCGGAGCCGCCGCAACGGCGCGCGGCACGTCCCGCACCCCGATGAATATCGTGGCTATGGCCAGAACGCCGGGGATCAGGGCCAGCAGCACCAGGATCCGGAAGGCATCGCTCGTCAGCTTCGTCGCGTCGCCCTCGGTCACCCAGATGACGGCCGCGGCGACGAGCACGCCGGCGAACGCGCCGGTGGTGTCCATGGCGCGGTGCAGGCCATAGGCCACGCCGCGGTTCTCGGGGGCGGTGGAGTCTGCGATCAACGCGTCGCGCGGCGAGGTCCGGATCCCTTTCCCCAGGCGATCCCCGACGCGCCCGAGCAGGACAACCGGCCACGCCCCGGCCACCAGGTAGAGCGCCTTGGCGACCACCGACGTCCCGTAGCCGATGCCCACGAGCAGGCGCCGCCTGGACATTCGATCCGACAGGGCGCCGCTGATGAGCTTCAGTGTCGACGCCGTGCTCTCGGCCACGCCCTCGATCAGGCCGATGACCGCTGCCGGCGCCAGCAGCACGTTGGCCAGGTAGAGCGGGATGAGGTAGACGAGCATCTCGCTCGAGATGTCCGTGAAGAGGCTCACGAAGCCCAGGGCCACGACGTTGCGGGTAATCCCGCGCGTCAGGGCCCGCCGCCAGCGCGGACCGGACTCTGCCGTGTTGGGCGTTTGGGATGAGGTCATGACGCCGTGGAGTCTAGCGATAGAGCCGGACCGTGGCGTAGTGCGTCGCTCGGGCCGTATCCCGGTCGGATCTGGACCTGTTGCCGTACAGTTGGCTAACCATGGCGAATATCGAGATCGTGGACGTTGCCGACGAAGCCCGCTTCGGGCTCATCCCACCGTGCGCCGACGCGGCGTTCGACCACCGCACGTGCGACTACTGGGAGGATGCCGACCGGGGCTCGAAGGCGAGCCGGGCGGGCTGGCTTCGGGGTGGGTCGTCCGGTGCGGCCGCCGACTCGACCGCCCGGCCCGCCGCCAACCCGTTCGCGCCGCCGCCCAAGGCCGATTCGAACCCGTTCCTGCCGGCCTCGAAGGCCACGCCCTCGCGGAACCCATTCCTGGAGGATCTCGGCGGCGACGTGGACGACAATCCGTTCGCGCGGCAGCGTTCCGCCCGCCCGACCGTCGCCGCCGAGGCGCCGCGCAAGTTGCAGCTACTCGGTCGTGGCCTCGGCGTCTTCGGCACCTACGCCAAGCTGCTGATCGTCGACGGCGAAGCCGCCGGGTACTGCCAGTTCGGGCCGCTTTCGGCCTACCCTCGCGCTCTTCGCACGCGAGAGCTGTATCCGCAGCTGCCCGATGCGCCGCTCCCCGCCGTCATCACCTGCATCGCGACGGCCGCCGAGGCGCGTCGCGGCGGCTATGCCCTGAGGTTGGTCGATGCGGTCTGCGCCGATCTGGCCGGCCGGGGCTTCGCCGCGGTCGAGGCCTATCCGGAGGTCGGGTCTAAGGAAGACGCGACACCGGCCGCCCGACCCGAATTCTGGATCCGAGCCGGCTTCAGCCTGGCCGTGGCCAACGATCGCTATCCGGTGGTACGTCGTGAACTCTGAGAAGACTCGCAGGCGCGGTCGCACCATGCCGGTTCTGGCGGCGCTGCTGGTTGCGTCCGCCGCCGTTGCCGCCTGCGGCCCGACCGGCCCAACGCCCGCACCGCAGTCCTCGGACCGGCCGATCGGGGCGACGCCCTGGCCGGCCGGAACGATCGGTCAGTACGGCCTCCACATAGATCCGAGCCTTCTGGCGCGATTGCCCCAGACGATCAGCGCCCTGCCCCTGGTCGAGGACGCCTACAGCGAGAGTTCCGACATGGACAACGCGGATCTGGCGAAGAACTTCGATTCCTTCGCGGCTGCGTCGATCGGGCAGATAGCGGACGCCGACTGGCTGGAGGTTGCGATCGGACAATTCAAACCGGCGATGCAGAGCCCCGACGTCTGGCCCGACGAGTACGCGTCCTGGGTGGAACAGTACGCAACCGGCGCATGCTCTCAGGCGGACGCCGTCTCCGGCACCGGCAAGCAGCAGATCGGCGACTGGACGGTCGATGTGTCGACCTGCGCCGGGGGCGTGGTCGTATACACCCTGCCGCTCGGCAACGGCGAAGTCCTGTCGATGTTCGGGGCCGGCGCGCGCGATCTCGGCCGCAAGCTGATCCAGATCCTCTACTAGACAACCGGCGCACACTGGGGTCGAGCGCCCGGTGACGTCCCGGGCCTGTCCTTCGGAGGCTTCCGATGGCGATCGAAACCGGCTCGGCGATCCCCGCCGGACCCCGCACCGTCCGCGCCCCGCGCGGCCCGGAACGCAGCTGCAAGGGCTGGGCTCAGGAGGCCGCGCTGAGGATGCTGATGAACAACCTGGACCCGGAGGTGGCCGAGCGCCCCGCCGACCTCGTCGTGTACGGCGGCACCGGCCGCGCCGCCCGAAGCTGGGACGCGTTCGACGCGATAATCCGTGAGCTGCGCCGTCTCGAGAACGACGAGACGCTGCTGGTCCAGTCCGGCAAGCCGGTCGGCGTCTTTCGCACCCACGAGTGGGCACCGCGCGTGCTGATTGCCAATTCGAACCTGGTCGGCAAGTGGGCGAACTGGGAGAAGTTCCGCGAGCTGGAGCGGGCCGGCCTGACTATGTATGGGCAGATGACCGCCGGATCGTGGNNATCGGCACCCAGGGCATCCTCCAGGGGACCTACGAGACCTTCGCCGAGCTGGCGCGCCAGCATTTCGGTGGAACGTTGCGCGGCCGCGTGATGCTGACCGCCGGCCTGGGCGGCATGGGCGGGGCGCAGCCGCTGGCCGTGGTGATGAATGGCGGCGTGGCGCTTGTCGTCGAGGTCGACGAGGCGCGAGCGATCCGGCGCCTGGACGTGGGCTACGTGGACCGCATGACCCACTCGCTCGATGAGGCGCTCGCCTGGGCCCGCTCTGCGGCAGCCGAGGGACGCGCGGAATCGATCGCCCTGGTCGGCAATGCCGCGGAGATCGAGCCCGAGCTGGTCCGGCGCGGCGAACGGTTCGACGCCGTCACGGACCAGACGTCGGCCCACGACGCGCTGAACGGCTACGTTCCGTCGGGTGTGACCATCGCGGACGCGGCCGAGCTGCGGCGCGAGACCCCCGACGAGTACATCCGCCGCTCCATGGCGTCGATGGCCGAGCACGTTCGAGCGATGCTTGCGTTCCAATCGGCCGGCTCCGTGGTCTTCGACTACGGCAACAACATTCGAGCTCAGGCCCAGAACGCCGGCGTCGCGAACGCGTTCGACTTCCCGGGCTTCGTGCCCGCCTTCATCCGGCCGCTCTTCTGCGAGGGCAAGGGGCCGTTCCGATGGGTGGCGCTCTCCGGCGACCCGGCCGACATCCTGGCCACTGACCGGGCGATCCTGGAGCTGTTCCCCGAAAACGAATCGCTTCGGCGATGGATCGAGATGGCCGAGGCCCGGGTGCCGTTCCAGGGCCTGCCTGCCCGGATCTGCTGGCTCGGCTACGGCGAGCGGGCTCGGGCGGGAGCCGCTTTCAACGAGCTGGTCCGTCTGGGCCGGGTGGGCGCCCCGATCGTCATCGGCCGCGACCACCTCGACGCCGGCTCGGTCGCCTCGCCGAACCGCGAGACCGAATCGATGCGGGACGGCTCGGACGCGATCGCCGACTGGCCGCTGCTCAACGCCCTGGTCAACACCGCGGCGGGCGCCAGCTGGGTCAGTATTCACCACGGCGGCGGAACCGGGATCGGTTACTCTCAACATGCCGGGATGGTCGTCGTCGCCGACGGCTCCGACCTCGCTGCGCAGAAGCTGGAGCGGGTCCTGACGACCGATCCGGGCACGGGGGTCATCCGCCACGCAGACGCCGGTTACGACCGGGCCATGGAGGTCGCTCGAGAACGCGGAGTGCGCGTCCCGATGCTCGAGGACGAGCGAGCCGATACCTCGATGGATTCCATGCCCAGGACAAGCAAGGGGAGATAGGTTGCACTATCGGGTCCAGGGAGTGCTGGTTCGAACCAGGCCCGACGCCGCCGCTCTGGCTGCGCTGGAGCGCGTCTACGGCTACCGCCTTTACGAGCTCGAAGCCCGCGGGCTATGGCTGCTGGATCTCGGCGTGCAGGAGCCCAAGGCCGGCGATCGGGCCATCATCAAGGCGGCCAGGGCGCTGGCACCGGGTTACGTTGACGCGCTTCGCGTCATCGGCGCCGAGGACGAGAAGTTCGAGCAGCTGGCCTGGCTGACGGCCTCAGCGGTCGTCGCGAAGCAGCTTCGAGGGCAGGTTCTGGGTTTCGTGTCGGACGAGGACCTGCTCGATTTCGTGATCATCGCCAGCCCCGACGGAGCCTCCGTCATAGGCGACAGGCTGGGCCAGTACCTGATTCGATGGGAAGGCGGCGCCCTTGCCATCCAACCGGTCTTCAGCAAGGAGCAGGAGCCGCCGGTCCCGCCGGAGGAGCTGTCGCTCATCCCCTCGGTGACGCTGCTCGCGACCGAGAAGCTTGCCAGCAGCGGCTATCCGCTCCACGGCAATGTCACGGCCGAGATGCACTCCTTTGCCGCAGGCGCCTCCGTGCTGGGTATCGGCACCTGGAACTTCGGCAGCGTCGGCTCTCTCAAGTTGATCGACGCCATGGGCCTTGAGAACAGCCTCTGGGATCGTGCCGCAGGTGAAACGCGCCGTCCGAGCCGTTGAAGAGTGTTGTCGAAACCTAGTCGATTCGGGCTAGCGGTCGACATTCGCGGGGACTAACATCGCGATACGTCCACTCCACTGCAAGAGGGAGATCGCATGCTGGAAGACCGGAACATCAAGTACCCCAGCTATGTGCTGGCAGCGCTTCTCGGCTACATCGCCTTCGTCGACGCCACAAACGCGCTGACCTGGATGCAGGCCCCAAATGCCAGCGCATCGTGGATCATCGATCTGCTGACCTGCGGCATCTGTGCCGTTCTGGGCGTTTTGCTTCTCATGCGCCCACACCTGTACTTCTTCTCGGCTGCGGCAGTGTGGTCTCTGCTCGCCTTCATGGCCAACTACATCATGAAGGCCAAGGGCGCGGATGCCGTCGCGACCCAGCGAATGGTCTTCTACTTCATCATCCTCGTCGGAGCCGGCACGCTGGTTGCGATCGAGGGTTGGAAGTGGTGGCAGGTCGAGAAGGCCAAGCGCCCCCAGCAGTGGGCCGGCGGCCCGTATCCGGGCCAGTATCCGGGCCAGTACCCGGGAATGCCTCCTCAGGGCTACCCGCCTCAGCAGCAGTTCGCTCCGCCCCCGGCTCCGGCTCCTCAGGCTCCGCCTGCGCCGCCCGCGCCCCCGGCGCCGCCGGCCGCTAAGCCGTAACTTCGTCAGTCACGGCCCAATCTCCGATCTACAGCCGGGCTTCCCGTCCAGGGGAGCCCGGCTTCTTTGTGCGCGGCCCCAGCCACAATCGCTTCGGGCAGGGCCTCGGCCGCCGCTTCGCGCTCCGCCACGCCTGCGGCCACACCCTCAGTCTCGCCTGTGGTCTCGACCGAAATCACGCCCATGGTCTCGCCGTCGGTGGGTTGGGCCTCGCCGTTCACGCCGGGCATCTCGCGGAGGGACCGCAGCGGCGAGGCCAGGGCCGGCACGATCGAAGTGAACGAGGCCGCGGCCGCCAGGATCAGAGCGACGCGCAGCGGCGCGACGCTGGCCAGGGCGCCGCCCATCAGTGACCCTATCGGAATCGTTCCCCAGACGATGAACCGCATCGTCGCGTTCATCCGGCTTTGCATCTCCGGTGGGGTGATCGCCTGACGCAGGCTGATCTGGGCCACGTTGTAGATGACCTGGCTCATGCCGGCTACGAACCAGCCCACGAACAGGGTCACGGCCGCCACGCTGAGGTTGGACGGAGTCAGGGTCAACAACAGGAATGCGGGCGATCCGCAGGCCGCCGAAACGACGATCGTCCGCCCGATGCCGATGGCCCTCGACAGCCGGCTGGCCAGCGCCGCGCCCACCAGGAACCCCAAGCTGGCGACCCCCATGACGGTGCCGAAGAATGCGGGCGGGAGCTTGAGTTCGCTCCAGATCAGGACCGGGAAGATGGCGAAGAGAGCGGCGGCGAAGAGATTCGAGATGCCGGTGCAGGCGGCGATCGGTCGCAGGTAGCGATTGCCGGTGACATAGCGCAGTCCCTCCACGACTTCCGATCGCATCGAAGTGGGGCGGCCTGACTTGTCGAGATGGCGGGCCGGCCGCTCCTCGCGCCGTCGAATGGCACTTATCAACCCGCCCGAAACGAAGAAGCTCAGGGCGTCGACGGCGATCGCGAATGGCGCGGCTACGACGGCGATCAGATTGCCGCCCAAGGCCGGGCCGCCGATCTGAGCCACCGAATAGCTGACCTGAAGGTTGGAGTTGCCGTCCACCAGATCGTCCCGGTCCAGAATGGCCGGAAGGTACGACTGGTCTGCGACATCGAAGAAGGCCGTCAGCGTGCCGGTGGCGAACGCGACGATGTACAGCTGCCAGATCGTCAAGGAGCCGGCCACGAAAGCCACCGGGATCGAGAGCAGAACGACGCCGCGTCCGATGTCCGCGGCAACCAGCACCGGTCGGCGGCGGACGCGGTCGAGCCAGGCTCCCGCCGGCAGGGTGAAGAGCAGGAACGGCATCATCTCGACCGCAGTCAAGAGTGAGACCTGGAAAACGTTCGCACCGAGCATCGTCAGTGCGATGAAGGGCACGGCGAAGAGCGTCACCTGGCTGCCCAACATGGAGACAGTCGCAGCCGACCAGATCTTCACGAAGTCCCGATGCCGCAAGAGTGACGGCCGGGTTATCCCTGTCATGCCTGCTAGTGACCGTCCTTTCACCGGGCGGCATGCTATCCGTGACGGGTCATCCGGGCATTAGGCGACCAGTCGCATCGATCCGTGCCACGATAGGGCTCGGCGATACCGACGGGTAGTGACTCTTGGTGCCCTACCCGATACCGCCGGAGGGTGGCCCGCATGGGTAACCCCCCCAGGCGGTCGGCAACGCGAAGCGGAGGAAGCGTGACGAAGCTCGTCGAGTCGGTGCCCAACTTCAGCGAGGGGCGTCGGATCGAAGTCGTCGACAAACTCGCCGCGGCCGTCGAGCGCGTACCGGGCGCCTACCTGCTCGACCGTACGAGCGACGCCAGCCACAACCGCAGCGTTCTGACGCTCGCCGGCGAGCCGGCCCCGATACTCGAAGCCCTCGAGCGGACGGTCGCGGTCGCGATTGCCGAGATAGACATGGAGCGCCAGTCCGGCGAGCACCCGCGCATCGGGGCCGTGGACGTGGTCCCCTTCGTGCCACTCGCCGGCGCGAGCATGGCCGACTGCATCGAGTTGTCACGGGCATTCGGAAGGCAGATCGCCGACCGATTCGATATGCCCGTCTACCTCTACGGCGAGGCGGCCACTTCGCCGTCGAGGCAGCGGCTGGCCGATATCAGGCGGGGCCAGTACGAGGGCCTCAAGACGGGCATCACCGAGCCCGGCCGCGAACCCGACTTTGGACCGGCGCGGATGCACGCCACCGCCGGCGCGATGGCCGTCGGCGCGCGGCCGTTCCTGATCGCATACAACATCAACCTCGAGAGCCGGGACCTCGAGCTGGCAAAGCGGATCGCCCGCCGGATTCGAGAGTCGAGCGGGGGCTTGCCGCGCGTCCAGGCCAACGGCTTCTGGATCGAAGAGCTCGATCGGGCGCAGGTGTCGATGAATCTGCTCGACTACCGAACCACCCCGCTCTGGCTCGTCTGGGAGGCGGTCCGAGCCGAAGCGGCCGATGACGGCGTTCATCTGGTCGAGTCCGAACTGATCGGACTCGCGCCGCTCGGCGCGCTGCTCGACGTTGCCGACCATGCCGGCGTATCGGAGACTCTCTCGCAGACAGATCGGCTGGCGGGTGCGGCCGATTTCCTCAAGCTGCGGGACTTCTCGCCGCTCCAGGCGCTCGAGTTGAGGCTGGAAGCGGTGAAGGGCAGGTGACCGGGCTGCTGGTCCAAGGGGCAAGCGCCGTCGCGACCCTGGCCGGTGGGCTGCGAAGGGGTGGTGCACAGGGGGATGCGGGCATGGTTTCAGAGGGAGCACCGGCCATCGCATGCTGGGAAGGCCGGATCCTCGCCGTCGGCGCTTCCGGTGATGTCGAGCGCGAGATCGCGGCTGCCGGGCTCCCAATCAACGCCTTCCGCCGCCTCGACGCCGGCGGTAGCCTCGTCACGCCCGGGCTGGTCGACGCTCACACCCACCTCGTCTTCGCCGGAACGCGCGATTTGGAGTGGCAGATGCGGGCTCGTGGAGCCGGGTATCTGGAGGTGCTGGCGGCCGGTGGCGGGATTCTCTCCACGGTCGCCGCCACGCGCGCCGCCTCAGACCAGGAGCTGATGGATGACGCCCGGCGGCGTCTGGCGGAGATGCTCGGCAACGGAACGACGACCGCCGAGGCCAAGTCCGGCTACGGACTCGATACGTCGTCGGAGCTGCGCCTGCTGGCCCTGATCGGGCGGCTCGGCGGTGAGGGTCCGGTCGAGCTGGTCCCGACGTATCTCGGCGCCCACGCCGTCCCAGCCGAGTACCAGGCTCGCGCCGACCGAACCGAGGCGTATGTGGCCGCGGTCATCGGCGAGCAGCTGCCGGCCGTGGCCCGCCAGGGGATCGCCCGCTTCTGCGACGTCTTCTGCGAGAAGGGCGTCTTCTCCGCCGATCAGAGCCGCCGCATCCTGGGCGCCGCCGCCGATCTGGGCCTGGGGCCGCGCCTCCACGCCGACGAGCTTGCCCCGTCGGGTGGCGCCGAGCTTGCCGCGGAGCTGGCCGCCGGGGCCGGCTGTGCCTCGGCAGATCACCTCGCGGCACCGTCGGAGTGGGGAGTTGCCGCACTGGCGCGGGCCGCCTCGGTCGGCCATCCCGTCGTGGCTACCCTTCTCCCCGCCACTAGCTGGTTCCTTGGGAAGCATCATTTCGCGCCGGCCCGCCGTTTCATCGACGCCGGCATCCCCGTGGCGCTGGCCACGGACCTCAATCCGGGCACGAGCCCCACGCTCAGCCTGCCGCTGGTGATGTCGATCGCCTGCGTGGAGATGGGCCTGACGCCCGTCGAGGCGCTCGTTGCGGTCACGATCAACGCCGCGCACTCGCTGCGTCTGGGCGACACGATCGGCTCGATCGAGCCGGGCAAGGCGGCCGACCTGGTCATCTGGGACGTCCCCTCGGTCCAGCAGCTGCCCTACTGGCTCGGCGCCCGGCCCGCCCGCACGGTCGTCAAAGGCGGTCGGGTCGTCTTCGAGCGAGGCTGATCGACCGACCAGGGCATCGGTGTCGATTTCCCGCTCTGAGCCGAACGCCGGCCGGGGTCGGAGACGCGGCTAGATCTTGCCGCGCGGCTCCAGGATGACCGTGGTGAGCTCGCCGGGCATCGAGGACGGCATCAGCGAGAGCTTGGACTGAGGGGCGGGCGGCGAGGAAACGCCCATCTCGTGGAGGAACTTGGCGAGCGCCTCGGCTGCCTCATCGTCGTCGCATACCGGCATCGGCACGACCACTTTGGCATCCAGCTGGGCGATCAGTTCGGCGGCCTTGTTGGCGGGCAGGCCGCCTCCGACGCTGATACACGCGACGTCGACGGGTCCGATGTCGGTCAGCTTGTCCTCGGTCAGCAGGTGGCCGATGTCGCCGAGGTGGATGACGTGGACGCCGTCCAGTTCGACGATGAAGGCCACGTTCCGACCGCGTTCCTTGCCTCGATGATCGTCGCGGAAGGTTCGGATGCCGGTGATCAGAACGTCCTTGACTTCGTACTCGCCCGGCCCGTCCAGGCAGAAGGCCTCTTCCAGGCTGCCGGGAATGATGGTTGCTCCGTCGCGCGATGCGCGGCCCTTGGCCTTGGGCAGCGGTGAGTCATCGGGGTGGCTGTAGGTGACGATGTCGCCGGTGATTCCGCGACCCGTCGGCCCGACGACGGCTTGATAGGCGTCGGCGACAACGACTGCGTCCTTGCCGCGAATGCGGACGCACGTCCGCCCGTACCAGGTGAGCTCCATGGGTTGATTCTTGCACAGGTCGCTGCCCGGCTGCTTAGCGCTGGAGGCGGACGGCCGACACGTGCTTGCCAACCGCCGGCCGGCTCGCCGGCCGCTAGGCGGCCACGAGCACCGGAGCGAGCGGGCTCCAACGCCCATGAGCGAGGAGCGGAGCGGCCAACGACGCGGACGGCCGACACGTGCTTGCCAACCGCCGGCCGGCTCGCCGGCCGCTAGGCGGCCGCGAGCACCGGAGCGAGGGGGCTCCAACGCCCGTGAGCGAGGAGCGGAGCGGCCAACGACGCGGACGGCCGCCCGCCGCGGTTAAAAGGAGGACCGGAGGCGCCTGCCCAATCGGCACCTCCGGTCGGAGGGAGGGAGGATGGAACGTTCAGGAGGCTCGTCCAGTGTTCCTCGGTGAAAGGTAGTCGCTCTACGTGAAGGCGGCGACGGTCAGATCATTAAGAAACAGCAACCAAGTGATCCGGGACACCGCCGCATGCGTGCCGCCGACCAGCCGCGGCCCCGGCTACATCGTCTCGGGAGCGGAGATGCCCAGCAGGCCCAGGGCGCTGGCGAGCGTCGTCTTGGCCGCGGCTATGAGGGCCAGCCGCCCGGCCGATCGATCCGGCTCGGCCTCGTCGATGACCCGCGCGTCGCGATAGAAGGCGTGGAACGTGGTGGCCAGCTCGGTGGCGTAGGCCGTAACTCCGTGCGTCTCCCCGCTCGCTGCCGCGTCCTCCACCACTTCCGGCAGCCGGACGATCTGGCGCGCGAGCGCCGCCTCGGGCGCGCCGGGCAGAACGCCCGTCAGCAGTCCCGCCAGCCGCGGATCGTCGCCGGAGGGCGGGACCATGCCCGATTCTGCCGCCTTGCGCAGGATCGAGGCGATCCGGGCGTGGGCGTACTGGACGTAGTAGACCGGGTTCTCGTTCGACTGCTTCTTGGCCAGCTCGATGTCGAAGTCGATGCCGCTGCTCGCGGCGCGTGAGGCGAAGAACCAGCGGGCGGCGTCGACGCCGATCTCGCCCAGCAACTCGTCGAGGGTGATGAATTCGCCTGAGCGCTTGGACATCGCGATTTCCTTGCCGTCGCGAACGAAGCGTACCCACGCCGTCAGGATCATCTCGACGTGGTCACGGTCGTAGCCGAGCGACTCGGCCGCGGCCTTCACCCTGGCCACGTAGCCGTGATGGTCCTCGCCCCAGATGAAGACGATTCGGTCGTAGCCCCGGCTGAACTTCTCGACGAGGTAGCCGATGTCGGCGGCGAAATAGGTAGGGGCGGCGTCGTCGGTCGAGCGCAGGATGACCCGGTCCTTATCGTCGCCGTACTTGGTCGAGCGGAAGACGACCGCGCCGTCCTCCTCGTAGACGTCGCCGGCCGCGCGCAGTCGATCGACCGCCTGTTTGACCCAGCCGTCCTGGTGCAGGGTGCTCTCGGAGCGCCAGACGTCGAAATGGCAGCCGAGGTGATCGAGGCTCGCCTCGATGCCGGCGCGAACCTGCTCGCTGGCCCAGCGGCCGACCGCCCAGCCCGGGTCCTCGCCCGACTTCTCGGCGTCGGCCAGGACCTCGGCGGGGACGTCGCGGGCCATGTCGTAGACGTACTCGCCGCGATAGCCGTCCTCCGGGATCTCGCAGTTCTCGCGAATGGCCACGACCGACNNAAGGCGCCGCGGGCGTTGCCGATGTGGAGCGGCCCCGTGGGGTTGGCCGAGACGAACTCGACGTTGATGTGCTCGGGGTGGGCGGCAGTGACGTGGCCCCAGGTCGCGGGATCGCGCAGGATTCGCTGCGTCGTGGCGGCCAGGGAGCCGTCCGACAGCCGGACGTTGAGGAAGCCGGGCGGCGCGACCTCGACCGAGGCGATCGGGGAGTCCGGGTCCGTGGCGGTCGTGGCCACATGCGCGGCGATGGTCCGGGCGATCTCCAGCGGTGGGCGGCGCAGAGGCTTGGCAAGCTTGAGGGCGATGCTGCTGGCGAAGTCGCCGTGGGTCTGGTCCGCGGGGCGCTCGATGTCGGCGGGGATCTCCGTCGGCTCATCCGTCGCGGGCGATTCCGCCCTCACTCGCCGGCGGGCGGCTTCAATGGCGTCGCGGACCTGGGATCGCAGACTGGCCGTGGCGTCGGGGGTCATGCGCGCATGGTAACGGACGGCCGCGACACGGGCGCCTCGGCTGGCGCCGGCCCCGCGCCGCTCGACGACATGCAGCGCGGCGCGGCCGCGGGACGCGTCCGGCGACCCGGCCGAAAATCCAAGACCTGGTTGCGGGTAGAGTTGTCCTTCGAGCGCGCCACGGGCATCCGCCCGCGAGAGGCCGCAGGAGGCAAGACCGTTGGATCTCAAGGGCAAGCCGTGCAGCATCCATCCGTTCTCCACCGACGGCATCGTGCTGTCAGGGTCGGCCGACATCAAAGTCGTCGCCCGGATCTTCCAGACAGCGGTCGAGGACGAGCTCGAGAAGGCCGGCCTCAAGGTGCGCCGGGCCGGCTCAGCCGATGCGTCGGCGCCCGGCGGGAGAATCGCGATCACCGGCCGGTTCACCACGGTCACGGCGGGCAACCGCCTGAAGCGCTACTTCGCCCCGTTCATGGCCGGCGCGCCGGCGACCGTCGAGGTCGAAGGAACGGTCGCCGACCGCGACATCCCACTCGACAAGTTCACGGCCGTCGGCCAGCGCGGCCTCGGGTCGTTTGGCGGCGCATCTCCGAAGATGCTCGAAAGCGCCGCCAGGGTCGCGGGCGAGCAAGCCGCGCGTCGAGCGATAGCCATCCTCACCGACTGACCGCCGGCGGGACCGCCCGCGAGGTGGCATCGGGCACGGCGCGTTGACACCGGCCTACGCCGGCCAGGCCCTGTCGCGGATCTCCCGGAGCATCCTCGCCCTCGGCGCGGGTGTAGGCCCGGGCCTCGGTGCGCTTTTCCTCCATCCGATCAGCCGAGCTCGGCCACTGCCCGCTATCGACTGTCCGCTAATTGATGCTCCGCGGAGGATTGGACCTGCGATCATTCGCGGTGGAGGAGAGTGGAGATGAACGTTTTCGGTCGCCGAGTATCGCCCCGCCAGGCCGCGGTAGTCGGGGTGGTTGCCTGTCTGGTTCTCGTGGCCGCACTAATCGTGGTCGTGGCGTCCTGCCAGGGCAGTCAGGGCACTGTTGGCAGCTGTACGGTGGACGCGGCGGTGATAGCCGACGTCACCGTACCCGATGGTACAGGGGTCGCCCCCGGCGCCGACTTCACGAAGACGTGGCGCATCAAGAACACCGGAACGTGCTCCTGGGAGCAGGGCACATTGATGGTCTACGTCTCCGGCGACGCGCTCGGAGCGCCTCCGTCGGTGAGCGTGCCCGTCATCGCCGCCGGCGCCATGACCGACGTAAGCGTGGACTTCGTGGCCCCGGCCGGTCCGGGCGCATACCGTTCCAACTGGAGCATGCAAGGCCCAACGGGCGCGCAGTTCGGATCGCAGATCCATGTCGCGATCGCGGTGGCTGGGGGATCGAGCGCGCCTTCCTCCACGCCGACCGCTTCCGTTGCTACTCCAACCGAAGGACCGACTCTCGCTCCGATCCATACGCCGGTTCCAACGCCCGCGCCAACGCCAACTCCCTTCGGCGGAGGCCTCGGGCGTATCGCCTTCACCTCCAACCGCGACGGCAACTTCGAGAT
>PMKV01000024.1 GCA_003157875.1 Chloroflexota bacterium
CCGTGACCGCCAGCCCGAACATGATGCCCGCCGCGACCTGGAGCGACTCGGGCCTCGAGAGCGCGACCCAAACGGCCTCCAGGGCCCGATCGATGCGGCTGCCGCGGCGGCGACCTAGCCAGTAGAGCCCGACCACGAGGACGGCCAGGACGGCGTCGACGATCTCCACCGCCAGGGGCGACTGGGCGCACGCAAGGAGAACCGCCGGAAGGCCGCCGACGATCGCGACCGCTGCAACCAGAGGGGCCAGGACGCCGGGTCGGCCCGCAACCGTGACCGCCAGCGCCGCGGCCACGAGACTCAGGATCACTCCGACCCCGGCCAATGCCGCCGCCGATGTGCCGGCGCCGGCCAGGACGAACAGCAGCTCGCCGCTCGCCCCAAGGGCGCACAGCAGCAGGATCGACGATCGGCCACCCGGCCAGCGCAGGTGTCGAACCGCCGCGGCGGCATCTTTGACCGGCCCAGGCTCCGTGGCGTCGGGATCTCCTGAGAGGGCCAGCCCCACCGAAAGGAGCAGACACCCGACGGCCACTATGTGGGCCCAGAACCAGGTGGACCCGATGGCCGCCGTGTACCACAGAACGGTGCCGAGGCCAAGGAACAATGACGTCAGAACGCGAACGCTATGGCGGACCCGCAGGTAGCCGAGCATCCAGTAGGCGATGCCGACGTCGATCGCGGCGAAGATCGTGGCCAGCAGATGCTGGTCGGTGGCGAGGTGCCAGACGGAAACGAAGGGCAGGAGGACCCATGCCGGCATCGGCGGGAAGGGGATGATGCCGAAGCCGGTCGACGCGCCGGACGCGTCGGTGATCGGCATAACGTCCTGGTATTGAGGCTGCGGAATGGCCGTGCTGCCGTCCAGCCAGGCCTGGGCCTGCAACACGAAATGGAGGTAGGGATTTCCGGGGTTGGGCTGGCTGAAGTGGTAGACGATCAGGCACAGCACCGCGATGCCGATCCCCCACAGGTTCAGGCGGAGGCCGCCGGAGCCCGCCGTCTCGGATGTCGAGCCGTCCGTCTCGGTGGTCCCTTCCGACTCGGCGGCTCTCATCGGGTCGCGCAGGTTCAGGTCCGGCACGCCGTCTCGCCCCGCGCCCTGGGTTATACTCCGCTCCACCTCAGCGCTCGCCCAGGAGGCCGTATCGGTTGGCAGGCCCGAGCTTGCGGGAGGACAGCCCACGGGGGCGCGCGTCGGCAGGAACGATCGGTGCCGTCACGGGTGGTGCCGTCACAGGAATTCCCGCCATCGTCGTTCTCCTGGCACTGGGTCTGATCCTCCGCCTCATCATCGCATACGTACTGTTGCCGGGGTCTGGCTTTCCCAACGACCTCAGCGCGTTCCAGTACTGGGGCAACGACATCGCCAAGAACGGCCCGATCGGCTTCTACGCCCGGACCGGCTTCATCGACTATCCCCCCGTCTACATCCTGTTGCTCGGCGTGGTCAGCCTGCTGATGGGCGGCGATATGGGCGAGGGCGTGAAGCTTCTGCCGATCGTCGCCGACCTGGGGCTCGCGGCCATGGTCTGGCTCATGGCGTCGGAACTCGGCGTCAGCCGGCGCCGAGCCCTGATCGTCGCGGCGGTCGTACTCATCAACCCCGTCACGTGGTTCAACAGCGCCATCTGGGGCCAGGCCGATGCCGTCGGTTCGATCTTCCTCTTGCTCGGCCTGCGCGAGCTGCAGAAGGATCACCGTGAGGCCGCCTCCGCCCTGGCGGTCCTGGCCACGCTGACCAAGCTCCAGCTGGGCATCCTCGGCTTCGTGGTCGGATTCGTGGTCCTGCGCCGGTCCCTGGCGCCCAGGGAGGGCGAGCCCGAACCCATGCGGATCCTGAGCTCGATCGGCGCCGGCCTCGCTACCGCGGCAATCATCTGCCTGCCCTATACGGGTCTCGACTTCGTCGGGGCCGCTCAACGGATGGCGACCGGACCGGGATTCGTGACGATCGTCGCCGGGATCGTCGCCGGGCTCGGCGTCTTCGCCCTCGGGCTGCGGTACGTGCCCTTCGCCGAAGTCGCCTCGCGCACGCTGGCCTCGGCCGCCTTGGGCATCGGGACCGTCGTCGCCGTCGCCGGTATGGCCTTCGAGCCGATCGCAAGCCACGTCCTGGGCTCGTTCGGCGAGTACCCGTTCATGACCATGAACGCCTACAACCCCTGGGCCCTGGTACCGGACGGGGTCAACGGGTTGGACCGCAACCTCGAGTGGTGGGTGCTCCACGACTCTCCGTGGACGGACGCCGGCACCGGCACCAGTGGACTGGGCAATATCATCGGGCCGTTCCCGCCCGCGGTAGTGGCGCTGGCCCTGGGCGTGGCCGCGCTCCTCGTCGTGATGGCCGTCCTCGCCTGGAATTCCGGCCGCGGCCGGAATTCCACACCCGACGTTCCGGTCACCGACGTCGCACCGTCGATCGCGGACGGTCAGAACCGCCCCGCCTCGGTCCCGCCGCAAGGGCTGAGGGCCGAGTTCTCCGGGCTGTGGTCCGCCTTCCTGGTGACGGGCGCCGTACTCGCCGGCGTCGTCATCGTCGGCGTGTCGGGCCGTCTTTACGCGGCGGCACTCGGTGACGGCCTGCTGATTGCCATCCTGCTGGGAGTCAGTATCTGGGCTGCCTGGCGCGACGACAGCCAGTCGCTGCTGGTGGCCCTGGCCATTCTGGCCATCGCCTTCTTCGTCGTGCCGACCCGCGCCCACGAGCGTTATCTCTTCCCGTTCTTCGGCCTGGGCGCCGTCTTGATGGCGGTGTCGTGGCGATGGAGCCTGGCCTACGTGATCCTGGCCGCGACCAACGCCGTAAACCTCCTCGGAGTTCTGGTCGAGTACACGGACACGAGCAAGAACACGGGCATTCCGATCAATGACGGCCAGGTGGCCGGGACGCTGATCGACTGGGGCCACGGCATCCTCACCGCTCGCTTGTTCGACGGGCTCATCATCTGGCCGGTGGCCCTGTGCGGAGTGATCACGGGCTTGGCCATGATCTGGGCCCTCCTGCAGCTCCGGCCCCGGGCCGTGGCGGCGTTGAGCCGGGAAGTGGCGAACGCCGCGCCGACGGCGCCCGAGACCCCCGGCTGGTGGTCCAGGTTCGGTTTCGGCGACTCGTTCGGGCCGCCGCGCCTGGCAGCAGCGGCGGCGCTCGAAACGTCCGCCGACGGCGGCGCCTACGCGTTCGACCCCGACGCGGAAGACGAGGAATGGGTCGAGGACGGCGACTACTTCGAAGACGAGGATCCGCCGCTGTACGTGCCCGGATCGGTCATGAGGCTGTGGCACCGCATCGCCCGCCCCTCGACGCACCCCGACAGATCGGCCTCGCTGGACTCCGAGCCGCGCGGCCGCGTCGACAAGCTGGACCTCTGGGTTGTCGCGGCCCTGGTCTTCGCCATCCTTGCGCTCCGTACCTACCGCCTCGACGAGCCGATGCAGATGCATTTCGACGAGGTCTACCACGCCCGAACGGCCACGGAGTTCCTGCAGGACTTCAAGTACAACATCCCGCACGACATCTACGAGTGGACTCACCCGCACCTGGCGAAGTACGCCATCGCGGGCGGCATAAGCCTCTTCTCCGACGACAAGGTGACGGCCACAGGCGATATCGGCGTGACCGTGAAGGACGTCGTCGTCCAGCCTCGAACTTCCGTCTCGCCCCGTGTCGATCCGGGCCTCGGCGACGCCAACGCCAATTTCGATCTCCGATACGGCGATCGAATCCTCGTCGCCACGGGATCCGACGTCCGCATCTACGACCTCGCGACGCGGGCCCTCGTCACGACGTATCCGATCCCCGGCGCCGCGGTCTTCTCCGAGATCGGGACGACCGGGGTCGTCTACGTCGGGACCTCGACCGGGCGCATCTACAGCATCGACACCACGAACCTCGACGATGTCCGGCTCGGGATCTCCTCGACCATCCAGCCGGCAAAGGAGCTGGGCGTCGAGACGGGCCTGGTGATCGCCCACGTCTACTCGGGGTCGCCGCCCTACCTCCTGGCGGCCGACGCCGCAGGCAAGATCGTCTCGATCGACCTCAGCAAGAGCGACGCCACCGTCGCCGCCCAGGGGATGGTCCCCGGGATCGCGGACTTCGCCTACCTCGGCACGGGCCCGTCATACCTGATCAGGACGCCGGACTCCACGCCGACCGCCTCCGAGGCGGACGCGCTGGCTTCGACCCTCGGGCTCGACATATCCGTGGTCCAGTCGGCTCTCAGCACGCCCGTGACCGCCGGCGACCCGCACCTCCTCGCCGTCGGGCTTCTCAGCCCGGGTCAGGTCACTGCCGTCCAGAGCCTGGTGGCGGATGGCGGTGCGCCCGACATCCAGGTCGAGTCCGCGGCCCCGCAGGTCATAGTGGCCTACCAGCGCGGCGTCGGCCTCCTGGACGCGCGAACCCTTGTCATCACCTCGACCCCCGTGACGACCGACGCTCCCGCGACGTCGATCGCGCTCAACTACTCCGACCTGCACGGCACGGCCATCCGCGGCGATCAATCCTCATACGTGGCGGCGGGCGACGGGATCGTCCTGGTTCACATCGATACCTCGACCAGCAACTGGGCGGTGATCAAGGACAGCTACCAGCCGCTCAACACGATGCCCGGCCCGGTCACGGCGCTCGTGCTCGACCGGGCGACCAGGGTGGTCCAGGCGCTCGGGCGCACCCCGGACGGCACGGGTTGGACCGTCTACGCCATCGAAACCAACGGGGATGCCGTTTTCTCGGACGCGCAGCTGCCGTTCCAGCCGGTCGCGATCGGCCTGGATTCGACACCGACGATGCCGGACACGGATCGTGAAGCGATCCTGGCCTTCTCCCCCAACGGTTCGATGGCCTCGGTGGACGTGGGCCAGTTCGCGTTCTCATGGCGCATAGTCGGCGTCCTGTTCGGAGCCCTGATGGCGGCCTGCCTGTATCTGCTCGTCCGGCTGCTCTTCCGCCGTCGCACGATCGCCCTTCTCGTGGCCCTCTTCTCGCTGACCGACGGCATGCTCTTCGTCCAATCGCGCATCGCGATGAACGACACCTACGTTGGTGGGTTCCTGTTACTGGCCTATCTCGTCTTCGCCGTGATGTGGCTCAATGTCTGGAAGAGCCGGTTCGCGTTCTGGCTCGGCATGCCCGTGCTGGGCCTGCTGCTCGGTTTGGGCCTGGCCTCCAAGTGGGTGGCCATGTATGCCATCGCCAGCATCGGCATCCTGATTCTGATCCGGTCTGCCCTGGGCAGGGTGATCACCATTCTGGGACTTGCCGCGGGCACCGGCATCCTGGGCTGGATGGCGATCGCCGAGATGGTGAGCGCCCCCGACACCGGAAGTCCCGTGGCGGTGATCGGACTGATCGGGCTGGCCCTGCTCGTCCTGCTCGGCGGCCTCATCTGGGCGTCCTCGATGAGGACCACGCCCGACAAGGCGCTCATCACGGTCGTGGCCGTGGTGGCCGCGGCGGGGCTGTTCGGCGCGGCGCTGACACTGTCGCCCAACTCGATCCAGAGCGGCGCCCCGAACTACACCTTCTTCATCATCATGCTGGTGGTCACCGCAGCCGCCGCCGCCGCCAACGCCTATCACCCGGTCGCCTGGACCCGTCAGGAGCTCTGGTTCGCCGTCGGCGCGCCGGTCATCCTCGGGGTGCTGGGTGGGCTCGGCGGCGCGCTTCTCGGGAGCAGGTTGCTGCTGGAGGTCGGATTAGCCGGCATCGCCGGCGGACCCGCCATCGCTGCTGCCTTCTGGTTCGCGGGCAAGCTCGGCTTCGGGCCGATGGCCTCGGCCCCCGGCCCGAACGATCCATCGAGGTACGCCGAGCCGGCCGCCCCGGCTCCGACGGGCTGGCTGCGACTCGGCTCGGGCTTCGGCCTGCCGGCCGTCTGGATGGCCGTGTGCGTCCTCGTCCTGCCGATCGCCGTCTACGTGAGCTTCTACGCCGTGTGGGCGATGCCGTGGCAACCGCAGACCGCGGCCACGACGGCGAGCTATGGGGGCAACCTGCCGGTTCTCTATTGCCCGGACGCGGACCAGAACGGCTACTGCGTCAACGGCGACGGCTGGCCCAACGGCCATACCGGCAAGACGCTCATCCAGCAGACCATCGACATGTACAACTACCACAACGACCTGCGCGCATCGCACCCCGCGTCGTCGCCGTGGTGGGCCTGGCCGATGGACCTCAAGCCGGTCTGGTTCGAGAACGCCAACTACTCCGGCGACGTGGCCACGATGATCTACGACGGCGGCAACCCGGCGATCTGGTGGCTGGCCATATTCGCCATGGGCTTCATCTGCTGGCAGGCCTTCAAGCGCCGAAGCCTGGGCTTGACCCTGATCGCGGTCGCGTTTTTCTGGCAGTGGCTGTCCTGGTCCCGGATCGACAGGGCCGCCTTCCAGTACCACTTCTACACCGCCCTGCCGTTCTTCCTGGCGGCCCTGGCGTACTTCATGGCCGAGTTGTGGCACGGGCCGTCGCGCCGGACGTGGCTGCTGGCCAGGTTCGCCGCGGCCGCGGCCCTCATATTCCCGGCCGCCCTGTGGCTGTTCAAAGATCCGCTGTGCAACCTGGCACGCGTCAGCGCGTCGAACAACGGCTTCAAGGACGCCATCTGCGGCTCCGGCACCGGCGACGTCCGCATCGAGGAGCGAGTGCTGTTGATCGGCATCGTGCTCGTCGTCGCACTCGTCGCCCTGGCGCTCATCCTGTGGCGGCTCGAGCGCCGTCAGAACGAGGGTCAGGAGGACTCGTTCTGGATCGCCCAGCTCGTGGTGCCCGTCGGTATCGCCGGCGTGCTGCTGTGGTGGCTGGGCCAGAACGGCCCGACCGACCTCGTCTTCGAGGCGGCCCTCCCGAGCGACGGGATCGTGCTGCTGCTTCTGCCGGTTCTGGCGATCCTGGCGTTCATCGTCTTCACCGCACGCAATCCACGCCGGTTCGTGCTGGGCGCCTGCGCCTTCGTCGTCGTGACATTCCTGGCGCTGTATCCGAACCTGTCCGCCATGCCGATGCCGGCCAACATCATCAGCGTCTACAACGGCCTGCTGCCGACCTGGTTCTACGGCTTCGAGTTCGCGGTCAACCTTCAGCCCGCCCAACACCACAGTCCCATCTCGTGGTCTTCGATATCGGTGGCGCTGGTGGCACTGCTGGTCGCCGGGTTCTTCGCCTGGGCCGCGTGGGAGCGGCGGATCGTGGTCGGCCTCCGGCGATCGGGGAGGCTGGGCTCGGGAAAGGGAGGCTCAGCCGCCGCGGGTCATGCTGTGGACGGGGTCGCGCCGCGGGGCTCTCGAAAGGACAAGCCGAACTCCTGACCGGGCAGCGCGCCCGACGCTCGCGCCCTGATCAGCCCTCGCGTTCGTTCGGTGCCAGATGCGGCGCCGGCGGAACCTCCGCCCCGAAGCCCTTCGGCAGCTGGCCCTGGGCCGCGAGCCGGCGGATCACGAAGCCGTAGTAGTCCTCGACCTTGGCCGTGACGTGCTCCCAGCTGAACTGCTGGGCCCGCTCGAGCCCCGCGGCGCCCATGCGCCGCCGCATCTCCGGGTGTTCCAGCAACTCCGATATGCCCGCGGCCAGGGCCTTGGCATCGCGCGGCGGCACCAGGATGGCCTGGCGGCCACGCTGAACGACGCCCTTGTAGCCGTGGATGTCGCTGCACACGATCGGGGTTCCGGCGGCCATCGCCTCGAGCAGCACGATCCCGAACGACTCCCGTCCGGTGGCGGGCGAGACGAAGATGTCGGCCGTCTTGAAGAGCTGGGCCTTCTCCGCGTCGCTGACCCGCCCCAGGAACTCGACGTTCTGGAGGCCGCGGGTCATCACGTAGCGGCGCGCCTCGCGCTCCTGGGGCCCCGAGCCGACCACCAGGAGCCGGCCCTCGGCACCGCTCTTGCGCACGAGCCGGAAGGCCTTGAGAAGGTGCGGAAGCCCCTTGCGGTCCTCCAGGCGCCCGACGAACAGGATGTTCGGCGTGCCGTCCTGCCATCGGGCGAGCGGCACGGCGCGCTGGAAGCGGCCGACGTCGACGCCGTTGGGGATGACCTTGTAGTCGCCGGGAAAGAACCGGTCGACGAAATGGCGGGCGGCGGCGCTGACCGCGATTCGGCCGTGCAGTCGACTGGCGTAGCCTTGCAGCGTCTTGCTGCCGAGCTCCATGGCCGGCGAGAAGCCCGCGTACGCATGGAACGTGCCGATGTTCACGCTGTTCGACTGGCGCAGCACCACCAGCGACAGGAACGGCACGAAGGGCTCGTGGAAGTGGAGCAGGTCGAACCGCTCCTCATCGAGGACCTTCTGGACCTGCGACACGTAGCGGGGCGAGAGGGTGATCGTTCCGACCGATCCGTTGCTCGGCATGCTGAAGCCCTTGCCGATGCGGATCACGTCGCCCTCGGATGAGCGCTGCAGGCCGTGGCTGCTGGTCAGGATCCGGACATCGTGTCCGCGCAGGCGCAGGTTCTCGTACAGGAAGCGCACGTGCTCGTTCACGCCTCCCGGAACGGGATAGACATACGGCGTGACGAGGCCGATCTTCATGCCGACCGCTCCTCGACCTCGCGACCCTCGGCTTGCGGGGCCGTCCTCCGAGCCGTCGCTCGACCCGCCATGTACTCCGCCGCACCCTGCCGCTGCAGCGCGAGCTGATCTCGGGGCACGCCCAGGTCCCGTGGGTAGTCGTCACGCAGGAAGTTGCGGCGGCCCCACCTGGCGACGTCGCGGGCCTGCTTGCGGACCTGGTGGGTGTAGATCAGCGCCTCGCGCAGGAAGCCCCAGTCGCCGCAGGTGCCGCTCGTCATTCCTTCCCGGACCGCCCGCCGGTAATCCTCGGCGGTCGAGCCCGGGAAGTGGGTCCGGCCGTCTCCGATCGTGTCGAGGGTGTGGGCGTCGCTATTGCCGACCAGGGGCAGGCCCAGCTCGGCCGCCAGCCGGATCGTCGCGGCACGGCCGTAGCGACCGGCGGTCGAGGGGTTGTAGCCTTCGAGGGCGTCCCAGTAGACCAGCGGATCGGTCGAGCGATGGACGCGCATTATGGCGTGCTTGCGCATGCCCTTCGTGAACGCCGAGAACGGGTGCGGCACGATGGCCAGACCGCCCTGCTCGTGGATCTCGGCGACCGTCGTCTCGAGGCGCCGGTTGCGCTCCAGGCGCGCCTGCAGGAAGAGGCCCAGCAGGTGGCCGCTGCGCGTCGTGACCTCTTCGGCGACCACGACTTCTACCCGGCTCTTGCGCTCGCGGGCCAGGCGCTGACACTCCAGCGCGCCCTCGATGCGCTCGTGGTCGGCGATGGCTATGAGGTCGAGGTCGGTGTGATTCTCGACGTAGTCCAGGATCTGCGCGGCCGCCGCGGTCCCATCGGAGGCGATCGAATGGATGTGCATGTCCGCCTGACCGGGCCGAGGCGTCTTGTCGTCGCTCACGCGGCACCTCCGCCGGGCTGAGCCGCGGGCTCTTCCAGGTCTCGCCAGATCGGATGGAACACGGTAAGCCACTGCTCCGGTGCGTCGATGATGAACCGTTCGAGAACCCGTGCTTCATCGCGGGCCATAGCCCGGCTGCGCTCCCGCCGGTTCGCCCCCACCGGCGGCTCGAGCTTCCGCAGGGCCCCACGATAGCGGCCCGGGCCGTCCCGGCGCACAGCCGACATGTAGACCGGCACGCCCGTCTCGGCGGCCAGCAGTACGGGCCCGGCCGGAATCTTCGTCAGACCGCCGAACAGCTCGACCTCGATGCCACTGCCGCTGATGACGCGATCGGCGACGAGCCCGACGGCCTCGTTTCGGCGAAGCGCCGCCAGCAGCTCGGTCGCCGCTTCTTCCAGGGTCACGATTCGGACGCCGACGGTGTTTCTGGTCGAGAAGATGTAGCGCTGGACCCGGGCGTTCGGAATCGTCTCCATCGGGCTCGTGATCCTGCCGAGGCGATGCACGGCGAAGATACCGGGCACCTCGATCGCCCCGAAATGCATACCGATCAGGATCAGCGCCCGATTCTTCACCAGCCCGGCATCGACCTCTTCGGGGGTCTCGACCAGGAGCCGATTCTCGACCCACGCGGTCGTGAACCGGGGTGCCCGAGCCATCTCCACGTAGTAGCGGGCGTGGTTGACGAAGGCCGATCGAACCAGTCTCTCGAGGGCCTTTGGGTCGGTTGCCGCGGCGCGATACGACTCCGTGCCCCGACCGTTGGCCGCCATCCACTCGACCACGCGCCGCAGGTTCCGGCGGGCGCGGTCTCGACGATCGCTCGAGAAGCGGTACGAGAGGCCGCCGGCAAAGTCGGTCAGGGCCCAGAGCGGCCGCTCCGGTGCGTGCAGGATGAGCTTCAACGTGCCGATGACGAGGAGCGCGGTCAGGTTGTCCGCGAGCCGGCGGCGGATGCCGCGCCGCCCTGCGGGCGAGGCTCCTGCGGGCGAGGCTCCTGCGGGCGAGGCTCCTGCGGGCGAGGCTCCTGCGGGCGAGGCTCCTGCGGGCGAGGCTCCTGCGGGCGAGGCTCCTGCGGGCGAGGCCCCTGCGGGCGAGATGCCGGCCCCGGAGGCGGGTGATCGGGTCATTGCTCCGGGCGCTTCGGTGCGGCGCCTGGTGTCGCCGCCCCACCGGGAGCCGCGCCCTTGGCATCGTTGGCCATCGCGGCGCGGTTGCGAGCCTCCAGCCGGGCCGTCTCCTCGGCCGTTGCCGGCCAGATCGGCTTGAAGATGTACCACTGCTCTGGCGCGGGCGAGATGTGGCCCTCCAGGGCGGTGGCAACCTTCTGGGTCGCGATGGCCAGGTCCGCCGGCGAATCGGACGGAACCAGGATCGGGTCGTTCGCGGCCGCCTGGAACGTGCCGTCGGGCAGTCGGTTGATCGAGAAGGGAACGATGGCGGACCCGTGCTTGGCGGCGAGGATGGCCGGACCGGCCGGCAGAGTCGTCCATGAGCCAAACATCTTGACTGGAATGCCGTCCTCTCGGTAGCCCCAGTCGACCAGCAGGACCAGGCCTTCGTGACGTCGGAGCGCCCCGAAGACGCCGCGCAGGTTGCGCCAGGCGATCATCTTGACCCCCCAGCTTTCACGCTGCTGCTGGAAGAGGTCGTAGAGCTGGCGGTAGGAGCTGTCGTCGCCGACGACGTTGATCTCCAGGCCGCGCTTGGCGAAGCCGGCCGCGGCCGCCTCGTTGTTGCCCAGGTGAGCCGCCACCAGCACGATCCCCTTCGAGGCCCGGTAGATCTCGAGAAACTTGTCGTAGCTGTGGACCTCGAGCAGCTGATCGACCTTCTCCTGCTTCAGCCACGGCAGGCGCAACAGTTCCATGACGTAGCGGGAGTAGTTGCGATAGGCCGCGCGGGCCATGCGATGAGCCGCCTTATCGTCGGGCGAGACGCCCAGGACGTGGCCGAAGTTGGATCGCAGCCAGCGCCGGCGGGTTGGGCTGGCGGCGTAGCCGATCATCGAGAACCAGCCGCCGATGAGGTAGAGCGGACCGGCCGGAAGATGTCCGGCGACCCACGACGCGGTGCGCCAGACCCTGACCGCCATCGCCCCGGCCAGGCGCGTGAAGAAGGTCTCCTTCTCCATGCGGTGGGGCGCCTCGAACTTCTTGGTTGGCTCGGCCGCTGCCTCGGTCACTTTGCTCCTTGCTCCTCATCTCGAAGCTGCGAACGAACGTGCCACGTTCTCTGAACGGCGGTGATGCTGGCGGTGGCGAAGATGATGCCGAGCGTCGCGGCCAGCCAGAGTTGGCCTCTCGCGCCTGCGGCCAGACCTCCGTCGAGCCCGGCCAGGACCAGGCCTATCGTCAGCAGGACCAGCCTCTCGGCTCGGGGCGCGATGCCAACTTCGCCATGCAGCTTCAGGCTCTCGGCCTTGGCCCGCGTGTAGCTGACCTGGAAGCTCGACACGGCCGCCGCCGCGGCGAGCACGGCACCGACGACGAACCCGGCAGCCGAGGCGCCGGCGACGATACCGATGTAGACGACGCCCTCACCCCAGCGGTCGAGGGTCGAATCCAGGAAGGCTCCGAAGCGGGTGACGCGGTTCTGGGCGCGGGCGAGCCCGCCGTCGAGCATGTCGAACGAGCCGCCGAATATGACCAGCGCGGCCGCGAGCAACCACATCTGAGCCGCGGCCGCGCCCGCCGCGACGCCCGAGATGAGGAAGCCGATCACGGTCAGGGCGTTGGGCGTGAGCCCAAGCTTGCCCGCCCCGACGGCGATGGGTGTGACGATGCCGCGAACGCGCGCCCGCGTCGCCTGGGAGACGAAAGATTGATCGCCCATGATCAGCCGGCCTCGACCGGCCGCGCGGCAGCGGCTGCGGGCGCCTCCGGAGCGTTAGCCGGATCGGTCGTGGCGAGACCAAGCAGCGTTCTCTCGCGTTCCGCGATCTCGTCGAAGACGTGCGGTCGGAGCTGGCAGAAGACCTCCCGGCCAGAGCGCTTCGTTTCGACGATGCCGGCTGCCCGGAGTCGGCTGACGTGCCATGAGACGAGCGGCTGGCTGAGGCCGACGGTGTCGATCAGCTCGCCAACCGTGGCCGGACCTACACCCAGCCGCCGCACGATGCGAAGGCGGTTTACGTCCGCGAGCGCCTTGTGGAAGACGCGCAGTTCGCGAAGGTCGTCGGGCTGGTCGACGATGGTGGCGACGGTGCCCCTGAAATGCGCGGGGGAGGGCAATCTGCGAGGCCTCGTAATCAGTTGTGCGGACCGCCCCGGGCGGGTCCCCGCGCCTCCGCGGCCGGGGCTTCGACGCCCCGCTTTCGAGGCGTCCAGCGCCCTGCGCAAGCGAGCCTTATATAAAGGCCCGTTGATGCTATGGCCCGAGGTCGGTGCGTGTCAAGTCGGCGTGGCTCGAGGCGGCCGCGGCCGGGCCGGGCCCGACGCAGTGCCGGCGGCCGGAATCAAGAAGCGCCGGCTCGCGCCGGCGCTTCGAAGTCCAAGAACGGCAGATGCTACTTGCAGGTCCAGGTGCCGCTTATCGTGCCGCTGACGAGACTGTTCGTCCCCGAGAACGTGCCGCTGCCGTCGCCACCGACGGTGGCCTTGGCATCGTCGCCGAGCACGAACAAGGTGACGCCCAACTTCCCTGCGATCGTGGGCGACTTGCTGCCGGTCTGGTAGGCGAGAATTACCACTTCAGACGTGGCGGTGCCGCCGTTCCACCAGTCGCCGAAGCGGGCGTCCACGGCTCCGCCTTCTATCAGGCAGGCGCCGCCTGTGATCGTGGTGCTCGTGCCGTTGACCGTTATGTTTGCCGAACCGCTGCCACACCAATCAAGGCAGCTTGCCCCAGCCGCGACGGCGGTTCCGCCCCCGGGCGCCTGGGTAGCATTGCCGCTCCCGGGCTGTGTGGTGGCGTTCGAGCCGCCGCAGGCGCTCAGCGCCATGACCGCGGCAAGCGACAACAGAGCGAGTTTGCGCACGTGTCCCTCCTCTATGCGCCCCTGGCCGGAAGGCCCGGCGGCGCGCTACAGGTCAACTCTACCCCGACGGGGCCGACGGGAGGGCGCGGTTCAACCGCAGGTGAAGGTGCCCGTGACGGTGCCGTTGCCGTTGTCGTCGGTGCCCGAGAAGGTGCCCGTTCCGCTGGCGGCGAGCGTGACCCTCGTGTTGGCGATCAGGATGAAGGAATTGCCGTCAATGCTGCCGCCCACGGCGGGCGACGGGTGTTCGTCCGTGGCGGCCGATGTCGGGGGCGTAGGCGTGGGGCCACCGACACGGTAGGCGGTGAGGGCCACGTAGCTGGCGCCGCCGCCCGGGTCGTCCTGCCAGTTTCCGAATCGGGCGTCGACTCCGGCCGGGCCGCGGTCGTAGCAGCCGCCGCCGGAGATCGTAGTCGTCACGCCGGCGAGTGTCACGGTAGCCGAACCGTGGCCGCACCAGTGTTCGCAGCTCACGCCGCCGCTCAACGGGTCGGTTGGTGCGGGGGTGCTCGCGCAACCGACGGCCGCGACGGCCGCGACGGCGAGCGCGCTCAGGAGGAGCTTGGCGTGGCGTATCCGAACTACGGGCATCGAGGACCTCCTGGCGCCCGTCGGCATCGAGCGGGGCCCCGGAATAGTAGCCCCACCTCGCCGGGCGCGGGATGTAGACGCCGGCCCGCACCGGGGAGTGGCGTCCTGCACTGCCGTGGCTCGGGCATCGGGGAGGCGCGACGGCTCGGACTCCGCCACCGGACGACCGGATCACGCAACCTCGGACGGACGCCCGTACACTGGCCAGCATGCGTCGACGCGACTCGTACCTGCTCCTCGGCGTGCTCGGCATCGGCGTGTTCCTGGCCGGCCTGGAACTGATGGTCACGGCCGTCGCCCTGCCCCAGATCCTGGCCACGATGGCCAACTGGACGGACCTGCGCAAGGCGTCGTGGATCATCAACGGCTATCTGCTGGTCTACGTGGTGACCATGCCGCTCGCCGGCCGCCTGACCGACCTGTGGGGCGCGCGTCGACTGTTTTTGGCCGCCCTGGCCGTGTTCACGATTGGGTCGCTGCTGGCCGGTCTCGCCCAGAGTCTCGACCAGCTGATCGCCGCCCGGCTGGTCCAGGCGGTCGGCGGCGGCGCCATCATCCCTGTTGCCACAGCCGCCGCCTCCCACCTGTTCGAAGGCTCCGCTCGACCTAGGGCGCTCGGCGTCATCGGCGCGCTCACCTTCCTGGGAATGGCCGCCGGACCGTTCGTCGGCGCAGCCGTTCTCGAGACTGTGCATGCGGAGACCGCTCTGGCCAATATGGGCATCGCCGGCGGACCACTCGTCTCGACCATCGCCCCGTCGTGGCGCTGGGTCTTCTACGTCAACGTCCCGATCGGGATCTGCGCCCTGGCCATCGCCTGGGCGGCCAGCGCCGACTGGGACACGCCTCGACAGCCCGCGGGGCTGGACTGGATCGGGGCCGCGCTCTTTAGCCTCGGCCTGGGCGGGATCCTGGCCGGCACGACCCTCATTGGCAACTCCGACGAGGTCTTCGGCGTTCCTACGGAAGTTGCCGTGGCCGGGCTGATCTCCGGCGGCGTCGTGGCCGGACTGCTCGCCGTGTGGCACGGCCTTCGCCGGCCGTACCCGTTCCTGGACCCGCGCCTGTTCGCCGACCGCATCTTCTCCTCCGCGGCGCTGATCTCGCTCCTGACCGGCTACGGCATGGCGACGGCCATCGTCGGCGGGGCGGTCTTCGTCGATCGCGTCCTGTATGGCGGGCCGGATGAGCAGCGCGTCGTTCTGGGGTCGATCGCCGGTGCGATGGCCATCGGCGCCCTGGCGTCGGGACTCCTGGCGCGGCGGGTGTCGTTGCGGCTTCTGACCGTGGTCGGCCTGGCCCTGAGCGCGGGCGGGCTGGCTTGGATGTCGACATGGACTCCGAGTGCCTCGACGGACGCCTTCGCCGCATCGGGGGCGGTCTTCGGAATAGGTTTCGGGCTCACGGTAACGCCCCGGTCCACCGCCGCGGTCGAGGCCGCGGGCCGGGCTGCTTTTGGGGCGGCCTCGGCTACCGTCACGGTCGCCAGGATGATCGGCATGGCCGTCGGGATGGCCGCGCTGACGGCCTACGGATCGACGACCATCACCCGTATCTCGAACGAGATCTACGGATCCGGGGAGGGCTACAAGCAGTACATTCCCGCCTACTTGCGCGATAGGCCGATCAACGACGGCCTGGTGGCCCAGGCGCTCGAGCAGTGGGCCGCGTCGAAGGGCGCGACGATCATGGTCGGCATCTTTCTCGTGGCCGCGGCCATCACATTGATAGCGGTCCTGCCGGCACTCGTGCTCCGAGTCAGGCCGGGCCGCGATCGATCGCGCGGAAGCGTCGAATCTGAGGAGATCGGGTATGGCGAAATCGCCTTCTGACGGTCCGGTTGCCGTCGATCTGCCGGGGCCCCCGGCTTCGACCGCCGGATCGACCGCGACTGCCGCCGAGCCCGGATCGACCGCAGCCGAGGCGGCGTCCGCCGGCGTGGTCAGGCTGGCCGTCAGTGAAGCCGGCGGATACCGGGAGTGGGAAGGCGAGGCGGCTATCGCCGAGTTGCCGAACGCGCTGCGCCGGCGGGGCACCCGTCTCTGGATCGACGTCTGCGCCGCGGGGCCCGAGATGAAGGGTCGGGTATCGAAGGCCCTGGGACTGCACCCGCTGCTCGCCGAGGACATCACCGAGCGCGACCAACGAGCCAAGCTCGAGCAGATCGGCGATCTGCTTCACGTGGTCATCTTCTCGCTCGGTTTCGACGACGGCTCCATCTACGAGCGCGAATTGGACTTCGTCCTGGACGGGCGCTACCTGCTCAGCAATCACAGCGCCTGGTGGGATCCGCGAGCCACCCGGCATCTGCGGGCCGGCCCGGCCGAGGTCCTGGCGAAGGGCGCCGACCACCTCTTGTGGGCCCTCGCCGACGACGTCATCGACAACTACTTCCCGATTCTCGACCAGCTCGGCGACGAGATCGACGACCTGGAGGACCAGGTGGTGGCCCGAGCCGATCGGGCGTTGCTGGAGCGCCTGTTCACCCTCAAGCGCCAGATGATCCAGATTCGGCGCGTGACTTCCCCCCAGCGCGAGATGTTCAACGCCCTGTCCAGCCGCGAAGACAAGTTCATCTCGGCAGGGGAGCGGCTCTATTACCGCGACGCCTACGATCACCTGATTCGACTCACCGACGAGCTCGACACATACCGCGAGCTGGCATCGGCGACGCTGGAGACGTACCTTTCCACGGTCAACAACAACCTGTCGCTGATCATGAAACGCCTGACCGGCGTCACCGTCGTGGTCGCCGGGATCGGTGCCGTGGCCGGGATCTTCGGCATGAGCGAGGCTCAGTTCGCGCTTCGGTTCGACGAAGGGATCGGTTTCTGGATCGTGACCTTTGGGAGCCTGGTGCTGGCGGGCGTCGCCGTGGCCGCCCTGCGCCGGATCGACTGGATCTAGAGCGCGCTCAGCGCTTGCAGCCGCCGCCGGTGGCAGTGGTGCATTTCGGGGCGTCGGGACAGACGCTGCCCGTGGCCGCGGGGTGCGCGTCGGCGCTGGAGGCCGCCAGCACGCCGATCGGCTCGGCCACGACCTGCAGCTTGAGCGGATTGCCGATCCGACCCTCGGAGGTCTGAAGCCACAGCTGGTCCGTCTTGACCGCCGCCGGCTCGTCCAGGGCGGAGCTTCCTTGAACGTGGACGAGGACCCTGATGATCTGGTAGACGTGGTCCTGATTGTCGTCGGTGTAGACCTCGACCCACATCCCGATCATGGCCGCCCCGTCGTTGGTCAGAGAGTCGGTCAGGAGCGGCAGGAACATGCCCGTGCGGGCATGGGCGTACAGGTAGGTGGCCTGCTGCAGGCCGGGATAGGCCAGGGTCTTGTCCAGGACCAGGTACTCGGCCGTGTTGCACAACGGGAATTCCTCGTTGGCCGGTGCGGCGACGACCGGCAGGTCGATGCCAAGGGCCTGAACCCTGACCCGCGTGACTACCGAGGCGGTTCTGCTGGCGCCGGCGCTCTCCGAAGGCGCCATGGACACTCGCGGGGGAAGGCTGTACGGCGCCACCGACTGGGACGGCGCGGACGGGGTGGCGATCGCCTGTGCCTCGACCGGCTGGAGGTAGTAGAAGAGCCCCGCCACGACCAGGAAGACGCCGGCTCCGGCAATGAGAGCGGGAACCAAGCCGAGCAGATCCCCGCCGACGCGGCCGATGGGTCGCAGCACGGTGCGTCGCACGCCGTCAAGGAGGGAGCGGAATCGCTGCATGGTCCGGCATGCTAGCAGGCCGCAACCCGTTTCGCCTCGGGCTGGACCCCGAGATCCGACGCTGGGTCGCGGGGCGGTCCAGCGACCGGTCGAGGCCGTTGTGCGTGGCCCGGATGCGCCCGCCTCGGCGCGGTGGGGCGGTCCGTGCGCCCCCGCCGGCTCGGCCCCGCGGAGGCCGCCGGAACCGGCCACCGTGACGCGAAGCCCGATCCTTGGTAACCTCAGGACATGGCAAAGCGAATGAATCTCATCGTAGGGGCTCTCGCCGGAGTCGCGGCGGCACTGCTGGTGGCCCTGGCGGTCATCGTGGCCTGGCCCGGCGCCGTTACCAACGTGCCGCCCAAGCCCACGGCCGTCATCATCCCCGGGGACACGCCGACGCCGCTGCCTATCGTCACGGCGACGCCGTCCCAGGACGTGGTAGCAGGCCCCTCCCACTCGATCGCCCCCTTCGGCGACCAGTAGCTCGCCGTCAGCCGGCCGATCCCTTCGTTGCGGCCTGCGCTGCTCGCTCACGCACCCCCTAGGTGCGCTCGCTCCGCTTCTCGGTCGCGCCTTGGGGATGCTCCTCGACGCCGAGCTATTCGACCCGGCAACTGGCACTTTCGGCCCGACCGGCTGGATACGGAGCGCTCGTGAGAACCAGACCGCCACCCTACTCGCCGACGGCCGCGTCCTCTTGGCCGGCGGGGACGATGGCGACCAGGCCTTCCTGGCCTCAGCCGAGCTGTATACGCCGTAACTGAGCCACCAAGACCAGGGCCGGGCGACGCGTCTCTAGTGGAGCGCGTTTGCGGCGTTGGTCGCCGCGGTCGCGATCGCCGGGAATAGGCCGAAGACCAGTGTCGCCACACCGGTGACCGCCAAGCCGACCCGGAAGAGCACGCCCGGAGAACTCGGTGCGGTCTCCTCGGCCGGCTCGCGCATGTACATATACACAACGACTCGCAGGTAGTAGAAGGCCGCGGCGGCCGCGTTGATCATGGCCAGCACGGCCAGAGCGGTCAGCCAGCCACCGGCCTGGATCGCGGCCAGGATCACGTAGGCCTTGGCCCAGAAGCCGGCGAGCGGCGGGATGCCGGTCAGCGACAGCAGGAAGAGGGCCATCAGCGCCCCGAGCCACGGATCGCGCCGCCCCAACCCCGCGAAACTGGCGATCTGGCTGCTGACTCCCGGTCGGCGCTGCAGCGCGGCGACGATCGCGAAGGCGCCCATGTTCATGAACGTGTACGCGGCCCCGTAGAAGACGATGGCCGAGAGGGCGCTCTGCTGCCCGCCGGCGTAGGCCGCCAGACCGACCAGCATGTAGCCGGTGTGGGCGNNGCCAGGACGATCACGACCGGCAGCCAGTCGGCCTTGAGGGGTCCGAGGGCTTCCACGAAGAGGCGCAGCACGATGGCGAAGGCGCCGATCTTGGGGCCGACCGACAGGTACGCCGTGACCGGCGTCGGTGACCCCTGGTATGCGTCGGGCGTCCAGTAGTGGAACGGCACGGCCGCCATCTTGAAGGCCACGCCGGCGGTCATGAAGGCCAGGCCCAGCGCCAAACCGGGCTGGATCGACCCGTGCGCCGCCGCGGTGGCGAGGGCCGCCGCCACTCCGTCGACGCGCGTGGTGCCGGTCATTCCCCAGACATAGGCCAGCCCGAAGAGCAGGATCGCGCTCGAGAACGAGCCGAGCAGGAAGTACTTGATCGCGCCCTCGCCCGAATACGGGTCGCGCCGGGCGAAGCCCGCCAGAACGTAGCCGGGCAGTACCATCAGCTCGAGGGCGACGAATAGCAGCAGCAGGTCGGTCGAGCCGGCGATGAGCATCGCGCCGGTGATGGCGAAGACCAGGACCGCGGCGAACTCGGCGATCGGCAGGCCGCGCGGCTCGAGATAGTCGATCGCGAACACGATCGTGAGGGCGGCGATCGACACGAAGAGCATGTCGAGGAAGACGGTCAGGTTGTCGAGCGAGTAGGCGCCGCCGAACGCGGTTCCGGCGTGGCCGGCCTGGATGAGGATGGCCAACGCAACCACCCCGAGACCGCCCAGCGCGGTGACGACGATCGGGGCGCGCCGACCCGGCACGACCATGTCGACTATCAGGATGGCCGCCGCGACCAGGACGGCGATGACGACCGGTGAGATCGTTCCCAGGTCGGCCCAACTCATCTCGATGCTCCTCTAAGAGTCCGTGTCCACCGATCATGCGCAGCTGGTCGCCGCTCCGACGAGCTCAGCGCAAGGCGGCGACGAGCACCGCAGCGAGCGCATCCGTAGATGCGTGAGTGAGGCGCGCAGGAGCCAACGCCGCGATGAGCCGGCTGAGCGAGCGAGATGCAAGCGGGCATTGGTGGATCCGGACTCAACCGCCGACCGCGACTCCGGCAGCCGCCAGGAACGCCTGGGCAGGTGCGCGGAGGAGATCGAGCACAAGACTCGGGAAGAGCCCGAGCACGACGATCAGGACGCCGAGCGGCAGCAGTGTCGCCAGCTCGGTCCGGTTCATATCTGTAACGTGGCCACCCAGACCCTTCAGGAAGTCCGAGAGCGTGCCGAAGGCGACGCGCTGGAACATCCAGAGCAGATACGTGGCCGCCAGGACCATCACGATGATCGTGGCGAAGGCGATCACGGGCGCCACCCCGAACGACCCCACGAAGACCAGGAACTCGCCCACGAAGCCCGACAGGCCCGGCAGCCCGGCCGAGGCCAGGATGAAGAAGCCGAAGACCGTCGCCCAGATCGGCATCGACGCCGCGAGGCCGCCCATCTTGGCGATCGTTCGATCGTGGGTTCGCTCGTAGACCACACCGACCAGGAGGAAGAGGCCTCCCGTGATCAGGCCGTGGTTGATCATCTGCAGGATTGCGCCCTGCAGCGCCGTGGCGGAAAAGACGAAGATGCCCAGGGTCACGAAGCCCATGTGGCTGACCGAGCTGTAGGCCACGAGGCGCTTGAGGTCGGTCTGGACGATCGACACGATGGCGCCGTAGACGATGGCGATCACCGACAGGACGATGATCGGGCCGGCGAACGTGTGGGCCGCGTGAGGGTAGAGCGGCACGGCGAACCGGATCAGGCCGTAGGCACCGAGCTTGAGCAGGACGCCGGCCAGGATNNGACCTTGATGGCGAAGGCCAGGAAAAGCGCCAGGAAGGCCAGGTTCTGGAAGGCGTCGCCGAACTGGCCGGCCGCCGCCCAGGACTGCAGGCCGACGAAGTCGAATGCGCCTGCCCACGAGCCGCCGTGTCCGGCCTGGTAGGCGAAGGCGGTGGCTAGGATCGCGACCAGCATCAGGAGCGAGCCGACCAGCGTGTACAGCACAAACTTCATCGTGGCGTATATTCGGTTGGCGCCGCCCCAGATGCCGNNCGACCTCGAGGACGAGGAAGGAGATCATGTAGCCCTTCACCCGGTCCTTAATCGGCCCGAAGCTGGCCAGGATGCTGATCCAGCTCAACGTGGTCGTCAGGACGACCATCAGCACCGACAGGCCGTCGGCGCCGACCTTGTACTGGATGCCGAAGGACGGGATCCAGCTGTGGGCCTCGATGAACTGGAAGCCGGTTGGGCCGAAGGCGAAGGCCGCCAGCAGGACCAGCGACATGACCCACGCCAGCAGGGCGAAGGCCAGGGCGGTGCGCCGAACCAGGTCGGGGTACTGGGCCGGCAGGGCCGCCACGACGAGCGCCCCGACGAGCGGCGTGAAGGTGATCAGGCTCAGGATCGGCAGGTTGGTCATCTCTTCCTCCTACCGAACCGCGATGAGGACGTAGCCGACGGCCATCGCGATCAGTCCGAGGGCGATGCCGAGGGCGTAGTTCTGGACCCGGCCGGTCTGGACCTGGCGGAGCCGCATGCCGGCGCCCGTCGTCACGGCACCGATGCCGTTGACCGTGCCGTCGACGACCGTCCGATCGAACCAGAAGACCGCGGCGGCGAGCCTGCCGCCCCAGACCACGAACAGGAGGTTGTTCAGGTCGTCGAACCACCACTTGTGCGAGGAGCCGCGATAGAAGAAGGCGAAGCCGGGCCGGGCGCTGATCTCGCGGACCCGATCGGGTCGTGGGGCGAGGTTGACGCCGATCGACGGCATGTTGACGCCGAAGAGGCGCCAGGCCAGGACGATGGCGCAGGCCACCAGGCCGGTCGTGACAATCGCCAGGACGCCGTCGACGCCCATGAAGGTGTAGGCCGCCTCGGTTCGGTGGCTCAAGGCGATGGCGCCCTCGAATACGGGCGCCAGCCACGTATGCAGCAGACCCGCCTCGGGCGGGAAGCCGATCAGCATGCCCAGGAAGACGGCCGGGACGGCCAGCAGGATGAGCGGCCGCGTCATCGAGGGCGGCGACTCGTGGATGTGGTGCTCGACTTCTGGATCGACGTGGCTCGGGCCCCAGAAGGTCATGCCCATGAGGCGGAACATGTAGAAGGCGGTCATGCCGGCGACGAGGAAGCCGATCGCCCAGACCCACAGGAAGCCGTTCTTGAAGGCGCCGCCAAGGATCTCGTCCTTGGAGAAGAAGCCGGCGAGGGGCGGGACGCCCGCGATGGCCACTGAGCCGATGAGCATCGTCACGTAGGTGATCGGGATCTTGCGGGCCAGGCCGCCCATCTTGCGCATGTCCTGCTCGCCNNTGGAAGATCGCCGCCGTCCACGCGCCGACGCCCAGCGAGGCGAACATGTAGCCCAGCTGCGAGATCGTGGAGTACGCCAGGACGCGCTTGATGTCGGTCTGGGTGAAGGCGATCGAGGCGGCCAGGATGGCGGTGAAGATGCCGATCGCGGCCACGAGGACCATGACTTCGGAGGCGCTCTGGAAGATCAGGTTGCAGCGGGCCACCAGGTACACGCCGGCGTTGACCATCGTCGCCGCATGGATCAACGCGGAGACCGGGGTTGGGCCCTCCATCGCGTCCGGCAGCCAGACATGGAGTGGGAACTGGGCGCTCTTGCCGACGGCGCCGCAGAGGATCAGCAGGGCGATGGCGATCTGCCACTCGTGCGGCATGGCGCCGATCCTGGCGAAGACCGCCTGCATGTTGAGCGTGCCCATCTGGGTCCAGATGGCCATGATGCCGAGGGCGAAGCCCATGTCGCCGACGCGGTTGACCAGGAAGGCCTTCTTGGCGGCCTCAGCGGCGGAGCGGCGCGTGTACCAGAAGCCGATCAACAGGTAGCTGCACAGGCCCACCAGCTCCCAGCCGGCGAAGACGAGCAGGAAGTTGTCGGCCAGGACCAGGAGGAGCATCGAGAACATGAACAGGTTCAGGTAGGCGAAGAAGCGCCACTTGCCCTCGTCGTGGGCCATGTAGCCGATCGAGTAGATGTGGACGAGCATGCCGATGGTCGTGACCACGATCAGCAGGCAGGCGGTCAGCGGATCGACGAAGAAACCGAAATCGGCATGGAACCCGGTGGCCGGGATCCAGTCCCAGAGCTTGACGTCGATGCCGGCCGTGGCGATGCCGACGTGGGCAAGGGCGCCGAAGGCGACGACCATCGCCACCAGCCATGAGGCCACGACGGCCCAGACGGCGATCTGGTGCGACTGGCGCCCCATCTGCCGGCCGAGCAGCCCCGTGACCGCAAAGCCGGCCAGCGGCAGCAGCGGAATGAGCGGGATCAGGAAGTTCATCGCCTAATCCTTCATCGAGTCGTACTCGTCGACCAGCGGTGTCTTGCGGTTGCGGTAGATTGCGATGACGATCGCCAGGCCGACCGTGGCCTCGGCCGCCGCGACGGCGATGACTATCAGGGCGATGACGGCGGCGTCCGGCCGCAGCTTCGCCACGAAGGCGCCGAAGGCGAGGATCGTGAGGTTGACCGCGTTGATCATCAGCTCGATCGACATCAGCATGCTGATGGCGTTGCGGCGGGCCAGGAAACCGAAGGTGCCGATCGCGAAGAGCAGTCCCGAGAGAACCAGGTATGAGTCGAGCGAGTTGCTCACGATCGATCCCCCTCGCGCGACTTGCCCTCGCCCGGGTCGCCTTCGCGTCGGGCCAGGTACACGGCGCCGACGACGGCACCGGTCAGCAGCACGCTCACGACCTCGAACGGCAGGACGTAGTCGCTGAAGAGCTTGTGGGCGATGTCGGCGGTGTGGGTGAAGACCCGCGTCGCACCGGCCGGCCAGGTCGTGGCCAGGACCGTCCAGGCGATCACGACCGCGATCACGACGGCCGCGCCCGCCGCGATCCAGGCCTGGGTTTGGAAGACCAGCCGGACCGGAGCGTTCTTGGTCTGGGTCAGCATGATGGCGAAGAGGATCAGGATGCTGATGGCACCGATGTAGACGAGGACCTGGGTCGCGGCGATCAGCGGGTTACCCAGCAGCGCGTAGATCCCCGCCAGCGCCCCGAACGACACCGTCAGGGCAAGACCGCAGCGGATGATGTCGCGCATCGTGACGACCAGCACGGCCGACCCAAGAAGCGTGGCAGCGAGCGCGACGAACAGGACGTCGTCCCAACGGACCCCGACTAACGGGATCGAGTCGCCTATCGGCATGCTTCGCTTCCCTCCTCCGCCCGGAACGCGATGACGGTCATTGACGAGTGACTCCGCCGCTCTTGCCGGGAGCACCCGCGAGTGACGGCGGTAGCGCCGGCAGGGATTCCCCCGGATTCTCGATGCGTCCCTCGGCGAGGGCGTGGGCGAGCCAGTCCCGCTCGCGCTGGATGTAGGTCACCTCGGTCTCGCGAGCGGCCGCCGCGAGCGCGATCAGGTCGATCTCCGGGTCGGCTCGGCCGGTGTGAGCGAGCTCGTTATCCGGGCCGCCACGCAGGGCGTCGTAAGGGCATGCGTCGACGCAGATGCCGCACAGG